>JBKJQB010000182.1:0-10130 GCA_046594105.1 Thermoanaerobaculia bacterium
CGCGGATGCCCGGCCAGCGCGCGGGAGGACGAATGCGACGCGATCACCGGCGCCCTGGTCGTCTCGATGGCGTCGTAGAACGTCTTGTCGCTGACATGGGAGATGTCGACGAGCATGCCCAGGCGGTTCATCTCCAGCACGACCTGCTTGCCGAAGGGGGTGAGGCCGTTATGCTTCGGATCGCTGCCGGAGGAGGCGGCCCAGCCGTTGGTATTGGTATGAGTGAGCGTCATGTAGCGCGCGCCGAAGCGGTAGAAAGAGCGGAGCAGCTCGATGGAGTCTTCGATGGCGTGACCGCCCTCGATGCCGATGAGGATCGATCGCTTTCCGTCGGCGGCAGCGGAGCGAATGTCGGAGGTCGACGTGGCGAAGCGCACCCAGGTGGGGTAGTGCTCCACCATCTCGTGGATGGTCTCCATGATGCGCAGGCAGTAGGCGGCGGCGCCCTTGTTCGCGTAGGAAGCGGGGACGTAGGCGGCGAAGAACTCCGCATCGAGACCGCCGGCCTTCATGCGCGGATAGTCGAAATGTCCTCGTGCGTTCCAGGCTCCGAGGTCGAAGGGATGATCGAGGAACTCGCTGGGAGTGTCGGCGTGTGTGTCGACGGTGATGGAGCGGACGGCCGGTTTCTCAATCGTTCGAGGTCGTCTGGTGCGTGCCGCCTGCAGGGGAGCGATCGCCAGGAGGATCAGCGCGAGGAGAGCCAGTCGTTTCCGCATGCGCGTCAGCGTAGCAGGTTCGCGCGGGGGCGTTTTGGAGGCTGGGTGGAGCCGGGGTGGAGCCGGCGAAGCCGGCAAAAGATCGTAGCCCCCGGCGCGAGCCGGGGGAAACGCGAGGGCCACGGTTGGTGAGCCCGCATCGCGGGCGACAGAGGCGCGATGCGTAGTGAAGTGCCGCCCGCTGACGCGGGCTCGAAACGGGGGGCCGCTGTTTTCCCCCGGCTGACGCCGGGGGCTACGTTCTGGCGCCGGGCTTCGCCGGCGCGATCGGCAGGTCCAGACGTGCTGCCTGGCGAGATCCCGCGGGCAGGATGCCCGCGGCACGGCCGGCAGGATGCCGGCGCTACGAAAAGCAGGCGTGGGTCAAAAAGAAAAAGAGCGCGTTCGCACGCGCTCTTTTGGGGATGCATCGATCGGGCGATTACTTGTTCGGGGGCGCTTCGCTGATGGTCTCGATGACCCGGCCGACCTTGTTGTCCTGATCGGTTTTGCTGATGTCGCCCATGGAGACGATGCCCACCAGTTCATCGCTGGCATTCACCACCGGAAGGCGGCGCACCTGGGAGCTGCTCATCAGTTTGAGCGCCTCGTCGACGCTGGCATCCTCGCGAATGGTCTTGACGCCTTTGGACATCGCGTCGGCCGCCTTTGCCGCGCTGCAGTCTTTCCCCTCGGCGATGACACGGATCACGATGTCGCGGTCGGTGATCATTCCGATCACTTTCTTCCCGTTGACCACCGGCACCACGCCCGTGTCCTGCTTGGCCATGATGCGGGCGGCGTCGCGGATGGTGTCCTTCTCCGAGACGCACTCCGGGTTCGCGGTCATCACGTCACGGACGGAACACCCGGTCTGTTTGTTCTTTTCCATGAATCCTCCTCGTTGTTTCGGTGGAGGAGGGAGCAAGTCGCATGCCCCGCGATCCCGATCAGAAGGCGATGCGCAGTCCCGCCGCCAACGTCAGATACCTTGGGCGAGGGCGGTTGAAGTTCATCACGTGATACGTCCCTTCGAGCTGCAGCGCGTACCGGCGGCTCATCGGAAAGATCGAGTTGATCCCCCCCTGGAATCCGTAGTCCGACTCTTCGCGTCCCCTTCCATGCTGCCGGTAGAGGCCGGCACCAGCAAACAGTCCGGTGTACCCGTACGGTTCGGAGAAGCGGTACTCGATGATGCCGTCGGCGTGCTCGATGGAGCCGCTGGAATCGGACTCATAGATGTCGCGGCCGTTGACGTCCTTGAACCCGGTTTTGAAGGCGGTGTTGGCGTCCATCCGCCCCAGCTTCACCTTGAAGATCGTGCCGGGGTCGAGGGCGATGCCGTAGTACACCTCGCGCAGCCCGCGCTCGAACGACCCGCGGCCCGCAGGCGACTGCAGGGCCTTGCTTCCCCCGAACAGGACGCCGAATTCGTTGTGCTGCGCGGCGGCCGGCATCGCCAGAGCCACCAGGAACGCGAGAATCCACCCGCTCTTTTTCATGGGGGTCACTATACGCATCGACTTCCTTCGATTCAATGGAACACGCATCGATCCACTCCCTTCGAAATACAATGAACGCCGTGTTGCAGACGCTCTCGATGTTGGGACGTGAGACGGCCAGAATCGTTCTGCATGCCTCCTGCGTGGCCTGCGACGGAGCGTTGCCGTGGCGTGACCGGGTCGGTTCCTGCTGCCGGAGCTGCTGGGAGGCTCTTCCTGCCATTCCGGGGGCGAAGTGCCAGTCGTGTGCGCTGCCGTGGAGCGGCCAGGACCCTGGCTATGTCTGCGGGGCCTGCCTCGACGATCCGATCCCGGTGGAATGGACCGAGGCCTGGGGAGCGTACCGAGGAGCCTTGGAGCGAGTGCTGCACTCGTTCAAGTTTGGGCGGCACGACTGGTTTTCCGATCCACTTGCCGACCTCCTCGCGCTGCGATTGCGGGATCGTGGGGATCTGACGTTCGATGCAGTGGCGGCGGTGCCGATGCATCGGAAGAAGTTGCGGCAGCGGGGCTACAACCAGGCCGAGCTCCTTGCGCGTGCCCTTTCCCGGAAGATCGCGATTCCGTTCGATGGCAGGCTTCTGACGAAGTCCGAGGAGCGGGTGCCGCAATCAACCCTCCCGCGAGCGGAGCGGCGGAGCAATGTCCGAAACGCGTTCCTCGGTCACCAGTCTGCCAGGGGGAAAGCGATCCTGCTGGTCGACGATGTCAGCACCACCGGGGAAACGTTGCGCGCCTGCGCCAGGGCGCTGCAGAAACGCGGAGCGGCGCGCGTCTGCGCCGTGGTCGTGGCGAAGACGGAGTAGGCACGAGCCGTGATGATCCCCTCAGCGTGCGTGCAGCGGTTCCATCCTTGTCCGTGGAGAGCGAATGCCTGCGTTTGACCTGATCATCATCGGTGGCGGCATCATCGGCGGGAGCACGCTCTACCATCTGATGACTCTGGGATTCCGCGGTCGCGTTCTGGTCGTGGAACGGGAGGACGCGCTGTCCAAGGGCTCCACCGCTCTTTCGGCGGGCGGCTTCCGCAACATCTGGACGACGCCGATCAACATGCGGCTGACCAGCTACTCCATCGGGCGGCTGAAAAACTTCCGTGAGGAGCTCGGTTTTCCCATCGGCTTCGACCAGCGGGGGTACCTTTTCTGCCAGTACGCCTCAAATTTTGAAGAGGCGAAAATATTCGGGGATCAATGGGCCTCCAACGGCGTGCACATCGAGTTTCTCGACGCCCGCGAGGTGGAAAAGAAAGTCCCGGGACTGCACGCCGGCATCGACCACATCGATCCTGAAGTCAACGAGATCCTGCAGATGCAGCCGATCGCCGGAGGGGTCTTCGGTCCCGATTGCGGAAGCTTCGATCCCTCGGCCGCGGCGCAGGGGTATTTCGAGCGGGGAATCGAAGGCATGCAGGGGCGCGCCGAATTGCGTCTGCGCACCGCGGTGAAACGATTGCGCATCGTCGATGGCGTCTGCACGGGGCTCGACCTCGAGGATGGCACGGTGCTCGAAGCGGAAAAGGTGCTGATCGCGGCCGGCGCCTGGACCAATCAGCTCATGGAACGCTCCGGACTCAGCGGCGCAGACCTCCCGCCGGTGATCCCGCTGAATCGGATGCTCTTCATCACCAACTTTCCGCCCATCGAGGGGTTCGAGCACGTCCCCATGACCATCGTCGATCGCGGAATCTACTTCCGCCCGGAAGGGCCGAACCTTCTGATCGGTCGCGCCGATCCCGACACGCCGGTCAGTTTCGACACGCCGGTCGATGCGACGTACTACGAGGAACAGATCAACTACTACCTGCAGGAGCGCATCCCAGGCATGGAGCGCTGCCGGCTCATGTCGATGTGGGGCGGCCTGTATGACACGAATGAGGTCGACCACAACGCGGTGCTGGGAGAGCATCCGCACTTCCGCAATCTTTTTTTCGCCACGGGTTTCTCCGGTCACGGTGCGATGGAAGCACCTGCGGCGGGACTGGCCCTGGCGGAGCTGCTGACCTACGGGGAGTACCGCACGCTGGACTGCTCGACGCTGTCGATCCGTCGTTTCTGGGACAACCAGCTCATTCACGAGACCATCGTCATCTGACGTCAGGCTCCGCGAAGAGATCCCCTGCCCGTCTTGCGGAGCTGGAGCACTCACGCTAGGCGCAGCCATTGATGAGGGGAAGCCTCCCCATCGAGTTCCTTCTCCCCGCCGCAGCGGGGAGAAGGTTCGCGAAGCGAGGATGAGGGGTCCTTCTTTTCGGGGAAGGCCCCCCTCATCCGCCTTCGGCACCTTCTCCCCCGCGTGGCGGGGGCGAAGGACTCTCGAGGGGAGATCGATCCGTTCGGCGGGTCACATCCCACTGCGGCCGCTGTCGCCAGCGATCGTGCATCCAGACCCACTGTTCGGGAACGCGGCGGACCTGTTCCTCGATGGAAGCGGTGAGCCGGGCGGTCAAGGCGACGGGATCGTCGCCGCGGGCGGTCTCGATCACCGGCTGGAAGTGGATGAACTGATGCCCGTTGCGGCGTTCGATGAAGCCGATGACAATGGGCGTCTCCGTGCGGATGGCCAGCTTCGCCGGACCAATGGGGGTCAGCGCCTCCCGGCCGAAGAAGGGCACCGGGACGCTCTCCACACGCACGCTCTGGTCGATGAGAAAGGCAAGAGCGCCGCCACTGCGAAGGGCCTGGATCATCTGCCTTGCCGCCGAGGATGACCCTCGATCGATGGTGCGGATTCCCGCTCCGGCACGGATTTCGGTAATCAGTTGATTGAGCTCTGCCTCGTCGCGCTCGCGCTGGAGCACCGACATCGGGCTGCCGAATAGAGCGAAGGCGTAGGCCATCCATTCCCAGTTCCCGCAATGAGCGGTGATCATGATCATGCCGCGTCCGGCGCGAAGGGCCGCGAGGATGGGCTCCACGCCTCCGACCGTGGTGGTTCGGTCGCGGACGGCCACGTCGACGTTGGGGAGCCAGAGGATCTCCGACAGGCAGAGGCCGAGGTGGCGGAACATGGCCCGGATGGTGATCGCCCGGCGCGCGGCGTCCCACTCGGGGAAGGCGATGGCGATGTTCGCCAGCGCTTTGCGTCGCTCGCTCCGGAGGAGGTGCCACCCCAGGAGTCCGAGAAATCCCCCGATCCTCCGGGCGACGTTCAGGGGCAGGACGCGGACAGCGAAACTGACCAGGCGCGCCGCCCGATGAAGGATCCGGCCTCTAAATGCTCTGCGCGTCCGGGGTTCCACTCTCGAAGTCCTTCACCACTCGGGCCCACTCGCCCCGCTCGCGGAGCAGCGTTTCCACCAGCTCCCGGAACGCTCCCTGCCCCCCGCGAGCCTCGAGCTTCCAGATCGCGGCCTGGCGAACTTCAGGCGCGGCGTCCGCGGGGGCAGCGGAGAGGCCGGCGCGATGCATGGGAGCGAGGTCGGGAAGATCGTCGCCGACGTAGAGCGTCTGCTCGAAACGAACGCCGAGTTTCTGGAGGATCTGGTCGCACGCCTGCAGCTTGTTCGCAGCTCCCTGGTGCAACTCGGTGATGCCGAGCTCCTTGGCCCGGCGGGCCAGAGCGGGGGAGCGCCGGCTGGTCAGCAGGACCACGGTGACCCCGGCCCGCTGTGCGAGCTTGACCGCCAGTCCGTCGCGCACGCTGAACTCTTTGATCTCCCGGTTCTCGCCCATGTAGATGATGTGACCGTCGGTCCAGACGCCATCGACGTCGGAGATGATCACGCGGATGTTGAGTGCAGCGGCAACCATGCGTGGCGCAGGATAGCAGCGCGAGCAATCGGGGACGCCATCAAGTTGCGGCGCTCGACGCGGGAGGAAACGGTGTCGAAGTTCTGGGCGAAGCGAACGTAGCGCCGCAAGACCACAGGGAGAGTGCCGCGGGGTGCGCGTCGTTTTCTGGGCACTACGACGCGGGAGGAGGACCGCTATAACCCTGATGCCTGATGCCGGCATCGAACTGCTGATGCCTTCGGCGCCGCTGTTCGCCAACGCCTCCGCCTCTGAGCTTCGGAACTCTCGGTCATCGGTCCGCCGCCTCTCCCATGATCGCGGCCCGCAGCCCCTCCAGGTCCTCGGCCGACTCGAAGAAATGGTCCGGATTCTCGGCGCGAAGGCGATCGGCCGAGGTCTTCCCGGAAGCGATGGCGATGGTGGTGGCGGCGTGGGGCACTCCGCAGCGCACGTCGTAAATCGAGTCGCCGATGATGACCACATCGCGACCGCGAAAGTGGTGACCCAAGGTCTCCGAGGCACGCTGGACGGCGATGGGCGGGAGCTGCTCGCGATGTTCGGAGTCGCTGCCGTAGGCTCCGAAAGGGAAGAACGTATGCAGCGTTGCCTCGCGCACTTTGATCCACGCCCCTGGCTCGAGATTGCCGGTGAGCAGAGCGAGACTCACGCGTGGATCGCCAAGGAGCGAATCGAGGAGAGAGCGAATGCCGGGCAACTCGGACACTCGTCCTGGTGCCTCGCTGGCCAAACCGGACAGATACATTTCCCAGAGAGCCGGGAGGCGTTCTTCGATCGCCTGGCGTGGCAGCCCGGCCTCCCCCAGAACCATGTGCGTGATCTGAGGGTCGGTGCGGCCGGAGAAGTCGTAGCGCAGCAGGTCCCCGTCATAGCCGTACACGGTGCGCAGAGCCCGGCCGTAGGCATCGCGTGAAGCGCCGTTGTCGGTGAGCAGCGTGCCGTCGATGTCGAAGAGGACCAGACGCCTGCGGTTCTGCTTCATCGGAAGACTCCCCCGGTGGCCAGCACTTCCGGACGAATGCACGACGGACGGCCGGCGTCGGATGAAGCCGTCGGCGCCGGTCGCAGCTCCGCGTATACACTTCCCGGCCGCGTGCGCAAATCCTCCCTGGCCGTTCTCTTCCTGACAGTCTTCATCGATCTCATCGGCTTCGGGATGGTCATTCCCTTCCTGTCGTACTACGCCCGCGAATACGGTGCCAGCGGCGTCACCGTGGGGGCGGTGGTCGGCGTTTACTCCATCATGCAGTTCTTTTTCGCGCCGATCTGGGGCCGGCTGTCCGATCGGATCGGGAGACGCCCGGTCATTCTGATCAGCCTTGCGGCGAGCTGCACCGGCTACTTTCTCTTCGCCATCTCGCGGAGCCTCACTGTCCTCTTCGTTTCCCGGCTCATCGCCGGCGCTGGTGGCGCGAACATCGGGACGGCCCAGGCCTACATCGCCGACAAGACCAGCGTGGAGAATCGGGCCAGGGGGATGGGGATCATCGGCGCGGCATTCGGGATGGGGTTCATCCTCGGTCCGCCACTGAGCGGAATCCTGTCCGTCGTCGGAACGCATCGCGGGATGCCGGGCAATCTCCTTCCCGGGCTCACTGCGTCGGCGCTGTCGCTCATCGCCTTCACCGTGGCCTTCTTCGTCCTGGGGGAATCGAAAGCGCCGGACGCCACGGTACGGAGCGGGATCCCGCCACAGTTCGATCGCCGGGTGTGGCGCCAGATGGCCGCTCATCGGGTGCTCCTCTCGATCATCGGCACGCTGTTTCTGACCGGCTTCGCTGTGGCCGGCATGGAGACGAGCGTGACTCTGCATGCGCGCGACCGGTTTCATTTCACGCAGCTGCAGATGGCCTGGTTTTTCCTCTTCATGGGGCTCATCGTGGCGGTCATCCAGGGCGGTCTCCTCGGCCGGCTGGCCAAGCGATTCGGAGAGCGCAAGCTGATTGTCGCCGGGGCCGCCTGCTTCACGCTCGGCCTGACGCTGGTGCCTCTGGTGTTCCAGATCCCCCGGCTCTACCTGGTGGTGTTTTTCGTGGCGGTGGGGCAGGGGCTGACCTACCCATCACTGACCTCACTGCTGACCAAAGCAACGCCATCGAATGAACATGGGAGCATGCTCGGCCTGGCGTCGGGGATCAGCTCGCTGGCGCGTTTTGCCGGACCGCTGGTCACCGGTTTTCTATACGATCTCGCGCAGGCCCGCGGTGCGTTTTTTGGCGGTGCGATGGTCACGTTCCTGGCTTTCCTGGTTGCCCTGTCGATGCTCAACCTGCCCTTGACCAGAGCGGTGGAGCCAGTCGCTTCGGTCTGATCGCCTGACGCAGCGCGCCCCGAAATCCTGCTTCTACCGACCACAGCCCCACGCTACACTCCCGTCCGTGTCCATTCTGAAAGTCGCCCGACTGGGCCATCCCGTTCTTCGCCAGAAAGCCGCGGACGTCGAGATCAAAGACATCAAGGCGGGAAAGTTCGCCGCGCTGGTCGACGACATGATCGAAACCATGCACGAGTACGAAGGCGTCGGCCTGGCCGGGCCGCAGGTGCACCTGCCTCTGCGCCTCTTCGTATTCGAGGTCCAGGAACGCGTGGCCAAACGACGGGGAATCGCCAAGCTGGGGGTCGGTGCGCTCTTCAACGCGACGTACGAGGCCATGGGAACGGAGACCGTCACCGACTGGGAAGGCTGCCTCAGCGTGCCATTCCTCGGTGGCGACGTCTCACGATTCAAACGGCTGAAGGTGACCGGCATCGATCACGAAGGGAAGCCCACCGAGATCGAGGTCGCCGACTTCGCCGCGCGCATCTTCCAGCACGAGATCGACCACACCAACGGAACCGTCTACCTCGATCGGATGCCCGACATGCTCACGCTCGGCTACACCGTCGTGCTGTAGCTACGGCACTGCCCTACTTCCAGATCGCGTCGAGCAGGGGAGCCTTGAAGTAGAAGCTCCCGGTCTTGAGCGCGTCCGTCTCACCCTCGGCGTTCCGCTCGTACTTCGTGAGCTTGAGCAGCGGCAGCTTCTGGTAGCGCCGGAAATTCAACTCGACATAGATCGGCGTTCCCGGGATCGCCTTCATCACCAACGCGGTGGCCGGCGAGAGGCCCTGGACGAACTGGTTGATCACAGCGCGGTATTGCGGGTTCTCCGGGATGACTCCGGTGGTCCAGACGTCGATCCACGCCTGGGGGCCGTACTGGAGCCGATACCGGATGGCGGGAACGCCGCGCACGACACCTCCCATCGGCTTCTGCATGGCCTGTGGTGCGGCTCCCTCGATTCCCTTGCCAAGGTTCGAGAGTCTGTGCAGGTTGGCGGAAATCTGCGTGAGAGGCACATCGGTGTACATGCGACCCAGCGGATTCTCCACGGTCACGGCCGGCGAGCCATTCTGACTGAAGCCGTTGAGCCAGAAGGTCTCTGCCCGGATGCCTGACGGGAAGACGTGGATGGTGACCGTGCCGAACTTGCTGAGGAAAGGGAAAGGCGCGGCCGGGTTGGCCTCGAGCACCAGATGGTAGGGCTGCGCTGCATGCGCCGAGGTGACGGCCAGGATCAGAAACGCGAGGAGTGTGATGGATTTGCGCATGGGGGCGGGATTGTAACGTGCGAACCTCAGGGTGCGGCCGCGCCAGAACGCAAATCGGGCGGCCACGAACGGCCGCCCGATGGAACTGGTGCGAATGGGAAGGTCAGAACGTCGAATCGAGGAACGGGCGCAGCTTCTTCGAGCGCGACGGATGCCGCAACTTGCGGAGCGCCTTCGACTCGATCTGGCGGATCCGCTCGCGGGTGACGTTGAACGAGCGGCCCACTTCCTCGAGGGTGTGCTCGGAGCCGTCGCCGACGCCGAAGCGCATCTTGAGGACCTGCTCCTCGCGCGGCGTGAGCGTGCGGAGGACCTTGCCGGTCTGTTCCTTGAGGTTGGCGACGATGACGTGATCGATGGGGGAGATGACGCCGCGATCCTCGATGAAGTCGCCCAGGTGCGAGTCTTCTTCCTCGCCGATGGGAGTCTCCAGGGAGATCGGCTCCTGTGCGATCTTCATGATCTTGCGGACTTTGGCCACCGGCATATCCATCCGCTCGGCGATCTCCTCGGCCTGCGGCTCACGACCCAGCTCCTGAACGAGGGCTCGGGAGGTGCGGGTGAGCTTGTTGATCGTCTCGATCATG
>JBKJQB010000031.1:0-4499 GCA_046594105.1 Thermoanaerobaculia bacterium
CTGAGCGGCACGACGAGCATCGCCACGAGAACGGTCACGAGGAGCAGTCGCCCCGGCAGGCTCCCGATGCGCGAGATGGCTTTCGGAAGAGGCATGCGGCCTATCGGGCTGGGTCCGGCTTCGCCTCGCATGGCCCGCACTTTTTCGCGAACCTCGGCGTTTCCGATCTGGAAGATGAGGAACACGACCATCGCGGTCAGGGTGATGGCCACGAGGTTGGTGACAAACAGCAGGCCCCCTCCGCGCACGACGGCTTCGCCTTGCTTTCCATCCAGCGTGAGAATCAGCCCTACGCCATATCCGACGACGCACAGCGGGGGCATGAGTGCAACAGCAATGGCCACACCGGGGATGGAAGTCGCTACGCCGCGGACCTGTTTGCAGATCGCGATGGAGCCCACCGCACCGGAAAAAAGAGCGATCACGAGGTCCAGCGTGTTGGGTTGTGTCCGCGCAAGAATTTCGGCTGTCATTTCCCGGAACGGCAGGAGAACCACCAGCAATGTCGCGAAGCCCACGGCAACGAACGCACTCAGGAGCAGGCTGACCAGTGCGCGTATGGCCAGCACCAGGTCCCCTGCGGCCAGAGCAAGGCCGTTGGCCAGAATTGGCCCCATCAACGGCGAGATGAGCATTGCTCCGATGATTACTGCCGGGCTGTTCAGGATCAGGCCGAGCGTGGCGATTCCCGCGGAGAACAGAATCTCGAGCCAGAAGGTGCCGTCACGCAGCGAAGCGGACGCGGAAATGGCGTGGTAGATCTCGTGCTTCTCCGCCAGATCGATGCCCAGAAGGTGCGCCACGAGCGAGGGTCTGGAGTCGCGCGGAGGCCGGCCTTCTCCTGGACTATCTGTCGCCATCGTTCCTCAGTATGGAACATCTCAGCGACATGCTGCTGCTCTGTTTGCCCTTTGAAACAGGATCTCTTCGATCTTGATGTCCATGTGTGGCGACGGGAACGGCCAGTGGCTGCTGTGGCCTCTGGTCGCGGATATGAACACTGAAGTGTCATCGGTCCGGCGGTGACGTTCCGGCTGAGAACGGCCAGGTTGACCTCGCAAACCGGATGGTCCTCGGGTCTGCCGACTCTTGTTCGCGACGCGTCGCTGCCCCATCATGGGCAGAACACTCCGATGACCATGTTTGATCTTGCAGCCGTTCTGATCAGCCTCGCCTCCGCGCTGGCCTATCTCAACTTCCGCACGCTCCGCATGCCTGCGACGATCGCCATGCTCCTTGCCGGGCTGACCGGAGCAATCGGGATCTCGATCGTCGACAGGATCTTTCCTTTGCTGGGCCTTTCCGTTCGAGTCGAGCATTTGCTGGACAACGTGAATTTTTCCGCGCTCCTGATGAATGGCATGCTCGGGTATCTCCTTTTCGCGGGCTCGCTCACCGTCGACTACCAGGAATTGAAGAAGAGCCTGACCAGCGTGCTGACGCTCGCTACCATTGGCGTGCTGATTTCCACGGCCATCGTAGGAATCGGCAGCTATTGCCTCTTCGGACTCGCCGGGGCCGAGGTGCCGTTTCTCTTCTGTCTGGTGTTCGGTGCTTTGATCTCACCAACCGATCCGGTTGCGGTTGTTGCTCTCATGCACGACCTGAAGGTTCCCAAGAGTGTGGAGACCCACTTCACGGGTGAGAGTCTCCTGAATGACGGCGTTGGCGTCGTGGTCTTCACGGTCCTTCTCGCCGTCGCTACCGCGAGTGCCGTGTCGGCGCCGATGGTGCTGGGTCTCTTCGCCCGTGAGGTCATCGGCGGGGTCGCCCTCGGGATCGCCGGCGGATGGATCGTGCATCTGGCCTCCGAGTCGATCGACGAACCGAACATCGAGGTGCTGCTCAGCGTCGCTCTCGTCACGGCACTCGGCTCGGTCGCGGCGCATCTCCACGTATCGGGTCCGCTGGCCTGTGTCGTTGCCGGGATCTTCATCGGCAACAAGGCGCGCTATGAGGCCATGCGAAGCGACACGACAGAGGCTCTCGACCGAATCTGGTCGTTCGCCGACCTCGTGATGAACGCGATTCTCTTTCTGCTTCTGGGACTTCAGGGCGCAGTCTTTGGCTTCTCGTCGGTACGCCACGCCACGGTCATCGGGGCCATCGTGGCACTGGTGATCACCGCCCGCCTCGTCTCCGTGGCAGTCCCGCTCACTGTCATACGACGACTGCAATCGATGCCGAAAGGAATGATTCGCATGCTGACCTGGGGCGGCCTGAGGGGAGGCATCTCGGTCGCTCTTGCACTCTCGCTTCCCCATTTCCAAGGGAGACAAGCGATCCTCGATGCAACCTATGCGGTCGTCGTCTTCACGATCATCGTGCAGGGACTCACGATCGGGCGGCTGATTCGCCACCTGACTCCAGGAGATCGTGCAATCGACTCTGCTTCCTCGACGGCCGCTCAGTAGGAAACCCGCTCTTCGCACCGAAGGTGCTTGACGCGGCAGGCTCCGCGATCAAAGCCCCGCCGGTGGACCGGCCAGCTGGAAGGCGGCGCTCCGAAAGGCGCCTGGCTCCGGGATTCTCGCGATTTGAAGAGTCGGGCCGATGAGACCACAATCGCAGTTCCACGCTTCTGAAACCGGAGGCCTCATGGAACTCGCACCTGTCGGTTCTTACCTCCGGCGGTCTCTCTCGCTGGCAACCATCTCTCTGGCATTGGGAAGCGCAGCGGCCGAGGCGCCGGCCGGGCAGTGGACGAGCATCGGTCCGGCGTCGGAACCGACGGCCCACTCCCTGGCGGTCGATCCGGTCTCCGCAGCTACGATTTATGCCGGAGCCGTCGGAGTGATCTGGAAGACGAGCGACAAGGGACGAAGCTGGGTCGAGACTCCATTGACCATTCCGTGTGAGGTACGGGCGCTGGTCATCGACCCCATCCAGACCTCCACGCTCTACGCCGGATGCATCGGTGCTCTCAAGAGCTCCGATCGTGGGGGAACGTGGACGTCCATCCTATCCGGCATGAAAGAGGGTGACGTCATTCCGGCGGTGTGGGCCCTGGCCATCCACCCTACCGCACCCTCTACGCTTTACGCCGGAACGGCACTCGGAAAAGTGTTCAAGAGCCTCGACAACGGACTGCAATGGCAGCCCACGGGCGCTCTGCCTGCAGGCACGAGGGAGATCAGAGCTATCGTCATCGACCCTGCCAATCCGGAAACGGTTTACGCGGGCTCGACCAGGGGTGGAGTCTTCAAGAGCTCGAACGGTGGACTGACCTGAGTTGCGGTCAACGCCGGACTTCCGACCACTGCCGTGACATCGCTGGCCCTCGATCCTCGCTCTCCGCGAACACTCTTTGCGGGCACGATCGGTTACGGGGTTTTCAAGACCACCGATGCCGCTGCATCGTGGGTGGAGGCCTTCGGTCCTCGAAATGTTGATGGGGTTACCTTCACCGTAGCGGAACTGGCCATGGATCCTCTCAACTCTTCGGTCGTTTACGCGGCGATGGGCGACACGGATCTCGGGGTTTACAGGACCTCTGATGGCGGCCTGACCTGGCGGCAGTTGAGCGCCGGTCTCCCTTTTTTTGCCCAGCTCCGCGCGTTTGCCGTCGCTCCCAGCTCTCCTTCCACGCTCTACGCAGGTTCGATCGACAGTTATCCCGGATATGTGGACGGTGGGGTTTTTGCGCTCGACGCCACGAATGCTTGTCCGGCCAGTCTGGCCAAGGAGGGCATTACCGAGTTTCCGGTTCCTACTGCAGACTCCGCACCCTTGGGAATCGCCGCAGGTCCGGATTGCGCTGTCTGGTTTACCGAACTGAAGGGGAACAAGATTGGCCGCATCACACCTGCGGGGGATTTCAGCGAGTTCGCCATCCCCACTCCGTCCAGCCAGCCTGCCAGGATCGTCACGGGACCGGACGGAGCGCTCTGGTTCACGGAGTTCATGGCGAACAAAATCGGCCGCGTCACGACAGCTGGAGTGTTCACCGAGTTTGCGGTACCAACGCCGGGAAGCAAACCGTTAGGCATCACCACAGGACCCGACGGCAACCTCTGGTTCACCGAACTCGAGGGCCACAAGATCGGCCGTATCACTCCGGCCGGGGTCATTACCGAGTTTCTCGTACCTCCCCTCGGACAATTCCCCTCGACGCCTCTCAGTATTGTGGCCGGGGCAGACGGCAACCTCTGGTTCAGCGAGTCCTTCACCGGCCGCGTGGGCCGGATCACAACCGGGGGCGTGATCGCTCTCTTCAGGGCCGAGCCCTCATGTTGTGCCTCTCTGGCCGAGATCACGCCAGGTCCGGACGGCAACCTCTGGTTCAACGAGGAATGGGATAACAAGATCGGGCGCGTCAAGCCGTCGGGGAGCATCGACTATTTTCCTCTTGGGTATCCGGGTTTCGGGACTAGTAAGAACGGCACGGCCTATGGGATCGCGGCGGGACCGGACGGAGCGCTCTGGTACGCGACGCTCTACTCCGGCGGAAAGATCGGCCGGATGACAACGGCCGGTGCGGTTTCCGAGTTTCCACTCCC
>JBKJQB010000205.1:0-8872 GCA_046594105.1 Thermoanaerobaculia bacterium
GAGGTGCTTGTGGAATGGCCCGGCAGCGGCGGCGCGATCCCTCTCTCGCAACTGATTCTGGAAGGGGGAAAGCCGGCCTCGTTCGACTTCCGCTTCGGCGGAAACGAGCGCTTCCAGAAAAACTTCAAGTCCGGTTGCATCGTCTGCGACTACTCCTGCCCCGGCGGCGCCATCGGCAATCGCAACCGCACCATCCGCGAGGAGGAGAAACTCGGCGTGATCTTCACCGCCAACACCCAACGGCTCCCAAAGGATGGGACCGAGGTGACCGTCATTTTCAGGCCGCGCCTGACTCCGTGACCGCGACAAGGTTGCAGAACTACCGGCGCGCAGACACAAGCCGGATCACGGAGGCGATCCCGCTCGGGTCATGTTGCATGCAATCGCCCGCTCTGACGATCATTGCAACCGAACGCCGGTTCCGGTGTTCGCCCGCTCCGTGCATCGGAGGCTTCACTGCGCGCGTTTCGGACGACCCCAGAAATCGGCGTTGAACAGCGGGCCGAAAAGGCAGAAGTTCAGGATTCCGGCGGCGATCGGCACCAGACCGATGGCGGCCACGATGTAGCTCCAGGGCGGCTGCAGCGAGTGGAGGGCGATCCAGATGATGGCGACGCCGGCAACGACCCGGAGCAGGCGCCCGGCAATGCTGATCATGAAGTTCACAAAACCCATGAGGAACACTCCTTCGGACCCCGCGCGGAACGACATTGTGCCGCCAGGACCTCGTTCACTCACCAACCTGCAAAACACGATCCATCTATGCCCACTTGCACAATATGGCATATGCCGCCCTGGTGTGGCGCGGCCGTCCCGGCCGCCAGTCAGCGTCCGCGCCATCGTGACTCCGCCACGGGTGACAGGCAGCCCTTGGTGAGATCGTGTGTGAAGGCGAGGTTCTCACCGGCCGCCGTGGAACCGTTGAAGACGTCGCGTGCCGCTGGCGAAGGTCTGCGCGTCGACGATGGTGACTTTACCTACGTCCTTGTTAAGGCGTGCGGAAGACGGAGTTGCGTGCGACGCGAATCCCGACGGCCTAGCCCGGCAGAACGTCTTGGAGCGTGATGTTGGCGGAGCCTTGGGCAACCAGCGCCGCCGGCCGTGCCGGCCTAGCGGTTCAGGGCCGCTGCGATCGGTTGCAGTACTGCATCGGAATCCCGCAGATACATGTTGTGATCGCCGCGGAGAAACAGGAGCGTCGCCCCCGTCTCGGCAGCGATCGCCTCCAGCCGATCGCGGTCGGTGATGTGGTCCTCCGTCCCGTGCAGAATGGTGATCGGCAGCGGAACGAGCGCACGCAATGTCTGCTCCATGTTCGATCGCAGCACGACGTTCTGCAGCGTGCGGTCGAAGGACTCCCACCGATGGAGCACCGCGTCCCTGGCCACCGCCGGAGGCACCTCGGGATCCAGTCCCGGCGCGAACTTGAACAGAAGCGGCCGGAAGGCGCAGACCAGATCGCAGCTGGCGCGCGCCAAGAAGCGCTGCATGGAGAACATCGCCGCCATCGGCGACATCTCTTTGATTCTCGATCGCCCCTCATCCTCGGAACGGAACATCGGCGCGTTGAGAACGATCAGTTTGGAGACTTCGTCCCGGTAGCGGCGGGCATACTCCGCCGCCAGGATCGCCCCCATCGAATGCCCGACAATGGTGGCCCGCCGGCCGCGGACGACCGGCGCGACCGTGCGATGGATGGCATCGAGATGCGCGGCAACGTCATAGGAAGAGTCTGCCGGCCACGGCGACTCTCCGAAGCCGAGAAGGTCGACGATGATGATCTGGTGGTTCGCTGCCAGCGTGAGAACCTGCGGCCCCCAGTAACGCCCGGAGCCGCGGAATCCGTGAAGGAAGATGACCGGAGGACCCGACCCGGCCACGGAGATGTGCAGATGGTCGCCGAGGTTGCGAACGCGGTGGTTGTGCGTGGAGCGGGTGATGCGCGCGGCGATCTCCACTGCGGCGACGAGGGCAGCCAGAATTCCGAACACCATTCCCGCCCGTCGTGAAATCGTCTGCACCGTGCGGCTGTTTGCGCGATCAACCATGTCTTCCGCACTCCTGCTGTTCGCTTTTTTCGTCATCTGGTTCGTGCTCAACCGTTACGTCCTGCCGCGCTTCGGCATCGCCACTTGAATGGCCGACTCCTGCCGCGTGCCGGCAGAGAAGACCAGCACTCAGCGCGTGGTTGAAGAGACTTCGGAAGTGCCACCATCGCGCCAGTCGTCCCGCTGAGGAACGAGAGGCAGGAGCTGGATCCGGGCGAAGGATACGTCGGGAGGCTGGCGATAGGCCGGGACGCCGATGCGGATCGTTTCGTCGGGAACGTCGACGCGCAGCGTTCCATGCAGTACGTCCCAGATCGAGAGAAGGCTCGACCAGTTGCTGTTGGTCTCCTCTCTCCGGTCTGAGTGATGGATGCCATGCATCCGCGGCGTGACGAACACGCGCATGAGCACCCGCTCGAACCTGCCAGGGAGCCGCAGGTTGCCGTGATGAAAGAGGATCGATGCGAAGAGGATCGTCTGCCACAGCCAGACGGAGAACGGCGTGGCACCGATGAGGACAATCTGCAGGGCCCGATAGAACACCGACAGGGTGAGCTCACCGAAGTGAAAGCGCAGTGCGGTCGACGAGTCGAGATCGAGGTCGACGTGATGGACCAGGTGAAAGCGCCACAGCACCGGCACCATGTGGCTCGCCCAATGCCACCACCAGAGCGTGTAGTCGAGCAGGACGATGGCCAGGATCACACTCCACGGGGAGGAAAGGTGCAGCCATCGAACGATCCCGATGTCATGGCTCGCGGCCCACTTCGCCACCGGCACCAGCAGCGGCGCCTGGAGCAGCGTCAGGATGGCCAGCGAGATTCCGCCGGTGGAGAAGTTGCGGATGGTATGGCGCAGCTTCGGTTCCACCCGTGCGCGCAGCGGTCGCAGGGCCTCGCCGAGGAACATCAGGGCGAACACGCCGAAGATCACAACGGGTGAAATCCACGCTGGGACGTCTGCTCTCATGTGAGGAGCGGCTCCCGGCCGCTCATGCTTTGTACCCTCAACGGAAGGGCGTCGATTCGCGGATGACCAGCTCGCGCTCGTCGAGGTCGAGCACCTCTTCGGAGGACAGCAGGAAGCACTGGGGGCATCGCGGTTCCCCCGCCGGCCCGTCCGCGGCCACCCCCGGCTCGAAGACGGTCTCGCATTCGCGGCAGCGACGCAGGCTGGCAGTCTCACTCATCGGTCAGGTCTGGCGGCCATGCGGTGCGATTCCCGTACCGCATGCGCCGATTTCCGCAATTGCTGCTGGTTCTGGATCAGGATGAAGCCGGCCACCCCGACCAGAAAAACGGCGAAGGTCCGTTTGAGCAGGGACTGCGAAACATACTGCACCATCGCCGAGCCGATGAAAACACCGGCGATGGCCAGAATGGTGAAGAGCGCCGTGAAGCGCCAGTCGATAGGCACCCGGCCAGCGTACGCGAGAAAGCCCGACGCCGAATTCAGAGCGATCACCAGGAGCGACGTGCCGGCGGCGCGCTTCATCGGAAGACCCCCGAACAGGACCAGTGCCGGAACGATGAGAAAGCCGCCGCCGACGCCCACCACGCCGGTCAGCAGTCCGACCGCCGCCGCCGACGCGACGATCAGCGGCAGACGAGCGGCGACGCCGTCAGAAGCCTCTTCGGTCGGGGAGCGAAACATGGATACGGCCGCTCCGAGCATGACCACCGCGAACAGCACGAGCTGGAACGTGTCGGAGACGTGGGCGGCCAGTCGTCCGCCGGCATACGATCCTGCCATCGACAGCAGACCGAAAATCACGGCGGTTCGATAGTCGACGTTCGAGACGCGTGCGTGTCGGAGCGCACCGACCAGGCTCGTCGTTCCGACCACCACCAGGCTGGCCGCGATGGCCGGCTTGGCGCCCATCCCCACGACGTAGAGCAGAATGGGCACCGCCAGAATGGAGCCGCCGCCGCCGAGCAGTCCGAGGGAAACACCGATCAGGACAGCGAGAAAAAGTCCGAGGATCTCCAATGATTACCTGGAACAGTTCTGCGCCGGAGGAGCGGGCTGGCGTCCGACCGGTACCGGCTGGGCGCCGCTCCGGAGTGCCTGGACCATGGCCGGCACGTCACAGGAAGCGACGGAGTTGTGAGGCAGTCGGGAAAGCACCATGGCCATGGCGCAGGTATCGGTCACCCCGGCGAAGACGAGACCACTCCCCACGAAGAGCGGCACGATGGCGAACCAGGGGCTGACCAGAAGCGCGAGCAAGCCTCCGATGGCGCTGAGGCCACCGGCGACGATGCGCACCTGGCGCTCCAGCGACATCCGTCGCGGTCCGAATCGCGCCGGCTTATTCGCGGCGAGCCAGGCGTTCATGCCGCCGTCGAGAACGTGAAGCCGCGTCAGGCCGGAGCCGCGCAGAGCGTCTTCTGCTTTCCGGGCGCGATTGCCGGACTGGCAGATGAGAACGAAGTCGTTCTGCGGGTTCGTGGCGATCTCGGCGGCGTGCTCGCCGAGCGCATCGAGCGGTACGTTGTACGCGCCGGCGATGTGAGCGCTCTCGAATTCGCCCGGCGTGCGCACGTCGATGAGACGGATTCCGGTCCGCGAAGTGAGGAGCTCGTCGAGCTCACGCGGTTGAAGAACTGGGGCAAGACTCATGATTCTGTTTTCCTTTTGTGATCGTGATTCAGCGTTCGGTCGAATAGCCGGCGCTCACCCATGCGGAAGTCCCGCCGGTGATGTTGTAGAGATCCTGGAAACCATGCCGCTGCAGAATGCTGGCGGCTGCGGCCGAGCGATATCCGCCCGCGCAGATGACCGCAGTCGGTTGATGGGGATCGAGCCCGGCAAGCCGGGACTCCAGTTCCGGTAAGGGGACGTTTTTTGCGCCGGGCAGATGTCCCGATGAAAATTCACCCGGAGCCCGCACATCGACGATCTGCAGTCGCTTGCCGTCATCGTTGATCTGCGCATGAAGCTCGTCCACCGAGATCTGCGGCGTCTGTTGGAGGTCCAGTCCCGCCGCGTTCCAGGCGAGGATCCCGCCTTCCAGATAGCCGGCCACGTTCTCCAGCCCCACGCGCGCCAGTCGCATCACTGCTTCATCAATCTCTTCTTTACCGTCGGCAATGAGGATCAGCCGATCCGATGATTTCAGGAGGTTTCCGCTCCAGGGGGCGTAGTTCCCTTCCAATCCGATGTTCAGCGATCCCGGGATGTGGCCATTCGCGAAGGCAGTGCTCTCCCGCACATCAAGAGCCACCGCTCCCTGCTGCAGCCGCAGGTGGACTTCCTGTGGGGTGAAGGCGTCGGCATGAAGCTCCGAGAGGAATCCTGCACCACGGCGGTTGATCTCCGCGTCCATCGAGAAATAGCTCGGTGCCGGCGGGAGGTCGCTGGTCATCAGCTTGATGAATGCATCCCGCGGCATCGGGCGCAGCGCGTAGTTCGTGCGCCGCTGCTCGCCGATGGTGGACGACCTCTCCTTGGAGATGTTGCGACCACAGGCCGAACCGGCGCCGTGGGCCGGATAAACCTCGACGGAGTCGTCGAGCGGCAGCAACTTCCCGTGGAGTGAGTCGTACAGCATGCCGGCCATGTCCTCTGCGGTAAAGCCTTTGGACCCGACCAGATCCGGCCGTCCGACGTCACCGATGAACAGCGTGTCGCCGGTGAGCACCTTCTGCGGTGCCTCCGGCGCTTCCCCATCGATGACCACCCACGAAATCCCCTCGGGAGTGTGCCCGGGCGTCTCCAGAGCCCGGAGGACGACCTGCCCGACCTGGAGTTCATCGCCGTCGTGGACCGCCCGGTGGGGAAACTCCGCGCCGGCCCGGGAGCCAAACACGATCTCCGCCCCGGTCTTCGCTGCCAGTTCACGGTGGCCGCTGACGAAATCGGCATGCAGGTGGGTTTCGATCACATAGCGAATGGTGAGCCCGTTGGCCTCTGCCTCATCGATGTACTGCTGCACGTCGCGCTGAGGATCGACGACCGCCGCATCCTTCCCCGAGCCGATGAGATAGGAAGCGTGGGCAAGACAACCGAGGTAAAACTGTTTGAAGACCATGTCATGCTCCTTTCACGACCGGAAGCTTTTCGGCGATCCATCGAAGAAGGCCACCGTCGATATTGCGAACATCGAAGCCTGCATTTGAGAGTTGCTGCGCTGCGATCGTCGAACGGTTGCCGGAACGGCAGAGAGTGAGCAGGGTGCGGGTGCCATCGAGCTCACCCGTTCGGGCGGCCAACTCTCCGAGGGGGACGAGACGGGAGGGTTCCACATGAGTGTCGCCATACTCGGCGGGCTGTCGAACGTCGATGATCTCGACCGCGTCTCCGCGCTGCAGCATCTCCAGTGCTTCTCGGGGTGTCACCTGTTTGAGCCTTGTCATGGATGACCGAAACCGTATCTCGCCGTCAGTATATTCCAACATAGACATGTAGTAATCTGCCATAGCCATCCAACCGACCCATCCGGATCGCAGCGGGAGCACATCCTCCAGATATGCCTGTATGGGCACATTGGCGGGTTGGCAGAATAGGCGGCGCGTCGCGGTGGTTTCATCGAGTATGCACAAGAAGCTTGAACTCAGTCCGGCGGCGATCTCCCTGGTGGCCGCGCGCTTCAAGGTCATGGGGGAGCCCTTTCGTTTACGCCTGCTTCAGGCGCTCGATCGGGGCGAGAAGAGTATCAGTGGGCTCGCCGAAGAGCTGGAGGCAAGCCAGCCGAGCGTGAGCAAGCACATCAAGATCCTCCACGATTCCGGTCTCATCGCCCGGCGTCAGGAGGGCAACACCGTGTACTGTTCGATCGCTGACGCCACGGTGTTCGATCTCTGCGATGTGGTCTGCTCCAGCCTGCGCGAGAGAATCGCGCAGCAGAACCAGAGCCTCTCTCCCCGTCGCTCCGCCCGCCCGACGGTAGGCCGCCGTTGAAACGGGCCCTCCTCGGCGTTCTCGCCTCATTCCTCACCATCACCGCGCACGCCGCTGCATCCATCGACACCCACGTGATCGTGCATGTGGTCGCCCGTGACGCCAAACTCATCGGATCGCATGTCGGCGGTGCGCGCGTCACCATTCGCGATGCAGATTCCGGCCGGCTGCTGGCCTCCGGCATCCAGAAGGGCGAGACCGGCGATACGAAGACCATCATGAAGGAACCGCGGCTCCGAGGAGTCTCCCTCTACTCCACCCCCGGCGCGGCCGCTTTCGAAACAACCCTGAAACTGAGCCGGCCCACACGCGTTCGCATCAGCGCCGAAGGTCCCCTCGGAAATGCCCAGGCCACCGCCCAGTCCGAGACCACACTGGTATTGCTGCCGGGCCGCGACCTCCGCGGCGACGGCATCGTGCTGGAGCTTCACGGTTTCATCCTCGAACTCCTGAATCCCGCAGAGGGCAAGCCGGGTGTGGAGACTGTCCTCCGTGTCAAAGCCACCATGGCCTGTGGTTGTCCCATCGAGCCGGGCGGGTTGTGGAACGCCGACACGATCGAAATCCAGGCCCGGGTCCTTCGCGGAGATGAGGCAGTTCAGACCGTCGGGCTCACTTACGCCGGAACGTCCAGCACCTTCGCCGGCGTCCTGTCGCCGTTGCCGCGCGGCAAGTACGTCCTGGAGATCACCGCAGCCGATCCGGCTTCGGCGAACTTTGCCGTCTACCGCGAGCCGCTGCCGATCCGTTGATCTTCGGGTTGGCGACCGTCCGGTGACGAAGCCTCTGCCTCACGGCTTAGACGAACGCCTCTGCCGGAGGCAATCGTCCGGCGTGGAGTCTTCCACCAGATACACCTTCACATGGGAGCGCGATCCGTAACCCTTGCGTATGAAGGGCCGCGCCCCTTTCGGTCCGTTGCCAACGAAGATGTCGATGTGCGCCCCCCGGAAGCGGCCTCGATCATCGGCGGCGAAGATCCCGTCGTGCGTGGTGCCGTCCGGCAGGTGCGCTCCTTTCAGCTGAGGAATGCTGAGAGTGGAGCCCAGCTTCACGAAATCGGGGTTGACGGCCACGGTGCGGTAGGGAATCAGCGCGCAGCCGAGCTGCCCCTCGCCATATTGCGACCTGCCCAGCCGGAAGCGATTCTCGCCGTCGACCTTCCGGTCATACACCACGGTTCGCCCGTCGCGAAGCTGGCCGCTCCCTTCCATGATCAGATCTCTTCGAAACCTCTTGCTGGTGCGCGCCAGAACGCGTCCACGCGCATCCTCCAGCACCGTGCTGGCCTTGCCTCGGTATCGCGGGCCCGTCTCGTCGATGGTCCAGTAGAACGTGACCAGCGCTCTGCCCAGTTTCTTCGGAGCCTGGCCCCGACTCACCCCCGGCAACACGAGCAGGAGGAGCATCGCGAACCCAGCAATGCGAATCCGCGACAGGGAGGCTTCCCGTCTGGGATCCGCAGTGTTCACCGGTTTCTCGAGCAGCCGGGGTCGCAGGCGGAAAGCGCCCGCGACCCGAAGTCTCGTTATCAATAGATGACGCGGAAACCGAGCTGCAGAGTCCGCGGTGCCGTCAATGCGTTCGGCGCAGAGCCGCCGCTGTTGGTGGCGCCGTACGCAGTCTGCGTCACCCTGCCGAACGTCGCCGGCGTGTTGATGTCATTGGCCGGGTACCACCATCTCACCTGATTGAAGATGTTGAACGCGTCCAGGCGAACCATGAAGCTGATTTTCTGCGGCAGCGTGAAGGTCTTGTAGACACCTGCGTCGACGCTCTGCGCGCCGTCGGAGGTATACGAGTTGCGTCCGATGAAGTCCGACAGCGTGTCGCCGTACTGCGCGTGCCGGAATGCGCCGACGGGGACCTTGCCGTTGTCCACGGGGCCAGTGATGGTCCCGCTGCAATACTGCTTGTCGACG
>JBKJQB010000207.1:0-26230 GCA_046594105.1 Thermoanaerobaculia bacterium
ACTACGCTACGCGCGGCTGGCTGATCTACTAGTGCCGATCCTCTTCGTCGTGGTCCTGGTCGTGGCCACCATCGCCATCGCCGCCCTCTGCTGGAGCTGGATGCAGAGCACCCGCGCCTCGCAGCGCAAAGTCGACGAGCAGAACCGCCGGATCATCGAGCTGTTGGAACAGATCGCTGGCAAGAGCGGGAAGTAGGACGCGGACGGCCCGGCGCCGCTTCCAGGAAGCTGTCCAACGCTTCAGTCCCTCCGGAGCTGCATCCTTGCCGGCCGGACCGCCAAACCCCTCCCGCATTGCCAACCAACACCCGATCTGCGATCCTTCGCCCTCTCGCGCTTACGCGCTGAGAATTGCTCTGGACAGGACGGCCGTCCGCTCCGTACAGAGGACCACCCCAGCACTGAAGGACCTTCATGCGCTATCTCGTTACCGGCGGCGCCGGCTTCATCGGATCAAATTTCATCCGCTTTCTCTTCAACAAGTACGGAGAGGAGGCGCAGGTCGTCAACCTCGACAAGCTCACCTATGCCGGCATCCGCGAGAACCTCGCGGAGTACGAGGGGAAGAGCTACTACAAGTTCCTGCACGGCGACATCGCCAACCCGCAGGATGTGGCCGAAGGGTATAGGGGAGTCGACGGAAGCGGGGTGGATGTGGTGGTGAACTTTGCGGCGGAGACACATGTCGACCGCTCGCTGGTGGAAGCGGCCACCTTCATCAACACGGACGTTACCGGTGTGCTCATCCTGCTGGAGGAAGCGAGGCGTCAGTCAAAGCCACTCAAGCGCTTCGTGCAGATTTCCACCGACGAGGTGTATGGATCGATCGAGGAGGGGTCCTTTCACGAGACCGACCCGCTGAATCCACGCAATCCCTATGCGGCATCCAAGGCGGGCGGCGACCGCATGGCGTATGCGTATGCGCAGACGTACGGGTTGCCGGTGATCGTGACGCGCGCCTCGAACAACTTCGGGCCGTGGCAGTATCCCGAGAAGCTGATCCCGCTGTTCGTCACCAACGCCATCGACAACCAGCCGCTGCCGTTGTATGGCGATGGTCGCAACATCCGCGACTGGCTGTTCGTGGACGACCACTGCGGTGCGATCGACTTCCTCATCGAGCGTGGAACGAACAGCGAGACCTACAACATCGGCGGCGGCAACGAGCGCGAGAACCGCGACATCACGGCCAAGATCCTCGGGCATCTCCAGAAGCCTTCATCGCTGATCCAGCGCGTGGCCGACCGCGTCGGTCACGATCGCCGCTACTCCATCGACATGTCGAAGGTCGAAACGCTGGGTTTCCGCTGCGATACCGATTTCGAAGAGGCTCTGCGGAAGACCGTTCAGTGGTACGTCGACAACGAGCCGTGGTGGCGCGCCATCAAAGAGCGCAGCGCCGACTACAAGAGCTGGATCGAGAAACAGTACGGAGCGAAGACGGCGTCGTAGGTTCCACCGGCACAGACAAGAGTGTCTGTGCCACACAGCTGTCCAGATTCGCTTTGAAAACTCTTCTCTCTGTTCGTAAGTGTTCGAGATCACCGGTGATCACAGCGCAGGTAGAGAAGATTCCCCTCCAGCGGATTGCAGCCGGCACAGCCGGCGAGAGACTGTAGCCCCCGGCGTCAGCCGGGGGAAACCGAGAACTCCCATTCGCGAGCCCGCTTCAGCGGGCGACAGAACAGCGGATGGACTCGGTGGTTCGCGAAATGACGCGAAACCCCTTCTGTCGCCCGCTGAAGCGGGCTTCGCTGCATCGAGTCGCCGCGGTCCCCCGGCTGAAGCCGGGGGCTACATTCTTCTGCCGGCTTCGCCGGCTCCAGTCAGGCCTCGATGCCCTCTGCATCGGAGAACGCACGACGTAATTTGGCAAGAGTGGCTGTGCCACGCCAGTTCCGCGAAAACTGGATCCTCCGCCCTTTCCTTGGGTTGTGCCTTCCCTACCGGCAAGATCAGGTAATGGCGCGCGCGATCAGGAAGGCCGCGGCCGCGGCGAGGCCGCCGACCAGGGTGGTTTGTACCGCGCTCTTCAACGGTCGCGAGCCGGTGAAGCGGCCTTTCACGTATCCGAACACTGCCAGCGCGAGCAGGGTGACCACCACGGAGACCAAAAGCGCAGTCTTTGCCGAATCGACGAGCATGTAGGGTGCGAGCGGCACCAGGCCACCGACCATGTACGACGTGGCGATGACGGTGGCACTGGTCCGTGCTCTTCCGGGATTGGGCCGCTCCAGACCGAGCTCGAAGCGCATCATGAAGTCGACCCATTGCTTCGGCCGGCGGGTCATCGCTTCGACGACCGCGTCCACATGATCTTCGGCCAGCCCGTACTCGCGGAAAATCTCGGCGACTTCCTTCATCTCTTCACGCGGAATCTCCTGGATCTCCTGATGCTCCTTGCGCTCTTCGGATGCGTAGTGCTCCGCGTCGCTCTTGGCCGCGAGGTAGCCGCCCAGGCCCATGGCGATGGACCCTGCGGCGATTTCTGCGAGACCGGCGGTCACCACAATGCCGGTCTGCGCGATGGCACCGCTCAGCCCGGCAGCCAGCGCGAAGGGAACCGTCAGGCCGTCGGCCATTCCGATGACCACGTCGCGGACGACCGCGCTTGCGGTGAAGTGGCGTTCGATGTGCGGGGTTTGCGGCATCTTTTTTATTCAAGCAGCGACCGGAGAATACTGGTGGTCGCGCCAGCTGTCGAGCTTCGTCGAATGGCTGAGGTCGATCCCTTATAGGAAAAGACCTCTATTACAGATAAATCCGACCGCCTCCCTTCGTCGTAGCTCCTGTGTAAGTTTGGAGACGCCGATGGATTTCAAAATTGTGGTGATCGATTCGCATCCGCTGACGCGCGCAGGAATCAGCAGTCTGCTGGCGCATCACAATGTCGTGGGAGCGTTCGCAACCTTTGAAGAAGCGCAGGCCTTGATTGCCCAGTCCGCCCCTCATCTCGCCGTGATCGACGACCCGTGGATCACCTCCAGAATCCGATCGCTTTCGCCCGAGACTACCGTGGTCATCTGTAGCGAGATCGTTCCTAACCGGCTCCCCGAAGGAGCGAGCGCGGTCATCAGTAAGCGTGCGCATCCCCGCGAGCTGAGCTCGCTGATTGATAGTGTGCTGGAGGGAACGGACTACTCGACGTACCACCACTCTCTTGTGAACCCCCAGAACATTTTGTCCCCACGGGAGCACCAGGTGATGTCGATGATGCTGTCGGGGCGGCGGCAGAAAGAGATTGCCCTCGATCTCGGGATCAGCGTCAAGACGGTGAGTACACATCGGTTCAGGCTGCTGCGCAAAATGGCAGTAGAGAGCGATCTCGACCTGATGCGGTTTGCCTTGTCGAACGGGTTCGCTTGAATCTGGTTTGCGAAGCGACCGTCTGTGTGCCGGGCGAGAACAGGCTTCTCAGTCACAACGCGTACGAGTCACAGGTCTTACGGCGCCTTCCCGCGTGGACTTGTAATCGCGTGAGGGAGCGGCAACCGCGACGCCGTTCCGTCCGCTGGGGAACTGGCGCAAGCTGAATGTATGCGGTCACAAATGACACGAAAACTTTGCGTGATTTCCTACTCCGCTCGTAGGCAGTTTCTTACTCATCCCCAGGCGTCCGTGGTTGTGATCGTGCAATGGATTACGCGCACACCGATTGACGATGCGCTCCTCGGCCCCCAATTACATCCACCAGACTTTCTAATCCGTAGTCGTCAATCACAAGGAGAACAACCGATGCGTCATGCACCACTCAAAGCAGTTCTGACTTCCATGCTGTTGGCAATGGTTCTGGTCGTCCCCACCACCTTCGCCTCGTCTCACCGTGAAGCGCCACTCATCACGGAAGACCCGACGATGGACAACACTGATGTCTATGTATTTCGCAGCCCGGACGCTCCAGACACGATCACCCTGCTTGCGAATTACATCCCCCTGGAAGAGGCTGGCAACGGGCCGAACTTCTACAACTTCTCCCCCTCCGGCGTCTACGAGATCCACATCGACAACAACGGAGACGGAAAAGAAGACATCACCTATCAGTTCCAGTTTCGTACGGACGTCCGCAACCAGATGACGTTCCTGTACAACACCGGTCCGGTGACGTCGCTGGACTCGGAGAACCTGAATGTCCGCCAGTTCTACACGGTGAATCGGATCACTGGACCCCGTCGCAGTGGTGCCAGCACCTCGTTCAACCCGACCGGCAACAGCTTCCAGGTCGCCCCGGCCAACATCGGGCCGAAATCGACCCCGAACTACGCGGCGCTCGCCGACCAGGCCGTGTTTACGCTCCCGAATGGCGGCGGCAAAGTCTTCGCCGGTCCTCGTGACGACTCCTTCTTTGTCGACATCGCGGCCATCGTCGACCTGCTGACCCTTCGTCCGGTGCAGCAGCTCCACAAGGTTCCGCCCGCAGCGGTCAGCGCACCTGGTGTCGATGGGCTTAAGGGCTACAACGTCCACACCATCGCTCTGCAGATCCCCATCAGCCAGCTCGTTGGCGCCGGTGGTGTTCCGACCGCTCTGGACGCTCCGAATGCCGTCATCGGCGTCTGGGCAACCGCCAGCCGTCCTCGCGTCAGCGTGCTCAACACCGCGCTGGGCGCCCCACGCCGCACCACCCTGGCCGGCCTTTCCCAGGTTTCGCGCCTCGGCATGCCGCTGGTCAACGAAGTGGTGTTGCCGCTTGCCTTCAAAGACATCTTCAACGGCTCTGAGCCTTCTGGCGACCTGCCGCTCTTCCAGGCAAACGCCGCTTTCCGTAACCGCATCCTCGATCCTGAGGTTGCCAAGCTCTACACCCTGCTTTATGGCATCGACGTGCCGCCGGCACCGCGCAACGACATCGTCGAAGTCTTCCTCACCGGCCTGAAGGGCAAGAATCAGCCGCCCAATGTCGTCCCGGCGGAAATGATCCGTCTCAATGTGGCCGTCCCGGTCACCCCGGCAGCCTCCATCAAGAACCTCGGCGCCATCGCCGGCGATCTCGGTGGATTCCCCAACGGCCGTCGTCTGGCCGATGACGTCGTCGACATCTCTCTTCGTGTCGTCGCCGGCGTGCTCGTCCCGGGATTCGATAAGTTCCCCAACAACGCGCTGACTGATGGAGTCGACGCGAACGACAAGCCATTCCTGGCAACCTTCCCGTACTCAGCACTTCCGAGCGCCGGGTTTGACAGCCGTCCGCACGCGAACTAAGCACCAGGACGGAGGAGAGAGCCTAATGAAAAGAATCCTGTTACTGACCGCCCTTGCGGTCACGCTCCTCGCCCCGGTGGCGCAGGCAGCCCATCTTGCGGATTTCTACGTGATCCCGGTGGCCAGCCACACGCCCGGCCTGGGCAACACTCTCTGGGTGAGCGACATCGCCATCCGGAACATCGACGCCAACAACCTCAACGTGCAGTTCGTGTTCATTGAGAGCGGTGAGGTTGCCAACGGCTCCAACATCAACAATTCGGACAACGTCTTTCCGCTGGCATCGGACACCATCCCGGGCGGCTCTTTCGCCGTTCCGTCCAACGGTACAATTCTGCTCAAGGACGTGCTCAAGAACTACCGGAATCTCCCGGCAGCGATTGGCGCGGTCCTGGTTGGCGCCGACCGCCCCTTCGCCGTGACCAGCCGTTCTTACGTCACTCGTGAAGATGGCGGCACTGTCGGTCAGACGGTTCCTCCGGTTCGTGACTTTCTCGAGAACACGATTGGCGGAAAAACCAACAACGCAATGATTTCTTATCTCCCCGGTCTCATCAACAACCTGAACTACCGCACGAACCTCGGATTTGTCGCTGGCAACAGCGGCTCTTCCGGCGGGAACCTCGTGGTCCTGGTCACCCTCCGCGACGCCAGCGGTGCGGTGATCGGCTCGCCGCGTCCGTTCTTCATTCCGCCCGGTACGTTCACCCACCTCCAGTTCCCCAGCAGTGTCGTCTCGAACAAGTCGTTCGAGCTGGCCACCGCGGAAATTCAGGTGGCGCAGGGAAACGGCGTGGTGGTTCCATACGCCTCGGTGGTTGACAACAAGTCCGCCGATGCGACCTTCATCACTGCACAGATTCCGAACAACACGCCGATCGTCGGCAAGTGGGGCGAGGCTCCTTCGCTGCTCCGCTCGCTCTTCGATGGTGTGAAGACCTCCGATCAGTCCCGTCGTCGGTCGTCAACGAAGTAGCTTGATCCTTCTGGCGGAGGGTGACCCCTGGCGGTCACCCTCCGTTTTTTTATGATCCGTCGACTCTCACTTCTGCTGTGGCTTCTTCCAGCGTCCGCCTTCGCCCACGATTTCTGGATCGAGCCCTCGTCGTTCCGTCCACCGGCCGGGCAGACATTCTCCGCGTCGCTTCGAGTGTGAAGAATTCGTCGGCGATCCGGTGCCCCGCGCGAGTTCGCAGATCGAGCGATTCTTCGTTCGCCAGGGGAAACGCGAGTGGGACGTGAACGGCATGGAACACCAGGATCCGGCCGGCTATCTCCGGCTCGATGCTCCAGGTCCTGCAGTGATCGCCTTCCGCAGCAAGCCGGTTCACCTCGACCTGGCGGCCGATAAATTCGAAGAGTTCCTCCGCATTCAGGGGCTCCAGAAAATCTCCGCACTGAGAGCCAGTCGCGGTGAGACCCGAAAGCCTGACCGCGAGCTGTTTTCGCGATGCGCCAAGGCCCTGATCATGGTGGGCGACGGCGGCTCGAACGCCACCCATTACCAACCCGTCGGGCTGCGGCTGGAACTGATTCCGGAGCGCTCCTCCACGGCCGACGCTGCCTCGTTTCGTCTTCTCTTCGAAGGGAAGCCGCTGGCCAATGCGCAGGTCTCCGCCGTGTACCGGGATATCGTGCTGCCGAAAATGAGCGCTCGCACCGATGCGAAGGGGCGGGTTACTCTCCCCCTGAAACAGCGCGGCGTATGGCTGGTCGAGACGGTGCATATGGTGGCCGCCCGGCCGAGCTCCAATGCCGACTGGGAGAGTCTCTGGGCATCCCTCACCTTCGAACGCTGAAGTCGATTTTCCTCCTCGCTCTGTTCGGGCTTTGCGCGCCGGGAGCGACGGCTCATGAGATCGGAACCACTCAGGTACGCGCAGCGTTCCTAAGAAACCATACCTACCAGATCGATGTGGTGACCGGTCCGTTGTCGCTGCTTTCGAAGATCGAGCACCGGCGGGTCGTGCTGTCGCCCGAGGGTGCTCGAGCGCGGCTGCGGATGCACACGCCGGAGCTGCGGGCGGCAGCGGAGGTGTTCTTCGGGGCGATGCGAGTGACGCCGAAGGTGGAGATTCTGGCCGACGACACCGTGCGCTTTCATGGCGACATCCCCGCCAATGCCGGCCCCTTCCGCTGGCGCTGGCATCTCACGTACAGCTACTACCCGCTGGCCATCGGAGAACGACGGGAATGGCTCGACGCCGATGCCTTATCGACACCGGTCGCGCTTTCCCGTGACGTGTTGCCTCCAACACGAGCGGAGGTGGCCCGGCAATACCTGATCCTCGGATTCACGCACATCGTGCCCTACGGTCTCGATCACATCCTGTTCGTGCTGGGCATCTTTCTGCTCAGCAGCCGGATTCGGCCGATCCTGGCGCAGGTCACCTCATTCACCGTGGCCCATTCCATTACGCTGGCGCTCTCGATGTACGGGGTGCTTTCCGTGTCATCGCGAATCGTCGAGCCGATGATCGCGGTCTCCATCGCATACGTAGCCATCGAGAACATTTTCGTGAAGGAAGTCAGCGCGGCGCGGGTGTTCGTGGTGTTCGCGTTCGGTCTGCTGCACGGGATGGGATTTGCCGGAGTGCTTCGGGAACTGGGACTGCCGCGTTCGCAGTTCGTGACCGCGCTGCTCACATTCAACCTCGGTGTGGAAGCAGGTCAGCTCACGGTGATCGCGGCGGCCTTCCTGCTGGTCGCCCGCTGGTGTCGGGACAAGCCGTGGTACCGCAATCGTTTCGTCATCCCCGCTTCGGCCCTCATCGCCGCGACCGGAATCTTCTGGACCGTGCAGCGCATCTTCTTTACGTGACCGCGGAGACGGCAAGCGCGATCGGCGCGATCACCACGAAAGCCAGAATGGCGATGGGAATGAGCAGCGCCAGCAACACCGCACCAAACGCCAGCAGAAGCGCCAGTTTGATCACCAGCGCGATCGCCAGAATAGGAAGCAGCAGCAGCTTCAGCGGAAGCAGAAGGAGCCGCAGCGGCAGCAGCACGAGGGACAGGCCCACCTTGAGCACGGCGAGCGCGGCCACACCGACTACGGCGAGCACCACCCCACCCAGCGTCAGGAACAGCAGCATCATCAAGGCGATCATGGTTGTTCTCCCTGCGGGAAGATACGGCGAGGGGAGGACAGGGTTGCGTGCCAAGGCGTGTGTCCCGGACCTGCCGCAAAAGCAGGCAGCGGGTCAACACATCGTCAATATTGATGGACAGATCAACCTGTTCGATCTACGGTGGAACGATGGCGGGCAGAAAAGGGACGTTGATTCCGGGTCCCTGGCTGACCTCCTCGGAAGCCTCGTCGCGTCTGGGCGTTCACCGAGCCACGTTGTATGCCTACGTCAGCAGAGGTCTGATCCGCTCCGCGCATGCCCCCGACGATCCGCGCGCCCGTCGCTACGCCGCCGAGGACGTGGAGACCATGCGGCTCCGCGGGGGGCATGGACGCGACGCAAAGGAGAGGGGCGGGCGCTCCATGCAAGGGCGCCTTCCAGTGCTGCAGACGTCCATCACCCTCATCGACGGCTGCGGCCTCTTTTATCGAGGATGGAAGGTGGAAGAACTGGCCCGGACCCGATCGGTGGAAGAAGTGGCGGCGCTGCTCTGGACCGGCGGGTTTCATGCGGAAGTCTTCGCCACCACCCCGCTGCACGTGGTCTCCGGCATCCGAGGATCGGAATCCCTGCGGTTCTGCGCACGGGCCCAATCGATGCTGCCGATCGTTGCCGCTCGCGATCCCCTGGCGTTCGATCTCCGGTCGCGCGCCGTGGCCCAGACCGGATGGCGGATCCTGAATCTGCTCGCCAGCATCGCCGTGGAGTCTTCGAGCCTGGAGCTGACCCTCGAAGGCACGCTTTGCAAATTCTGGTCTCCGGGAAACCGGCACGCCGCTGCGCTTCTGCGGGCCGCCCTGATCCTCTGCGCCGATCACGAGCTGAACGTCTCCTCGTTCGTCGTCCGCTGCGTCGCCTCGGCAGGTTCCAATCCCTACGCCTGCGTCGGGGCAGGCATCGCCGCATTGGAAGGGACCAGACATGGCGGCGTTACCGAGCGTGTTTCGACGATGCTCGACGCCCATCGGAGATCGAAAAGCCTTCAGCGCGATCTGGCCGCTCGACTCCGCAGCGGAGAAGTCCTCCACGGGTTCGGAGACCCGCTCCATCCAAACGGCGATCCACGCGGCCGTCTGCTCATGACCATGCTCCATGAGGCATTCCCAAAGTCGGCCGAAGTGAGTTTCGCCAGGGACGTGGTCGGGGCGGCGAAGGAATTGACCGGGGATCAACCGACCATCGACTTCGCGCTGGTGGCGATGGCCCGTGCACTCAAGATCGATCGTGGCGCGCCGCTGACGATCTTCACCATCGGCCGCTCGATCGGCTGGATCGGTCACGCCATCGAACAGTACGCGCTCGATCAGATCATCCGACCCAGGGCGACGTACGTAGGGCCGGAAGTGAGACCCCGAACGGCAACCTGAGCCGGCCGTGCCGGCCTACTTCATCATCTTCCTGATCTTGGCCATCACGTCGCTGCTGACCAGGTTCTCCGCTGCGTCGAGCACCTTGGTGATCGAGGCGAGGACATCCTGGCGACCGCTCCAGTGTGCCCGCAGCACCTCGGCGTCGGTGTTGCCCAGAACCTTGTGCAGCACGAAGGCGCCGAACACCAGGTCATCGAGGTAGCCCATCGGCCCCACCAGACCCTCGGGGATGATGTCGAACGGGAACACAAAGTAGGCCAGCGCGCTGCCGATCAGCACTTTGTCTTTCCCACTTACCCGGGCGTCGGTGACCAGTCGCCAGAGCAGGATGAAGACATCGGGAACCAGCAGCAGGAATTCGGTCGTCTTGCCTGCGACCTTCCCCTGTTTGGCCACGAAGCGCTCGATGGATGCGCGGATGCGGTCGTAGAAACGGCTGGCCCGGTCGCTGGAGAGAGGATCGGGTTGGTCCTTGCGCGCCTCGCGAAGTTCTGCGGCGAGCTCATCGTCGCTCAGGCCGGTGAGGTCAGGCAATGTCGTTGATGTCGGTTCCATGAGTTTCCTCCTGAGATGCTGGCAGGTCGGCGCCCCCTCGCCCAAGGGTCACGGCCAGGCCGCCGTCGATGATCCAGATCTTCTGGAGCTCGATATCGACGAACGATGGCAAGAAGCGATCCAGCGAGACGATGAATGTGGCTGGCTCTTCGAACCGGACCAGGGTCGGCGGGAGCTGACCTTTCACCAGACCAAAGAGAAACTGGGGGATGGGGATCCCGCCGAAGGCCGCGGCGGCTCCCAGGGGTACCCGGACGGAGCGCCCTTTCGCCTCGATCTCCCGGATTTCTGCGGAGAAGGGGACGGCCAGAAACTTGCGCACGACGCCGGAGACGCGGAGCAGCCCGTTGGTAAATTGAAGATCGAGCTTTTCGATCGGGTGGAGACGGAGGCCAGCCACCATCGCCCGGATTTTGTCTCCGTCGATGCGTAGGTCCAGACCGTCCCATTCAACGAGTCTTCGCGACATGGCAGACCTTGTATCATGCCGACCCGATGCCGAAACGGACCGACCTGCATACCATCCTGATCATCGGATCGGGCCCCATCGTCATCGGTCAGGGCTGCGAGTTTGATTACTCGGGAACGCAGGCCTGCAAGGCGCTGAAGGAAGAGGGTTACCGCGTCATCCTGGTGAACTCGAATCCGGCCACCATCATGACCGACCCGGAGCTGGCCGATCGCACCTACATCGAGCCGCTCACGCCGGAGACCCTGGAACGGATCATCGAGCGGGAGAAGCCCGACGCAATCCTTCCCACGGTTGGCGGGCAGACCGGCATCAACATGGCCATGGCCCTCTTCGAGAACGGCGCACTGGAACGGCACGGCGTGGAGTTGATCGGCGCCAACGCGGAGGCCATTCGCACCGCGGAGGACCGGCAGCTGTTCAAGGAAGCGATGAACCGCATCGGAGTGGAGGTCCCCAGGTCGGCCAATGCGGAGACCGTTGATGACGCCGAGAACTTCGCAGCGGAGGCGGGCTACCCGGTGGTGGTGCGGCCGTCCTTCACCCTCGGCGGATCGGGAGGTGGCATCGCCTTCAACGTCGAGGAGTTACGCAGCATCGCCTCCAGGGGACTGGATCTATCCCCGGTTCACCGGGTTCTGGTGGAGGAATCGGTCGCCGGCTGGAAGGAGTTCGAACTGGAGGTGATGCGGGACAAGGCAGACAACGTGATCATCGTCTGCTCGATCGAAAACCTCGACCCGATGGGAGTGCACACCGGAGACTCCATCACCGTGGCCCCGCAGCAAACGCTGACCAATAGCCAGTACCAGGCCATGCGCGACGAGTCGAAACGGATCATCCGGGCCATCGGCGTGGAGACCGGCGGCTCCAACATCCAGTTCGCCGTCCATCCCACCACCGGACGCCGGCTGGCCATCGAGATGAACCCGCGGGTCTCGCGATCCTCCGCTCTGGCCTCCAAGGCCACGGGATTTCCGATCGCCAAATTCGCCGCCAAGCTTGCCGCCGGCTACACCCTCGACGAGATCCCCAACGACATCACCCGCAAGACGCCGGCGTCGTTCGAACCGAGCATCGACTACGTGGTGGTGAAGATCCCCCGCTTCGCCTTCGAGAAGTTCCGCAACACCCCGCCGCATCTGGGATTGTCGATGCAGTCGGTCGGTGAGTCCATGGCCATCGGACGCACCTTCAACGAGGCCCTGCAGAAGGGGCTGCGCTCGCTGGAGATCGGGGTGAGCGGGCTGGAGACCCGAGGCTACGAGCGCGAGAAGATCGAGTCGATCCTGCGCACGCCGCAGCCGGAGCGGATCTTCGCCGTCGGCGATGCCTTCCGCGCCGGGATGACCGTCGAAGAGATCAACGAGCTCTCGGCGATCGACCCCTGGTTCCTTCACGAGATCGAGCAGTTGATCGCGATGGAGCGAGAGATGGCGGCCTCTCTCCATTCGCCACTCAGCGCGGCCCAGCTCTTCCGCTGGAAACAGAACGGCTTCTCCGACCGGCAGATCGGCATGCTGCGGGGCCAGGGCGAAGACGAGGCGCGGCAGGAGCGCCATCGACTGGGGATCCGTCCCGTATTCAAGCGGGTGGACACCTGCGCCGCCGAGTTCGAGGCATCTACGCCCTACATGTACTCGACGTATGAGCAGGAGAACGAAGCGGCACCTACCGATCGGCGCAAGGTGATGATCCTCGGTTCGGGACCGAACCGCATCGGCCAGGGGATCGAGTTCGACACCTGCTGCGTGCACGCATCCTTCGCGCTGCGCGAGATGGGCTTCGAGACCATCATGGTCAACTGCAATCCGGAGACGGTGTCCACCGATTACGACACGTCGGACCGCCTTTATTTCGAACCGCTGACCCTCGAAGACGTGCTGGAAATCGTGGAGACCGAGAAACCGGAGGGCGTGATCGTGCAGTTCGGCGGCCAGACGCCGCTGAAACTCGCGAAGTCTCTGGCCGCTGCCGGCGTTCCCATGTGGGGCACCTCGGTGGAGTCGATCGACATCGCCGAGGATCGGGAGCGTTTCGGCAACCTGGTGCGCGAGCACCACATTCTCGTGCCGGAGCACGGCACGGCCACGAGCGAGGCGGAAGCCATCGAAGTGGCCCGGCGCATCGGCTATCCGGTGGTGGTGCGGCCTTCGTACGTGCTCGGTGGCCGGGGCATGGCCATCGTGTATGACGATGCCACCTTGAGCGAGTTCACCGGATACGCCATGGAGATCGCTCCCGGCCATCCAATCCTGATCGATCGCTTTCTGGAAGACGCCATCGAGCTCGACGTCGACGCCATCTGCGACGGCACGGACGTGGTGGTGGCCGGGGTCATGGAGCACATCGAGGAGGCCGGCATCCACTCCGGCGACTCCAGCACGGTCATCCCGCCGTACATCATCGGGCGGCGCGAGCAGGACCGCATTCGCCGCCGCACCGTGGAGCTGGCCCGCGCGCTGAACGTGATCGGACTGATGAACGTGCAGTACGCCATCTATCGAGGGGACCTCTACGTTCTGGAAGTCAATCCGCGGGCCTCCCGCACCGTTCCCTACGTCTCCAAGGCCACCGGGGTTCCCTTTGCAAAGATTGCAGCGAAGGTCATGGCCGGAAAGTCGCTGCGGGAGCTGGGCCTGACCCAGGAACCGCGGGTCTCCGATTACTTCGTGAAGACTCCGGTTTTTCCCTTCGGAAGATTTCCGCGCGAGGACACCGTGCTCGGTCCGGAGATGAAGTCGACCGGCGAGGTGATGGGAAGCGCGCCGACCTTTGGCGAGGCGTACGGCAAGGCCCTGCTTGGCGCCGGGGTGACCCTGCCGATGACCGGCACCGCATTCATCTCCGTGAACGACAACGACAAGCGGCCGGTGGTGGCCCAGCTGGCAAAGGATCTACTCCAGCTCGGCTTCAAAATTCTGGCCACCTACGGGACGCTGGAGTTCCTTCAGCAGAACTCGATCGACGCCTCGCTGGCGTTCAAGGTGCACGAAAGCGAGCGTCCCAACATCGTCGACCGGCTCATCAACGGAGAGGTGCAGCTGGTCATCAATACACCGCTCGGCAGAAAGTCTTTTTACGATGATGCGTACATCCGCCGCGCATCGCTGCAGTACGCCATTCCCTGTCTGACGACGCTCACGGCGGCCACGGCCGCCATCGATGCCATCCGCTCCCTTCGTGAGGGGGCGGTGACCATCTCCACGATTCAGGAGCAACATGGAGTGGCCGCCAGCGGGGGAGAAAGCGCACGCAACGCGGGAACTGCTGCTCCACCGGCAGCACGTTCCGCCCGCTCCTGACCCGCCGGCTCGTTGTGACGACGGCCGCGAAGTGCGGGTGTTCGTCCGCCTGAACTTCTAATCGTTCTTCGTCATCAGGCCGTAACTGCCGCGCTCCTGCGTCGTATTCTTTGAGAACGACTGCTGGAGGCGAACCATGCGAACTGCTGCTGCGAACCTGTTGCTCGTCCTGTGTTCCATCCCGCTCCTGGGGCAACCGGGGCCGCCTTCCCAGCGCGGGATCCGCTTCATGCCTCCTCGTGGACCGCAGGCTGGGACCGCCGAGATGGCCATCAAGCAGGCCATCGAGCAACTGGGGAACGAGAAGAAACTATACGACCGTGACCTCGAGGTGCTGCGCCACCTGCGCGGTGCAGACGAAGCGTTGACCGACGCCATGCAGCCGCTCACCGCGGTCCAGAAAGCGTACGAGGAGGTCGGTGCGGCCAAGGCTCTCCGGCCGGAGCTCCCGGTGATGCAGGGGATCATCAAATCGCAGGAAGAGTTGGAGAACGCCCGGCGCAGTCCGCTCTCGGCCGACTTTGGACGTTTGCGCGCGGCCCTTCGCAGCCAGGCCATCGGTCCCGCCGCCCGGATCGTGGCGCGCAACGGACTCCGGCTTCAGGACGAGGCCCTTTCCTGGCTCAAAGTTCAGGAGCTCATCGCGGTCCACCTGCGGACGCTGGCCGAGATCACCGGCGAGAGCCTTCGCGCCGCGCAATAGCACGCTGGCGCGTGTGTGGCGCGCTGCGCCGCTACCAGTCGGTGCGCCGGTAGTCTTTGAGGAACTGACCCCAAAGGTGGGTGCCGCTGTTGATCCCGCTGATGATCGGATCGACGATGCGAGCCGCACCATCGATGATGTCGAGCGGCGGGTGGAAGCGGTGGTCGGCGACTTTGCGCGCCGCAATCTCGGCCGGATCTTCGTCGGTCACCCAGCCGGTGTCCACGCTGTTCATGTGGATGCCGTCCGCGTGGTAGTCCGTTGCGGCGGTGCGGGTCATCATGTTCAGCGCCGCCTTGGCCATGTTGGTGTGGGGATGACGGGTGGTCTTCTGGCTGCGGTAGAACTGACCCTCCACCGCGGAGACATTGACGATGTGCTTGTCCCTGCCGGCCGTTCGCAGCATCAGCGGTTTGAGGCGCGCGTTGATGATGAACGGCGCGACGGCGTTCACCAGCTGCACCTCCAGCAATTCCACCGACGACACCTCGGCCATCAGCAGCCTCCAGGAGTTTCGCCCGCGCAGGTCCACCTGCTGCAGGTCCTGATCGAGCTTCCCCTCCGGAAAGAGGCTTCGTCCGGCCTCGTCTTCCGGCAGGAGCGGCACCTGCGACATCGCGGCGGCGTGGGTCAGACCGGTCAGATCCGAGAGCCGTTGCGCAGAGACATCGGAAGTGTCCGCGCCCGTCTCCGGCAGCATGCGATAGCTGCGCACGCCCTCGTAGGCGCCGAGAAGACGGCGCTCGTGCTCGCTCAACGTGTGCAGCGCAGCGGTTTCACCTTCCATCATGTGCTCGTAGAACCCGGGAGGGCGGCGGACGGTCTGGCAGGCGTTGTTGATGATGAAGTCGAGCCGGGTGCGGGTCTGCAGAAGCTCATGGCAGAACGCTTCCACGCTGGGGGTGTGACGGAGGTCCAGTCCGAAAATCTCCAGGCGGTCGGACCATTCGGCAAAGTCAGGCTCGCTGGCGTAGCGCGCCGCCGAGTCGCGGGGGAAACGGGTGGTGACGATGAGTTGGGCCCCGCAGCGCAACATCTTGAGACCTGCCTGGTATCCGATCTTGACGCGCCCACCGGTCAGCAGCGCCACTCTGCCGCGCAGGTCCGCCAGCTCCGTCCGCTTGGCGAAGTTGAACTCCGCACAGGTGGGACAGAGCTGGTCGTAGAAATGATGCACCTGCAGGTAGTGCTGCTTGCAGACGTAGCAATGCTGCGATTCCCCCAACTCGCGCGACGCCTCTTCGCCTGGATCATCGGCAGGGACAAGCTTCGGCGGGTAAACGTTCGGAGTAGTGAAGACCGGTTTGCGGCGCAGCTCCCGAATGCCGGTGGCGGAGAGCAGCTGATCGGCCTGCTGCGTCCTGGCCGCCTTTCGCTGCCTTGCGCTCGCCTTGACCAGTTTCCGTCGGGCACGATGATCCGGTTCCGAGACCTTCCGCGTTGCCTGCAGAAGTCGCTGCACCTCTTCCGCCGGTGCAGCGGCCAGCAGGCCCCGGTTCGCGTCAATCGATTCCAGCAATGCGATGGCCACGCGAAGCCGCTCCAGCAGCGGCCGTTCGCCATCGGTTTCAGCAGCGGGGGGTTCCGGCTTCAGGTTGTCCATCGGATCGGCAGTGTGTAATGCGCGAGGATGCGAGAACATTCTTGCAGGGACCGGCACAGGGTCTGAGCATGGTCGCGCCGAGCCGATGTAATAATCGACACCATGCAGAACCGCTGGGTGGATTCACCGCACGACGAGATCGAGGAGCTGGTCTATCAGTCGCGGCTCGTGGGGGCAGAGGAGTCGCTGGTCCTATGGGGTGGCGGCAACAACAGCGTCAAGTCGGCGGGCGCCGATCTTCTCGGCGCGCCCATCGAGGTGATGTTCATCAAGAGCAGCGGCAGCGACATGAAGACCATCGCGCCGAAGCAATTCCCCTCCGTCCGTCTCGACTACATCCAGCCGTTGCGCCAACGCGACGGCGAGATTTCCGATCAGGAAATGGTCGACTATCTGGGACGCTGTCTTCTCGACCCCGGCGGTCCCCGGCCGTCGATTGAAACGCTCCTGCATGCCTTCCTGCCTGCGAAGGCAGTTCTGCACACGCACGCCGACGCGATCCTCGCATTGACCAACAGCAACGGCCGCGAAGCCACCGTTCGCGAATGCTTCGGCGACGCGGTGATCCGGGTTCCCTACCGCCGGCCCGGCTTTCAACTCAGTCGCGATGTGGCCACGGCGTTCGATGGACATCCCGATGCCACCGGTCTGGTGCTGATGAACCACGGCCTCATTACGTGGGGCGCCACCTCCCGCCAGGCCTACGACCGTCACATCGCGCTGGTCAGCCGCGCTGAGGAGTTCCTCGCTGGAAGGAGGCGAACGGTCGTACCCCCGGCGCGTCGTGATCGTGCGAACGCGGCGCCAGCGAAAGCCATCGCCACCATGGCCCCCGCGCTGCGTGGAGCCCTGGGGCGCGAACGTTCCGTGATTCTGGAGCTCGATGACAGCGATGACGTGATGAGGTTTCTGGAACGGGACGATCTACAGCGGATCGTCGGAGGCGGAGCAGCCACGCCCGATCATTTGCTGCACACGAAACGTTTCCCCCTGCTGGTGAGCGGGGAGGAGGACTTGCGGTCGAATCTGCAGTCGTACATCGACCGCGAGACCGCGTATTACGGCGCGCATCCCGTCGACTTTCCGATGCTCAGTCCCAATCCTCGAGTGATTCTCGTCCCCGGCCTGGGCATGTGGACGGCGGGCAAGGATGCTCGCGCCTCGCGCATCGTGCGGGACATCTATCGTCACACCATGCGGGTTATCGAAGATGCGGAGGCCGCCGGCGGATACCAGACCCTGAACGACGACGATGCGTTTCACGCGGAGTACTGGCCTCTGGAGCTCTACAAACTGACCCTCCTCCCGAAGGAGCGCGAGCTCGCCGGGAAGGTCGCCCTGATCACCGGCGCCGCCAGCGGCATCGGACGCGCGATCGCCGAACGGTTCGCCGAAGAGGGCGCGCATGTCGTGGTCACCGACCTCGACGGCCCCCTCGCGGAATCGGTGGCCGCAGCGATCGTCGGCAGGCACGGCCTTCGGCGCGCGACCTCTCTGCAGCTCGATGTGTCCAGCGAGCCGGACGTAGACCGCGTGTTCGAAGAAACGGTTCGCCAGTACGGTGGCGTCGATGTCGTGGTCAGCAACGCCGGAATCTCCTCGTTCGGCAGCCTGGACACATTGTCAGCAAGCGATTGGGACCGCAGTTTCGCCGTGAATGCGCGAGGACACTTTCTAGTGTCTCGAGCGGCGTTGCGCGTGCTCAAACGACAGGGGACGGGCGGCAGCATCGTCTTCAATGCCTCGAAGAATGTGACGGCGCCCGGGAAGGATTTCGGCGCGTACAGCGTGAGCAAGGCCGCCGAGGCACAGCTCTGCCGCATCGTGGCGCTGGAGGGGGGGGAGTTCGGGATCCGCGCGAACATGCTCAATCCCGACGCCATCTTCGGCGGCTCACGCTTCTGGAGCGATGACATGCGCGCCATGCGCGCGGAGTCCTACGGCGTCGATCCAGCGAAGCTTCCGGAGTTCTATCGGAACCGCACGCTGCTCAAGACCGAAGTCACCGCAGACGATGTCGCGGAAGCAGCGCTGTTTTTCGCCACGGCTCGCTCCTCGAAGACCACCGGCGCCATGCTGCCGGTGGACGGCGGGGTGAAGGAAGCGTTCCCCCGCTGATCGTGCGCGATCGCATGGGATTCAGCGTTCCGAGAAGACGCCGAAACGAGGAAACCTGAAGACTTCGGCATTGCCCGGCAAAGAATGCCGTGAAAATTCACGCAACGGTGGTCAGCTTCACGCCGCTCCAGGTCGCCAGCACCTCGGGAAGCACCCGGTCAACCTTGAGGTCCACCTCGCGGATCAGTTTCTCGCGATCCATGGCCAGCAGCGCGATGACGTCCTGGAGATCGATCGGTCCTCCGGCAGCCAGTTTCAGCAGGATGAGATCGCTGGTGATCGGTACCGGAACCATCACGCCACCCACATCAAGAGGCTCGGAGCGTTCAATGATCTCCGACTCCCATTTCCATTTCGCCAGTACTACGTCGGCCTCGGCTCCATTTGCCAAGGCGATGTGCACCACGCCCGCGAGCGGATCGTCGAAGTCCCCTTTCCGTGGGTCGACTGAGGCGCCGTGCTCCTCTAGCTGTTTCCATGCTTCCCGTGTCAGCACACGGGCATCGGACGTGAGGAAGTCGTAGTCGAGAGTCATCCGTGGATGTCCTCGCGCGCCCACCGCGCGACCGCCGATCAGCGCGTAGGGGGCGCCCATCGACTGGAGGACATTCGCTACGGCTTCAAGGACGCTCATCGAAACATCGCGACGGTCGTCGGCCAATGCGCCTCGACTGTTTGATCGCCGTCACCGCTTGCGCGCGATCGAGGCCATTGGCGGACATGTACTCCGCCAGTCCTTCTTCGCCCAGTCGTTCGGAGAGGGCCACTCGCTCCGCGGGAGTCATCCGCGCGAACCGTTCGCGCTGTTCCTCTTTGAGTTGGTCCGCCAGTCTGCTGCGCATGCTGCGTCAGTATAAGACCCATCCTGCGCCCCGAATGGGCGAGCGACCTTCTGGCCGCACGCCTCGCTGCGCCGATGGCGGCCGCGATTCCCTTCACCTGTTCCGCGGGGACGGAAGTGCTGAATCCCGTGGCCGGCGGACGGCCGCCACGGGATTTCATTGGACGTTACTGCGAAGAGGGAACCGAGCTTTCCACGCGGACGGCCGGCTTGACGGTGGCCATCTCCTTCTTGAAACCGTTGAAGGCCCGGATGGTGTACTGAATTCGTTTGCCGAGCGCGCTCTTGGCCACCGGTCCTGAGAGCTGACGGTGCGGGCGGGCTGCACCCGGTCGCCGGGTGCGGAAAACGCCGCCACCGAACGGAGCGGGCTTCTCGAATTCGACCACCAGCTCCTCGATGACGATGTCGGCACCGCCGAGGTATCGGAAGTCCCACTCGATGCCTTCGCCCGGATGGAGGACGACTTCCGTTGGATTGATGCCGAGGTAGATCTTTCCGCCGCCTGCTTCGATGTCCACGCGAACCGGTACGGTGCGAACCGCGAATTCGGTGAGCTCGTTGGCGTCGACCAGGCGATCGGATGAAGCCGGAGGAGCGGCGACCAGCGAGGGGGCTTCGGCTCGAGGGGGAGCGGGGATGAACGAGGACGGCCGCGGCTTATTCTCGCCATGGGAGAACCAGGCTGCTGTGGCCGGACCGTTGGAGGTGATGCGGGCACGCGGGCGCCGCTTCTTTTTGTCGTCAGCCGCCGGCGTGACTGCTCGGGCGACCGTAGCGGCCGCCGCGGAGGCAGCCTTGATCACGGTCTTCGCGGTCGCTTTCACGGCGGCCTTCACGGCGGCCACGGCCTTCCCCGAGGGCTTTGCCACTGGCGCTGCCGCTGGGCGGCCCGGGGCCTTGGCTTTGAGCGCGACGGCTGACTGTTTGGACTTTGGCGAGGCAGTCTTCCCAGCTTTCACCGGTTTTGCGGCCACAGACTTTGATGCCTTGGCCGCCTTGGCCGCCTTGACTGGAACAGTCTTGCGCACGAGCTTGGCGGGTGCCGCCTTCTTCTTGGCAGCCTTGCCGGATTTCTTCGGCGGAGCCGGCGGCTTTCGGGATGGCTTGGGCGGGGGCAGAGCCTTTTTCACGGCCGCTTTTTTGGCGGGGACGGATTTCCTGACAGGGCGGGGGCTCGGCTTGGGCTTGGGCGCCGCTTTCTTCGGAGAGGCCTTGGCGGCCGGCTTCGAAGCTGATTTGGACTTCTGTTTCGGACGCGCGGCGGTCTTGGGGCTTGCGCCCTTCCGCGAGTTCGCGGCCGTCTTCTTAGCCTGCACCTTAGCCATCAATCTCTCCCGCAGGTTCCCTGGCTGAAAAATGAATGGCGCAGTATAGCGGCGGGTTTCCCGTTTCGCTGAGAAAAGAGCGGGGGAATGAGGCGGGCAGACGATTTGGGCGGATCTAGAGCCACAACCGGCCCGAGTGCCTCAGCGGATCTCGTCGCGCAGGACGTCTTTCAGTCCTTCGGCGATGGACTTGATCTGGTCCGCGTCGGGTCCTTCCACCATGACCCGCACCTTGTTCTCGGTGCCGGAGTAGCGGACCAGGATCCGGCCGTCGCCATGCAGTTCCGACTGCGCCTGGCTGAGGGCTTCCTGGTATTTCGGAAGGGATTCCAGCGGTGGTTTGGAGGCTACATTCTCGTTGAGGAGGATCTGCGGCATGGGCTGGAAGGTCGGCAACTTCGAGAAGGGCTGGCCCGCGCCGGCCAGCAGTTCGCCGAACACAAGTGCGGTGTGGATCCCGTCGCCCGTGGTGTGCACATCGAGATCGATGATGTGCCCGGACTGCTCTCCGCCCAGGAGCGCGCCGCGCTCGATCATCATCTCCAGGACGTACTTGTCGCCCACGTTCGCGCGGCACAGCTCGATGCCGTCTTCCCTGAGCTGACGCTCGAATCCGAAGTTGGACATGACCGTGGTGACCACGAGGTCGTTTTTCAGCTTGGCCAGGCGATGGAGGCGCTGGGCCCAGAGATAGATGATCTCGTCGCCGTCGCGAACGTTGCCGGCGTCGTCGACGAAGATGGCCCGATCGGCATCGCCATCGAAGGCCACGCCAAAATCCGCCTTTTCCGCGAGCACGACCTCACGCAATCGTTCCGGATGGAGCGCCCCTGCGTTCTCATTGATGTTGCTGCCGTCGGGCTGATCGTGGATGACCAGGATTTCGGCGCCGGCGCGGCGGAATGCCTCCGGCCCGATGCGGAAGGCCGCGCCATGCGCGGTATCGAGCACGATCTTTCGTCCTCGCAACGCGCCGGGAGCGACCCCTCCCGCGAGAAACCGCTCGTAGCGCTCGATCAGTGCATCATCGGGATGAAGCTCGATGCCGGGGACGACGGAGTCTTCACGCCGGATGGCGCGCATCTCGTCCTCGATCTGCTCCTCGCTGGCGTCAGGAATCTTCATCCCGTCGTGACCGAAGACTTTCACTCCGTTATCGCCGAACGGGTTGTGAGAAGCGGAGATGGAGATTCCGGCCGCCGCGTCGGAGGTGCGGCAGAGATAGGCCACCGCCGGGGTGGGCACCACGCCGATGAAGATCGCTCGCCCGCCGCCGTGCTCGATCCCGGCGGTCAATGCGCCGGCGATCTCCGGCCCCGATTCCCGGGTGTCCATTCCCAGCAGGATGACCGGTGTGGGGTCCGTGGCTGATGCGCTTCCGCTTCTCCGGGCTTCTGCGGCCAGGCGATGAGCGAGGGCCTGGCCCATGGCGAACATGGTGGCCGGATCGAGTGGATAGACGTGCGCTTTGCCGCGGATTCCGTCGGTTCCGAAAAGTGTCCTCATGGTTCGGTTCGTTTGTTCTTTCGATCGGCAGCCGTTTTCTGCTTCTCTGCCGATGTCATCCCCGGTGCGGTGTCCGTGCCTGATGGCGCGAAGGGGCCGATTTCCGCCGAGACCGGCACCGTCACCTGGGTCATCAGCGGCTCGATGATGCGGATGAGGGAGGAGTCCGAGACCACCGCCACGTTCTGGATGAAGGTCCCGGTGCGGCCGGTCATGATGATGCGTTCGGTGGCCACCTCCGTCACATTCCGGACCATGGAGGCGGGACCGGTGACCAGCGCGTGGTCGGGGTTCAGGGATGGATCGCCGACCTGATAGGCCGCCGGTGGCGCTCCCGCCAGGAAGGGGCGGATGGGCACGACCTTCTGCCGGAGGGCCTCCACGTGAAACCGGAGTTTGGTGGGCTCCATGGAGACGACCTCGATCTGCGGAGGAATGCTGATGGCCTGCGGCCGCAGGGTGATGGTTGCGTCGCCCGACTGGACCCAGCTCACGTCGAGGGTCACTTCGAGATTCTGCGAGGAGAGGGAACGGAGGTCGGAGACGCGACCGCGCAGGCGGACGTTCACGCTGTCGGGCATTGGGGTGGTGATGACCATGTCGCGGGGCATACCCACCAGCGACACCGGCGCAGCGAAGGCTCGCTCGGAGACTCGTTCCCGTCGTGGCGCGGAAACAAAGAACCACACCGTCAGCGCCAGAAGCACGGAGAGTACCTTCATCCACAGGTTCGAGAACCAGCCATTCATCGCGCCGGCACCATTCCCAGCCGTTGATCCAGCCACTCCTGCAGCGAACGGCGATCGAGATGTTCGTGCAGGGCTCCCTCCGTGGCGATGGCGATCGATCCGTTCTCCTCCGAGATCACCAACACCACGGCGTCGCAGTCTTCACTCAATCCCAGAGCGGCTCGGTGTCGGGTGCCGTGTCCGAGTTTCGGATCTGCCGAAGTGGTCAACGGGAGGAAGGCGCCCGCGGCGACGATCCGGTTTCCCCGCACGATGGCCGCCCCGTCATGAAGAGGCCCTCCCGGAGTGAAGATGCTGACCAGAAGATCCGCGGAGACCATGGCGTCGAGAGGCTTGGCGGCCTCCTCATACATGCGCAGGCTCTGGGTCCGCTCCAGCACGATGAGCGCCCCGATGCGGTTGGCGGAGAGCATCTCCGCCGCGCGGATGATGGGTTCGAACTGCAGCGCTGCAGACCTCGGGTTGAACATGCCGAGCAGGGGATTGGAAGCCATGCGCGCCAGGGCACGGCGGATCTCGGTCTGGAACAGCACGATCACCGCGAACGGCAGATAGAAGAGGATCTCCCGCGAGATGGCCTCCAGGGCAGGGAGATCAAAGGCCCGGGCGACGAAGAACGTGCTTCCCAGGACGACCATGCCGATGGAAATCTGCATGGCCCGTGTCCCCCGGATCAGGGCAAGAATGTGGTAGATGATGAAGGCCACCACGGCCACGTCGATCCCATCGCGCCAGGTGAACTGGAGCGACAGCAGGCGGTCGAACCAGTTCATGGCCTGCTCTCCCGTCGGGCATCCAGCGCCGCGAGTACTTTGAGAAAGTCGACCGTCTCCGGGACATCGTGCACGCGCACGATCGCCGCGCCGGCCTGGCGGGCGGCGGCCACCGCTGCGAGCGAGCCCGACACCCGCGCCGGTCCTGCCGGCCGTCCGGTCAGCGCTCCGACGAAGGCTTTGCGCGATGCACCGATGACCAGAGGAGCGATGGCGGCCAGTTCTCCGGCGTGCACCAGCAGATCCAGATTGTGCTCGAGGTTCTTGGCGAAGCCGATGCCGGGGTCGATGAGGATGCAGTCCGCAGCAATTCCTGCCGCCATGGCCACCTCGCGCCGCGCAGTCAGTTCTTCGGCAACCTCGCGGGTGACCTCGTCGTAATTCGCCAGCTGCTGCATGGTGGCCGGTTCGCCGCGCATGTGCATGAGGATGACCGCCACCTGAAACCGGGCGATGACGCCGGCCAGCGCTGGATCGTGCTGCAGTGCCGAGACGTCGTTGACCAGATCGGCGCCGGCGTGGAGGGCTGCTTCGGCGACCGCCGCTTTTCTGGTGTCCACGGAGATGGCCACGTCGCTGCGCCTACGGATCGCTTCGATCACCGGGACCACGCGCTCGATCTCCATCGCCGAGGGGACGTTGACGGCTCCCGGCCTGGTCGACTCACCGCCCACATCCAGCACCACCGCGCCTTCGGCAATCATGGACATGGCGGAGTCGATGGCACGGTCGCGGTCGAAGTGCGTGCCTCCGTCCGAGAAAGAGTCGGGAGTGACGTTCAGAATCCCCATCACCGCAGGCACGCGCTCCACCCGCAGCCTTCTGCCGCGCGGCAGGGCCAGATCGAGGAGCAGACGGCTGCTCGAGGACATCACGGGATGACCATCCTCCGCAGGCGGCCCCTCTCCGTGCGGCATGGGCACTCTACTCGTCGCGCTCACGACGGATGCGGGCCCCCAGCGGGTTGAGACGCTCCTCGATGCGCTCGTAGCCGCGATCGATCTGGTGGACGTTGTGGATCACGCTCTCGCCCTTCGCGCAGAGAGCCGCGAGCAGGAGGGCCATGCCGGCGCGGATGTCGGGACTGGAAATCTCCGCGCCCTGCAGACGTCCGCCGCCCACGATGATGGCTCGATGCGGATCGCAGAGGATGATGCGCGCCCCCATGGAGATCAGCTTGTCGGTGAAGAACAGCCGGGACTCGAACATCTTCTCGAAGATCATCACCGTGCCCTCGGCCTGGGTGGCGATCACGATCATGATCGACAGGACGTCGGCCGGGAACAGCGGCCAGGGTCCGTCATCGATCTTGGGGACGGCCGCTCCGATGTCGTAGCGCACTCGAAGCTCCTGCTCCCGGGGAACGCGGATGTTCTTCCCTTCGATCTGGATGTCCACTCCGAGTTTGCCCAGCATGTTCCGGACGGCATACATGTGTTCGGGGACGGCGTCTTCGATGAGGAGCTCGCTGCGGGTTACGGCCGCCAGTCCGATGTAGGAGCCCACTTCGATGTGATCGCTGGGGATGGTGAACTCGCCGCCCTTGAGCGAGTCCACACCACGGATGCGCAGGGAGTTGGTCGCGATGCCCTCGATCTGCGCGCCGAGGAGGTTGAGGAATCGGCAGAGATCCTGGACGTGCGGCTCGGCGGCGGCGTTGTAGATCAGCGTGTCGCCTTCCGCGAGAACGGCAGCCATCACCGCGTTCTCCGTGGCGGTGACCGACGCCTCATCCAGAAACATGTTGGCACCGCGGAGCGAGCGTGCGCTCATCTTGTACTCGTAGGCGGAGACTTCGATCTGCGCGCCGAGCGACTCCAGGGCCAGGAGATGGGTGTCGATGCGGCGCCGTCCGATGGCGTCGCCGCCGGGCTTGGCGATCTCCGCCGCGCCACAGCGGGCCAGAAGGGGACCGGCCAGGAGGATGGAGGCGCGGATTTTCTTCGAGAGCTCGGGGTCGGGATGCGAAGAACACTCACCCTTCGCATGGATGCGGACGACGTTCGTTTCCAGACGCTCAATGTCGGCGCCGAGCTGCTCGAGGATCTGCAGCATCACCCGGACGTCCTGAATGTCCGGCAGGTTGCGCAGGACGACGGCAGCGTCGGTCAGCAGACAGGCGGCCAGGATGGGAAGAGCGGCGTTCTTGTTGCCGCCCGGGCGAATCGAGCCTTCGAGGCGGCGGCCACCCTCGACAATGAAGCGTTCCATGGGCATCGCGGCATTCTATCGTTCATCGGTAGCAGGTGAATTCGCAGGGAGAGGAAAGGATCGGAAACCGGGAAGCCATCATTTCGATCTTTCCCTCATCGGGACGGCAAGCCATCGCATCACGAAGCTGGTGTGGATTCCAGCCGGCGCAGCCGGCGAGAGACTGTAGCCCCCGGCTTCAGCCGGGGGAAACGTGGCAACTCACATTCGCGAGCCCGCTTCAGCGGGCGACAGAACAGCGGATTAACTCCTCGACGGTTCGCCGGATGGCGCGGGACCCTTCTGTCGCCCGCTGAAGCGGGCTTCGCTGAATCGGGTCGCTAAGTTCCCCCGGCTGAAGCCGTGGCTGAAGCCGGGGGCTACATTCTT
>JBKJQB010000093.1:0-5500 GCA_046594105.1 Thermoanaerobaculia bacterium
ACTCAGGTTTGCTGCGGCTTCTGAAACTCGAAACGATGACATGCACTTCCGCCTGCACGTAGTCTGAGTTCTTGAGGCTTCCGGGTTGCTCAGGACGATGACACGATCACGCTTCGCGTCGTCCGCTCACCGCACGTCGATGTCGCGCAGGAAATCGATGCGCGGGCCTTCGAGGTACTCTGGCGTGGTCCCTCCTCGGCCGGTTGCCTCGAGGATCAGGATGTGCGACAGCGGTGGGTAGTCGGTCGACTTCTCGTGGCGTTCCAGGCCTTGCAGCTCGGGGTGCTTGCTCTCTCCGTACTCGACGCGGCGGATGGTGCTGAAGCCGGCGTCGAGGAGGGTGGCGGTGAGCGTGTCCTGGTTGTAGAGGAACTGGTGGCCCCAGGCGCGGAAGGCGCGGTTCAGGGCGAAGCAGGCGTGGACGGCGTCGGGGGTGTTCATGTCGAGGCGGTAGTGCGTGGCCCAGACCCAGTCGAGGTTCGGCGTGGAGAGCCGCAGCACGCCATCCTCGGTCATGACTCGGCGGCAGTCGCGCAGAAGGGACAGGCCATCGGCGTAGCTGAAGTGCTCGATGAAGTGCTCGGCGAAGACGAAGGAGACATCGTCGAACGGCAGTCCCTGCAGGACGTCGACCACGCGGTCGACACCGGGATAGGGAAGGTTGTCGATGTTGATCCAGCCCTCCAGGTGGAGCGGGCCGCATCCGAGGTGAAGTCGGTTCATCGCGCGGGAGTATAGCGTCTCAGTCCCGGCGGAAATGCGCGCCGCGCGACTCCGGATTCTTGATCGCCGCGTTGGCCACGATCATGGCCATCTGCTGACCGTGGAACAGCTCGACGATCGCTTTGCTGATGGTCGACTCGTGGTAGTACTTGCCGAGGCGGTTGCCGAGGCCGCGCATGTCGGCGACGGAGCGCTTGAGGCGCTCGTAGGTGCGCACGATCCCCACGTAGTTCCACATGGTGTTCTGGATGGTGGTCCAGTCCTGGAGGATCAGCGCAGGGTCTTCCATGTTCATCCGGCCCGGCTGTTTCCAGTCGGGGATCGACTGCAGGAGAGAGTCGTCGATGGAGGAGATTCCAGGTGGCCGGGAGGAAAACGAACGGCGCACCGCGGGAGCGTCGGTGAATCGCGCCCGCTTCAGGCCGGGGCTCGTCGCCGCCTCGACGGGGGTGGTGGCGGAGTCGAGTCTGGCCCTGATGGACGCTGCGGCAAATGATCCCCAGGTCAATCCTTCGAGCAGCGAGGTGGAGGCCAGCCGGTTGGCTCCATGGACACCGGTGCAGGAAGTCTCGCCGACCGCGTAAAGGCGACTGAGGGTGGACTGCCCCTCGTTGTCGGCCAGGATGCCGCCGCAGAAATAGTGCGCGGCCGGCACGACGGGGATGGGATCGCGCGCGATGTCGATGCCGATGTCTGCGCAGGCTCTGGCGATGTTCGGAAAGCGCTCCGGGATCGGCTGGTGACCGTTGTAGAAATTCGCCAGGTCGAGATAGACGAACTCCTCCTTGTTGACGGTCATCTCCTCGACGATGGCGCGGGCCACAATGTCGCGCGGGGCGAGATCCTTGAGCGACGGCGAGTATTTCTCCATGAAGTACTCGCCCTTCTGGTTCTTCAGCCGCGCCCCTTCCCCTCGCAACGCCTCGGAGATGAGGTAGTGATTGGCCTTCTTGTCCGCGAGCGCCGTGGGGTGGAATTGGACGTACTCGGCGTTCATGATGCGCGCGCCGGCGCGACTGGCCATCACCACGCCGTCGCCGATGGCACTGCGCGTGTTGGTGGTGTGCAGGTAGATCTGGCCGATGCCGCCCGTGGCCAGCACGGTGTAGTCGGCGAAGATCGTGTAGACCTCGTTGGTGCGGTTGTCGAGCAGATACGCACCGACGCACTCATTGGTCAGCCGGTATCGCACCTGGATGTCGGCGGGATGGTGGTGGGTGGTCAGCAGATCGATGGCGGTCAGTTCCGTCGCCAACGTGATGTTCGGCTCGCTCTTGACCCGATTCAGCAGCGAGGTCTCGATGGCCCGGCCGGTGGCATCACCAGAGTGGATGATGCGGGGGATGGAGTGAGCCCCCTCCTGCGTGAGATCGAGCTCGCCTTCGAGGCTCGTCGTGAACGGCACGTGGATGTCTTCGAGCAACAGTTCCCTGACCACCCTCGGGCCTTCCACGGCCAGGAACCGCACGGCCTCCTCATTCGACAGGCCGGCGCCCGCACGCAGGATGTCCTCGATCAGCTTGGCCGGCGTATCCCCTTCACCTTCGTAGATGATTCCACCCTGCGCCCAGAACGTGTTGCAGTCTTTGGGGTCGGCGGCCTTGGTCACCAGCAGAACGCGGATCCCGGCGGCTGCCAGACAGAAGGCTGTGGTGAGGCCGGCGATGCCGGTACCGACCACCAGGACGGGATAGTGATCGCGGTTGGTGAGTTTCGTCACGGGGTGGGTATTGTACGGTCTGGCATGGAGGCACAGACAAGAGTGTCACACGCGGATTCCACGAGCTCTGTGTGCCCGTTGTGGAGCCGGCGCAGCCGGCGAGAGAATGTAGCCCCCGGCGTCAGCCGGGGGTCCCGAGCACCCAATCGAGCGAGCCCGCTTCAGCGGGCGATAGAACGGAGAATTGATACGACGGACCATCGTTGCAACGGGAATGTGTCGCCCGCTGAGCGGGCTGGCGAATTTGAGATCGATGAGGTTTCCCCCGGCTCACGCCGGGGGCTACAGTCTCTCGCCGGCTGCGCCGGCTAAACACTCTTGTCTGTGCCCTTGGAGCCTGAGAGAGATACCCCTCAGGCGATCTCCCACTTTTTCACCAACTGGCGCGCCACCGCAAAGAACGCGACGGCAAAGCCGATCAGCACGAGCACCGGCAGTAGCAGTGACGAAAGCGGTTCTTCCCGCCAGAAAACGTTCGTGAATCCTTCCAATGCCCACGAGTTGAACAACACCAGACCCGCCTTCTGCATCGCTTCCGGCATGAGGAAACGAGGGAACATCGAGCCGCCCAGCGCGGACACGGAGAGCACGATCAGGGTGGAGATCGCGCCGAGTTGTGCCCGGGTCCGGGAGAGCGACGCCAGGAACAGGCCGAACGCCGAGGTGCAGAACGTTGTGGCCAGGGCCATGATCAAGAAGCCGCCGAGGTGATGGACCAGATCGAGTTTGAAGGCCACGGCGCCCCACACGAACATCACGATCAGCTGGATCATCCCCAGCGTCCACAGATAGGCCATTTTTCCGAGCAGGAGCTGGGTCATGGTCACGCGCGTGGAAAGAATGCGGTCGAGCGTCCCGCTCTCGATCTCGTCGAGGAGCGCGCCGCCGGCGTTCGTGGCAGTGAAGAGCAGGAACATCACGCCGATCCCTGCGGCGTAGAGGGCGACCACACTGTTCTTCTTGTTCTGGCCAACGATGTCGGTCACCTTGATGTTGACCAGCGAGCTGTTTGCGCTCGTTGAGGCCTGGGTCGCCGGCATGGCCTGAAACCGGCCGATGCTCTGGTCGATGTTCGTGCGCTGCTGCGCCGTGAGGCCTCCGCTCCATTTGTCGATGGCCTCGGTGCCGCTCTTCATCATCATGTCCGGCATCGCCGTCATGATCGTTTTCTGCAGGAGGCCGGAGGCCACTTGCTCGGCGATGGGATCGGCCGAGTCTGTCAGGAGCTGAAAGGCCGGACCGGTCGATCCGCCTGCAAACTGGATCTGGCTCGTGCCGAAGCCTTTGGGGATGAGCAGCGCCACCGGCGCGTTGCCGCTGTGGACGTACTCTTCCGCCGACTTCGCATCGAAGGGCTGCTTCGAGTCTTTCGGCGATTCGAGAATCTTGAGCGCGGACTCATTGCGCAGCGCTGCCACCAGGCGTTTTGAGGAAACGCTTCCATCGAGGTCGGCCACCGCCATGGTCACCTTCGGAGTCTTCGAACGCTGCGCGCCGAAGATGCCGGCGAAGATGGAGAAGAACACCACCGGGACGACGAAGCTCAGCATGAGAGCGGCGCGATCGCGTCGCAAATTCAGCCAACCGGTTTTGACGATTGCGGCAATCATTCGCGCAGCTCCTTGCCGGTGAGGTGGAGAAAGACTTTCTCCAGCGTCGGCGCTTTCATGGTGAGGTCGCGTACCGGAATGCCCTTGGCCTCGATCATCTTCACGATGCGCAGGCTCTGCTCCGCCGATCCCTCGGACAGATAGGTCACCGAGTGCGCGTGGACCTGCGCTCCGAGGGCCGTCAACTCCGCGCGCAGAGCATCCTGTCCGTCCAGCTCGCAGGCGATCGACACCTCGCGCTTGTCACCGATGGTGGAGCGCACCAGCTCTTCCTTGGTGCCGCTGGCAATCAGTTTTCCGCCATCGATGACGGCAATGCGATCGCAGAGACGCTCGGCTTCTTCCATGTAGTGGGTGGTGTAGATGAGCGACACGCCATCCGCTCGCAGAGCCTCGATCATCTGGTAGATCCGCTCGCGCGACTGCGGATCGACGCCGACTGTGGGTTCATCGAGGAGCAGAACGCGCGGCTTGTGCAGCACGCCGGCGGCCATGTTCAGCCTCCGTTTCATGCCGCCGGAGAATCCCTTCACCGGCTCGCCGGCCCGATCGGAGAGCCCCGACCACTGCAGCGCCCGGGCGATCGCAGCATCGAGCTCCGCGCCGTTCAGGCCGACGTAGCGGCCGAAGACCGAGAGGTTTTCGAAGGAGGAGAGGTTGAGGTAGAGCGCGATTTCCTGTGGGACCACGCCCACCTGCGCCCGCGACTCCGTGTCGCCGGCGGGGGCGGGTTTTCCGAAGATGCGGACCTCGCCCCGATCGGGACGCACCCTCCCCATGATGGTGCGCACCAGCGTGCTCTTGCCTGCGCCGTTCGGACCGAGGAGTCCGAGGACTTCCCCTTCGCGGAGACTGAGGCTGATTCCGTCGAGGGCCGGGCGCGCGGCGAAACTCTTGGCCACGCCGTCAATTTCCAGTGGAAGCATGGCGCAGTGTACGGGGTGGGAGTGGGGATGTTGCCGAGAGAGGATCTGCGAATTGCCCAACGTCGAGCGTCCTTCTCCCCGCGCGGCGGGGAGAAGGTGGCCGTAGGGCGGATGAGGGGATCCGCCTTACATAAGAGCCCCTCACCCCCGCTTCGGGGCACCCTCTCGATGTGAGAGTGAGGCGCGCTCGCCCTACGCTGCCGGCTGGGCGAAGCCGGTGATCACGTAGGAGCCGCTCTTGACGTCCTTTTTGATCTTGATGACGTCATTCTTCTGCGCGTCTTCCAGCAGATCGCTGAAGGTGTTGTAGCCGTAGTACTCCTCATTGAAGGTCGGCTTCTTCCGCTGCATGGTCTGCTTGACCATGGAGCCCCAGAGAATCTCTTTGTTCTCGCGCATGAGCGCCTTGATCGAGTCGATGAGCAGAGTAAATGCTTCGGCCTGCTTCTTGTCTTTGGCCACAACCTTCGGTCCAGGGGCGACTCGCACGAGATCTTCATAGAAGATGAACTCGTCGCAGT
>JBKJQB010000274.1:0-11807 GCA_046594105.1 Thermoanaerobaculia bacterium
GTCAGCGCGTCGGCGAGGAGCTTCATGGGGAGCGGCCCGGTGGCCGGCCCGCTATCTCCATGTCCGGGAAGATCGATTGCGATCACGTGGAACTCTTTCGCCAGGGGGCCAGCCACGCTGGCCCACGTCCCCGCCTGATCGTTGACCCCGTGGACGAGCACCACGGTTCGCGCTCCCCTGCCGCCTTCGAAATAGACGATCCGCGTGCCATCGGGCAACGTGAGGGTCTTCCGCGCGAATCCCGCGTTCCTCATGCCCCGGCGGGTCAGCTTGATGAAGGTCTCCAGCGGATGACGGCGCACGTAGGCGGTGGTGACCCCGAGCGCTACGACACCAGCGACGACCAGCCCGCCCACCACCGTGACGACAGGGTTCATTTCTCTCCCATCCTTCGACCCGCTGCAACCGTTACTTCGCCAATGCTCCGAAGAGTCGCGCGCCATCCTCTGCAACGCGGAAGGCCACGGCGGCCTGGTTGTATCCGACTCCCGACCCGATGAGCACGACCAGGTCGCCGGCCTTGATCTTTTTCTGCTGGAACGCGTCGTCCAGGGCCATGGGGATGCACGCCGACCCGGTGTAGCCCCATCGCTCCATCACCAGGTGCGTCCTGTCCATGGAGATCCCCAGGTCCTTCATGACCAGTTCGATGGTGGGCTTGCGCACCTGCGTGAAGATCAGGAAGTCGATGTCTTCAAGTGAGAATTCGCCGTTCCTGGCCACCTGACGGACCAGCGCCGGCCAGCCTTCATTGTTGATCTCCGGCGGATAGCGCTCCAGCATCTTTACCCGTGCCCGTCCGGCACGAACCGATTCCTCCGTCGAGGGCTCCACCGTCCCGCCGGAGAAAATCGCCCAGCGGTTCGCGTAGGAGCCGTCGGCGCGAAATGCGGAGGAGATGAATCCCGGACGATCGCCGCGCTCGAGGATGGCGGCACCGGCTCCATCGCCGTAAAAGAACGTCATCGGATCGTCTGGCGCGGCGAGCTTGTGCATCAGATACACGCCGATCACCAGCACCGTCTTCAACTGCGGGCTGGTGGCCATCATCCCCGCCGCCGACGCAAATCCGGTGGGGAATGAGGCGCAGGCGCAGCCGACATCAAAGGTCCCGGCGTTGCGCGCTCCGAGTTTGTGCTGAACGATCACCGACGTCGCCGGCGTGATGTAGTCGGGCGAGTCTGTCCCCAGGATGATGAGATCGAGGTCTTCCGGCTGCTTCCCGGCGCGCTCCATGGCCTGCCGGGCCGCCACAACGGCAAGGTCCGACGTTGCCCAGTCCTCGGGCGCATGCCAGCGGGAGCGAATCCCGGTGGATGCCTCCATCTTGTTGACGAAGTCGGGCGTGTGCGGGTCGAAACGCCCGCGCAGCATGTCGTTGGTGATTTCGATTTCCGGGAGATACAGGCCGGTGGAGAGGAGGTTCGCGTGCATGGAAGCCTTCAGGCTCAGGTGCCCATCACCAAGCCGCCGTCCACGGAGAGCACGGTGCCGTGAACGAACTTTGCGGCGTCGCTGGCCAGCCAGACGTACGCGTTGGCGATGTCGTCGGGGTGTCCCAGCTTCGCCAACGGAGTCTTCGCCGTCATGGTGTCCACCACCTTCTGCGGCATGGCCTGGACCATCTCGGTGGCGATGAAGCCGGGAGCCACCGCATTGACCCGAATCCCGTAACGCCCCAGCTCGCGGGCCCAGGTTTTCGTGAAGCTGATCACCCCTGCTTTCGTCGCGGCGTAATTGGTCTGACCGAAGTTTCCATACAACCCGACAATCGATGAGGCATTGAGAATCACTCCTCGGCCAGCCCGGATCATGTGAGGAATCACCGCGCGCGTGCATAGGAAAACGCCGCGCAGATTGACGTTGACCACGGCGTCGAAGGTGGCCTCATCCATCATCCCGGCCACTTCGCCGTCTTTCCAGCGCACCAGTTGCGCGTCACGCACAATTCCAGCGTTGTTGACCAGCACGTCGATCCGTCCGTGCGACTCGATGACTGCCGCGAGCGCCTTCTCGATGGACTCGCTGCGAGTGACGTCGACCGGCGAATCGCCGCGGACATCCCAGCTCACCGCCACCGCGCCCTCGTCGGCAAAGCGATCAACCGTGGCGCGCCCGATCCCGGCACTGCCTCCGGTCACCACCACAACCTTTCCCTTCAGACCGAGATCCACACCAGACTCCCCTGGCCCGGCCGCTTGTCCGAGCCGGCAGTGCCCAATCATTGAGGCAGACGAACGAGCCCGGTCGTCCGCTGATGAATCGGTCCGTCAAGCCCACTCCGAGTAGAAAACAGGGCGGCAATCCCCGTCCGGACGCATTTACCGGCCGACCGGTCAGTTTGTTGTTATGGGCGCACGATAAGGCGCACGAGCCGAGCCTGTCAAGCCAGGCTCCCGACCTCACGATCGCCCAAAAATTGCACCTACCATCCACCATGTCCCTCCTGAGTCAGCGAAAAGGATCCGGCCCCCTCCCCCGCCTCACCGGGAAGGAGCTACTGACCACCTCCGACCCCGAGCAGTCCAAACTCAAGGGCGTCATCCTCGCCGGGCGCAAGCAGTTCCTCGTGGACACGGTTGGCGAAACGGCGTTCAACAGCTTGGTCGAGTCCTTGTCGCAGCGAGCAGCGAACGCTCTGCGCACGCCGCTGGCGTCGAGCTGGTACGACTTCGAGATTCTGGTGGAGATCGATCGCGCCATTCAGCAATCGCTCGGCACCCGCCATCCGAACATCCTCGCCCTCGCCGGCGCCGCTTCCGCCGAACTGGGCGTGGGGAAGATTTACAAATCGCTCGACAGCAACGAGTTGATCAAGTATCTGGAGAGTCAGGCGGCGTTCCACCGCCAGTTCCAGAAATTCGGGAACGTCCGCTTCGAGAAGACCGACCGCGGTGGCCGGATGATTTACACCGAGTATCCCGTGTTCAGCCCGGTGTATTGCGCCAGCGCGATTGGCTTTTTTCTCGAATCGATCCTGCGCCACGGCGGCAAGGATCCCGAGGTCCGCGAAGCGACCTGCCAGACGCTCGGCGACGCCAGCTGCACTTTCGAGATGAGCTGGAGGTAACTCTTGTGAAAAAATCCCAAACCGTCATCCTGAGCGGCGTGGGTGGCGGGCGGGAAGCGAAGGATCTGCAATCACGAGGATGCTGCCGGCGACAGTTGGGTCGATGCAGATCCTTCACCGTCTGCGCGGCTCAGGATGACGGCGGCGAAAATCGTGGCGGACGCTTTGCGAACCAATGCCGCCGGCCGCGCCGGTCAAACTCTTCCGGACGGACGGTCGGGATCGTCCTCGAACATCATCGGGGCGGCGCCTTCCTCGACCCCGATTCGTTCGATGACTCCCTCGATTTCATTGGCGAACCGCGCGCGGTCCACGTCCGGCATTCCGTCGAACACTTCCAGCATCCGTTCGGGCACCGTCTGCGGCGCCTGCTCGATCAGGGTCCGCCCCTGGTCGGTCAAATTCAGAATGAGGCGCCGCTGGTCACGATCGTCGCGCTCCCGCGTCAGCAGCCGCGCGTCGAACAGCCGGGCCACAACCACGGAGACGGAGCTCTGATCTGTGCGCGTCCGGGTGGCGAGCTCGTTCAGTGAGAGGCCGGGAGACTTGCCGAGCTCCCGGAGGACGAAAAGCTGCGCGCCGGAGATCCCCAGACGGCTCTGCGCGGCTCGATCGCCGATCCGAATCAAACGGACCAGACGGCGGATGGCGTCGAGAATGCGCTGACTGTCAGACATCATCGAGAGCATCCTGCCAGAAGTTGAGGTCGAGAGCATGGAAACCGGGCGAAGCCCCACCCCCCCGACTCAGTGAAGATCGACGGAAACGGTTGCGTCAGGCCATGAGCTCCGTCGATGATGCACCGCGCTCCGACGCCTCCTGACGATGAAACGATACGACCGCGCCTATTTCAATCGCTGGTACCGAGGACGCCACCGCGTCAACAGTGAGGCGGAAGTGCGCCGCAAGATCGCCATGGCCGTCGCGCTCACCGAATATTTTCTGCGGCGGCCGCTGCGCAGCGTGCTCGATGTCGCATGTGGCGAAGGCGCCTGGCGTCCCCACCTCGACGCGCTGCGTCCGCGCCTCCGCTATCTGGGACTGGATCCCAGCGAGTACGCAGTGGAGCGGTACGGAAAGGAGCGCAACCTCCGGCAGGCTTCCTTCGCCGATCTGGCCAGCCTGCGCCTCCAAAAATCCTTCGATCTGGTGGTGTGCTCGGACGCCATGCATTACATGGAGGAGAAGGAATTGCGCGCGGGGCTGCCGGAGCTCGTGCGCTTGTGTGGCGGAACGTTCTACCTCGAGACTCTGACAAAAGAGGATTCCATCGTTGGCGACCTGCAGGATTTCCATCAGCGACCCGCGCGATGGTACCGGAAGCTCTTCGAAGAACACGGCCTGACGCAGGTCGGGCCATACGCATGGATCGCCCCGGAGCTGGTGGATGAGACTGCGGAACTGGAACGGACCGCGGCAACGAAGCGTCGATCGGTCAGAAAGCGCTGACCTGGTAAACGGAGTCGCGCCGGTGAGAGCGCGAACAATCCGTCATCCTGAGGCCGGGCACTGCGCCGGGGCTCAGCGATTGATGGTGAGAAACGGGAGCCTCTCCATCGAGTGTCCTTCTCCCCGCACACGGGGAGAAGGTCCGCGAAGCGGGGATGAGGGGTCCTGCTTCGTGGCGTGAGCCCCCCTCATCCGCCTTCGGCACCTTCTCCCCGTGCCCGGGGAGAAGGACTCTCGAGGGAAGAGCACGGCCTTCCGACGGTTTCTTGGAAGGCCGGCACGGTCGGCGGCTTTGGTTCGCAAAGCCTCAGCCGCGATCACACGGCGCTACGAAGGCAGCCGATCTCCCCAGTCTCAGAAACCTACGTTGACCTCGCCGGCGCAACTGGCGGTGCAGGCGCGTACCCTTCCTGCTCTTCGTATCCGCCGTGATACTCGCGCGCATCGGGCCGCTTGATCTGCGCATTGGTCACGATGGCGTTGCGGCGCAGTCCCTGGAAGTCGGCCAGTGACGTCCATCCGCGCCCGGCGTTCTTGTCGAGGAACTCACTCATGTCCGCCAGCAGTCCCTTGATGATGTTGGGGCCGATGGCGTGATCGAGCATCGCGGCGGTGCACACCTGGACCGTTCCGCATCCGAGGAGGAAGTAGTTGAGGGCGTGGGCGAAGGTGGAGACGCCGCCGATCCCGGAGAATTCGCGTTCGGGCAGCGACTTGGTGAGCTGCGCCATCTTGGCCATCGACAACGGAAGGATGGCCGGCCCGCCGAGACCGCCGGGCGAGACGAGGCCTTCCACGTTCATCTCGAAGTCGAGCGTCGCCACATCGATGAGCGGAAGGGAGGGCCAGGTGTTCGAGGAGCACACTGCGTCGGCGCCCCCGCGGAAGGAAGCCTCCGCCTCTTCCACAATGTTTGCTGTCGCTGGAGTGAGCTTGACCCAGACCGGAACGCGAGCCACTTCCTTGACTGCCTTGGTGACCACCGAACAGAGCACTTTGTCCTTGCCCACGTTGGAGCCCATGTCGATGCGGTCCATGTGCGGGCAGGAGAAGTTGAGCTCCAGACCATCGACGCCTTCGTCCTGACACGCTTTTGCCAGCGTCTGCCAGGCATGCAACTCCTTGTCGCTGCCGGAGCCGGCCATGATCGAGGCGATGAGCACCTTGTTCGGGAACGCTTTCTTGATCCGGCTCAGCTTTCCGACCCACCAGTCCATCGGCTTGTCGGAGATCAGCTCCCAGTTCCAGGAGGCCATCAGCGTCGACTGCGGCCGGCGATTCATCGACAGGCCGGCACCCTCGTGGTCGGCGCGCAGAAACTTCGTCTTGGGCCCTTTCACATTGACAACCGGATGCAGTCCGATCGTCTTGGTGACCACTCCGCCCCATCCGGCCTCGAAGGCGCGCACGATGTTGGCGTCCGACTCCGTAGGAGGGGCCGAGGCGAGCAGGAAAGGGTTCTCGAATCGGATGCCGGTAAAGGTCGTGGACAGATCAGCAGCCATGGCTCGCCTCCGGATGGGAAACTTTGAATTGTAACAAGGAGAGGCACTGATTGCCGGTATCTTCCGCGCGACCACGACCTCAAGGAGCAACGATATGCAACGCCGACTCTGCCTCCTCTCCCTCCTGCTGGCCACATCGCTGACGGCGCAACCCCCGCCCGCGCCGAACGGTCCCCAGCCAGCGCAACAGGCCCGACCCTCGGAGCAGCCAAAACCGGCGGTTCCCAACGCCCAGCCGGCGCCTCCTCCGAAGGCCACGCCGCAGACGGCGACTGCTGCTGCCGCCATGCCGCTCGCTTCGCTTCCTTACACGGCCAGTCTCGACGTCCCATCGATGGATCAGAGCATCGAGCCATGCTCGGATTTCTATCAGTACACCTGCGGCGGATGGATCCGGAACAACCCCATCCCGCCCGACCAGCAGTCCTGGAGCGTGTACGGAAAGCTGACCCAGGAGAATGCGCAATACCTCTGGGGAATCCTGGAGGAAGCCGCCAAGCCCTCGGTCTCACGCACTGCGGGGCAGCAGAAGATCGGCGACTACTTCCACTCCTGCATGGACGAGATGGCCATCGAAGCGCTGGGCGCCAAACCGTTGCGCCCCCTTCTCCACTCGATCGGAGCCCTTTCCTCGAAGCGGCAACTTGCCGCATTCCTGGCGAAACAGCATCCCCAGAGCTACGGTTCGGGATGGCTCTTCGGCTTCGGTTCCGATCAGGACTTCGGCGACGCCACGCAAGTCATTGCATCGGCCGGCGCCGGCGGGATCGGCCTGCCCGATCGTGACTACTACCTCAAGACCGACGCAAAATCGAAAGACATCCGCGCCAGGTACGTCGCGCATGTGGCCGCGATGCTGGCGTTGACCGGCCAGTTGAACACCGCGGCGAAAAAAGACGCAAGCACCGTGCTGCGCATGGAGACCGCACTGGCTCGCGCTGCGCTCTCACGTGTGGACCAGCGCGATCCTTACAAGCTCTACCACAACATGACGCCGGCCCAGCTTCAGAAGATCACGCCGGCGTTCGACTGGAAGCGCTACCTCGCCGACAGTGGCCTCGGCAGCGTGAAGAAGATCAACGTCTCGCAGCCGAAGTTCTTCGCCGCCGTCCAGAAGCAGCTGGTCAGCGTTCCCCTGAGCGACTGGAAAACGTACCTGCGTTGGCACGCCGTACACGCACGCGCACCGTATGTGTCGAACGCGTTCGTCACCGAGGATTTCAACTTCTACCGCAAAACGCTGCGCGGCGTCACCGCCATGGCCCCGCGCTGGAAGCAGTGCGTCCGCCTGGTGGACCGCGACCTCGGCGAAGCGGTCGGCCAGGAGTTCGTACGCCGCACCTTCACCGCCGAGACCAAAGAGAAAACCGTCGACATGACCCGCCGCATCGAGAAGGCCATGGCCGACGAGATCCAGAAGCTGGACTGGATGAGCGACGCCACGAAGGTGCGGGCCATGGAGAAGCTCCACGCCGTGGCCAACAAGGTCGGCTACCCCGACCGCTGGCGCGACTATTCGCCGGTCGATGTGCAGCGCGATGACTTCCTCGGAAACGCCACGCGCGCCACCGTGTTCGAGTCGCGGCGCGAACTGGACAAGATCGGCAAGCCGGTCGATCGCGGCGAGTGGGGCATGACGCCGCCCACGGTCAACGCGTACTACAACCCGCAGATGAACGACATCAACTTTCCCGCCGGCGTGCTGCAGCCGCCGCTGTACGACGCGAAGCTCGACGACGCGCCGAACTACGGCAACACCGGCTCCACCATCGGCCACGAGCTCACGCACGCCTTCGACGACGAAGGCCGCCAGTTCGACGGACAGGGCAATCTCAAGGACTGGTGGACCCCCGCCGATGCGAAAGCGTTCGAGGAGCGCATCTCCTGCATCCGCGAGCAGTTCGCCGAATACACCATCGTCGACGATATCAAGATCAACTCGAAGCTCACCTCCGGCGAAGACGTCGCCGACCTCGGCGGAACGCTGCTAGCCTACATCGCCTGGAAAGACGCCACCGCCGATCAGAAACTCGACGCCATCGACGGCTTCACCCCCGACCAGCGCTTCTTCATCGGCTTCGCCCAGTGGGCCTGCGAGAGCGACCGCCCGGAAAATCTGCGCGTCAACGCCATCACCAACCCGCATTCCCCCGGCAAGTACCGCATCAATGGCATCGTCTCCGATCTCCCCGAGTTCGCGAAAGCCTTTCAATGCAAAGAAGGCCAGCCGATGGTGCGACCGAAGGCGTGCAAGGTCTGGTGAGGATTCGTTTCCATATCGCGGCGCATTTCGTAGCGCCGGCATCCTGCCGGCGGGCCCTGGCCATACAATGACCCCATGCCCGTCTGGATCCGCAAGTGCACCGGTTTCGCCGAAGAGGCCGAAGCGGATCGCGAGTTCTGGGCGCAATTGACACCCGATGAGCGCGTCGCGGTGGTCGAGCAGATGCGGCGCGAATGGTGGATCAGCAATGGCCAATCCGACGAAGGACTTCGAAGAGTTGTTCGGGTTCTTCGAGTCCCACAACGTTAAAGCGGTCATTGTCGGGGCGCACGCGGTCGGGTTTCACGCCAAGCCGCGCTACACGAAGGACCTTGATCTTCTGCTGGAGCCGACCGAAGAGAACGCGCGGCAGGTTCTGAAGGCGCTCAGCGACTTCGGTTTCGGAAACCTGGGAATCTCAATCGCGGATCTCTCCATTCCCGGTCGCGTGCTGCAACTCGGGCAGCCGCCGAACCGCATCGACCTGATGACGTCGATCGACGGGATCTCTTTCGACGAAGTGTGGCGAGGAAGGGTGGCTGGCCGCTATGGGAAGGAGAACGTCGCCTATATCGGCCGCAACGATCTGATCCGCAACAAGCGCGCCGCCGGACGTCCGCAGGATCTGGCCGACGTCAGCTGGCTCGAGTAAAACTCCTCGAACATCCCCCCTCTACGACATCCAGTTCGTGCCCGCCTCTTTGTTCCATTTGGTGGTCATCTTCTTCGACTTGGTCCAGAACTCGATCGAGCCGCGGCCGGTGATGTCGCCGACGCCGAACTTCGATTCGTTCCAGCCGCCGAAGCCGAATGGCTCGCGCGGGACCGGCACTCCGACGTTCACGCCGACCATGCCGGCGCTGGCGTTTTCCATGACGTAGCGGGCCACGCCGCCGCTCTCGGTGAAGACCCCCGCTGCGTTTCCGTAGCGCGATTTCTGCTGCACGCCGAGGGCTTCGTCTACGTTCTTCGCGCGGATGATCACCATCACCGGACCGAACACTTCTTCCTGCGCGATGCGCATGTCCGGAGTCACATGGTCGATGAGCGTGGGGCCCACATAGAAGCCCTCTTCTTTGCCGGCGACCACGAGGCCGCGGCCATCGACGAGGACTTTCGCTCCCGCCTTCTCCGCTTCGGTGATGTAGCTCTCGATGCGCTGCTTGGCCTCGCGGGAGATCACCGGCCCGAGGTTCACGCCCGGTTTCATCCCTTTGATGATGGTCACCATGCGCTCGATGATGTGATCGCTCTTGCCCACGGCCATCATTACGGAGGCGGCCATGCAGCGTTGCCCGGCGCAGCCGGCCATCGACGCCACCACGTTGTTGGAGGTCATCTCCGGCTCGGCGTCCGGCATGACGATGAGGTGATTCTTGGCGCCGCCGAGGGCCAGGACGCGCTTGAGGTTTGCCGTGCCGCGGCGATAGACGATCTTGGCCACCTTCGTGGAGCCGACGAAGCTGATGCCTTCGATGCCGGGATGGTCGCAGATGGCCTCGACCGTCTCCTGGCCGCCGTGGACGACGTTGAACACACCGTCGGGCAGACCCGCTTCACTGAGCAGCTCTGCAATGCGGCCGGCGCTGAGGGGAACCATCTCGCTCGGCTTGAGGATCATGCAGTTGCCCAGTGCGATGGCGTTGGGGATCGTCCAGTTGGGGACCATGTTGGGGAAGTTGAAGGGGGCGATGGAGGCCACCACTCCGATCGGATAGCGCTCCACGCGACACTCCACACCTTTGCTCACCTCGAGCACTTCGCCGGCGCAGATCTGCGGCAGGGAGCAGGCGAATTCGGTCAACTCCGCCGACTTCAGCACCTCGGCGCGCGCTTCGCTGTCCATCTTCCCGTTCTCCTCGGTGACCAGCGCCGCCAGCTCGTCGATGTTCTGTTCGAGCAGCGTCTTGTAGCGGAAGAACACCTGCACCCGCTCCTTGATCGGCGTGGCCGCCCAGGCCGGAAAGGCCTTCTGCGCTGCTTTCACCGCACGATCGACTTCTGCGGCCTGAGAAAGCGGCACGCGCGAGATCAGGCTGCCGATGGCCGGATCGAAAACATCCAGCTGCGAGCGGCTTTCTGCGGCAACGAACTCTCCGCCGATGTAGTTGCGGATGGAGGGGTATTTGGTGGTGATGGGGGAGTCGGTGGCGGTCATGGCAATCTCCTGTTTCGTGAGCCGGCCAATGTACGACGTTTTGGGGTGCAGGTGAAGGTGGGGGAGCATCCCGACTGAAGCGAGTGGCGCGCCGGCATCCTTGCCGGCTGGTAGGTCGGCTTCCAGCGGCGCTACTCGGCGAGATCCCGCCGGCAAAGATGCCGGCGGACCGGCCGGCAGGATGCCGGCGCTCCACTCGGGTGAAGCCTTCGCCCCCCTTGACCCTCCGCCGACGCCCCTCCATGATTCGCACTCATGTCCGTCCTTCGTCAGCTCTTCGCGACCAAATCGCTGGACGACCTTCTTGCGGAAACCAAAGGAGAAGGCCAGCAACTCAAGAGGACGCTCGGCCCGGTCAATCTGATCGCGCTGGGCATCGGAGCGATCATCGGCGCAGGCATCTTCGCCACCATCGGCACCGCTGCCGCCGGCGACCCGAACCGGCCCGGCGCAGGGCCGGCGCTGATGCTGTCGTTCGTGCTCACCGCCATCGTGTGCGGGTTCAGCGCGCTGTGCTACGCCGAGTTCGCCTCGATGGTTCCGGTGGCCGGCTCCGCCTACACCTACTCCTACGCCACGCTCGGTGAGTTCATCGCCTGGATCATCGGCTGGGACCTGATGCTGGAGTACGCCATCGGCAACGTGGCCGTGGCCATCTCCTGGGCCAACTACATGAACACGCTGCTGCAGGGAATCGGCATCAAGCTGCCGGACTGGCTGGCCATCGACTACCGCACCGCTTCGTTGAAGGTGCCAGCCGTCATCGCCCACGCTCCGCACATTCTGGGCATTCCTATCGTCTTCAACATCCTGGCCTTCGCCATCGTCGCGCTCATCACCATGGTGCTGATCTGGGGCATCCGCGAGTCGGCGAACATGAATCTCTTCATGGTCGCGGTGAAGCTGCTGGTCCTCGGATTCTTCGTCATCGTCAGCCTGAAGTTCGTGAAGCCGGCCAACTGGCACCCCTTCGCGCCGAACGGTTTTCACGGCATCGCCACCGGCGCGGCCATCGTGTTCTTTGCCTACATCGGATTCGACGCGGTCTCCACGACCGCGGAGGAAGCGAAGAATCCCGAACGCGACATGCCCATCGGAATCATCGGCTCCCTGATCATCTGCACGATCTTTTACGCCGTCATCGCTGCGGTGTTCACCGGGATGGTCCCCTATCGCGATCTGGTCAGGACGCTGTCGAGCGAACAGGCCGAGCCGCTGACCATGGCCATGAAGTACGTCTCCATGCCCAACTGGATGGTGGGAGTGGTCGCGCTGGGATCGGTGATGGCTCACACCGCCGTACTGCTGGTCTTTCAGCTCGGCCAGCCTCGGATCTTCTTCGCCATGTCGCGCGACGGATTG
>JBKJQB010000324.1:0-3081 GCA_046594105.1 Thermoanaerobaculia bacterium
AGGATGACGGTTGGGGGATTTCTTCACAGCCTCTGAGGGTAGCCAGTCGGCAAGCGCGGAGCGCGCAGCCACCGGTCAGGACCGGGAAGGGAACGCCGCCCAGCGGGGCGGAAGAGATCGGAGGTCATGCCGTTTCTGAATCCTCTGACCGCGGAGGACGCTTTTCACAGTCCGGAAAACGGTGCCGTCACCGACCCTCTGGCCGGATCCGAAGAACCGACCAGTTCTGGCCATCGCGGAGCAGCGTGGCGGTCGCTCGCTGCGGTTTCGCAAACCGATCGTGCACCGGACCGCTGCGAAAGGAGGAGCCGATCTCATTGGGAAGCCATCGCCAGCCGAATGTCACCGCAGGGTTTCCGTCTTCTCCGATATGCACGGCGGTCACCTCCACAAGTTCCTTGCTGGCGAGAGGAACAAGGTCGACGGTTCCGTTGGGACGAGCCAACCACCGTCGGTCGTTCTTCGCCTTCCCGGTCAGCTCGATGCCGTCGGCCTGGATCCGCAACCATCCCGCGGCGGCGAGGTCCTTTGCCGCCGCTCGCTGCTCGGCCGACATGGCGTTGCGCGATGTGGCCAGCGTGAAGGCGGCGTTGGTGAACTCAAAATCAGAGAACTCCGGCGAGTTTGCGATGAGGCTCTTCGCTTCGGTCACCGTCGGCGGCGGAGGCAGTTTCGCCGCCGGAGCGGGTGCGCTGGCGTTCGTGGGTTGCTCGTGACCTCCGCATGCGCCGCTCACAAGGAGGGAAAGGACAATCACCAGAGATCGCATGCGGTTCGGGATGGCAGCGCTCATCGTGGACCTGCTCCGGACTTCTCGTTCAATGCCCGCACCTCGTCAGCACTCAGGGTTCGCAGGGTTCCGGAAGCAAGGTCGCCCATCGACAGCGGCCCGATGGCCATCCGCGCCAGCTCCACCACCTCCGCGTCGAGAGCTTCGACCATTCGTCGCACCTGGCGGTTGCGACCCTCGGTGATGGTGATCTCGAAGCGCGCATCGCCTCGGCGTTGCACCACGGCGGGGCGCGTCGGTCCGTCGCGGAGCTCCAGGCCGTCCCGCAGCCGTCCCAACTCCCCTTCCGACAAAGCGCGGCTGGCAGCGACCAGATAGGTCTTGGGGACGTGATACTGCGGATTGGTCATCCGCTCCGCGAATTGTGTGTCGTTGGTCAGGATCAGCAGACCGCTGGTGTCGAGATCCAGCCGTCCCACCGGAAAGAGATAGCGATCCTCGTCCGGCAGCAGGCCGTAGATCGTGGGCCGCCCCTCGGGATCGCGCAGGGTCGTCAGATAGCCCACGGGCTTGTGCAGCAGCAGATAGACCATCGCCGCCTTCCGCAGCGGTTTTCCATCGAGCAAAACGCGATCGAGCTCCAGATCGACCCAGTGGTCCGGGTTCTGGACTACCTTGCCGTTCACCGCGACGCGCCCGCCACCGATCCAGGAACGCGCCTCCGTTCGCGAGCCAGCCCCCGCTTTGGAGAGCACGCGCTCGAGCGTCTTCAGCGGCCGGTTGCCCGGCGGCGGTTTCGACACGTTGGTGCTGCGACCCTTGCTGGCGATGATCGATCTCTCCCGGTGGCGAACGGTACGCAGAGGGCCGTCCCGACGCAAGTGTTCTGCGCGGATGAGTGCGGCGGGCCTCTACGCCTCGGCCCCGACTGCCGCGGCCATGCGTCCGTACTCCGTTACAATCGCAATCGATGCGGCGCGTGCTCTTTTCACTCCTCCTCGTTTCCTCGGCCCTCATGGCCAGCGCGGACGAGCCGCGTCGGGAGTACCGCGGCTACTGGATCGACACGTTCAACACGCCGTTGGCCACAAAGACCGACGTGGAGCGAATCATTGACTCGGCGGTCCGCAGCAACGCGAACGCGCTGTTCGTGCAGGTGCGCCGGCGGGCCGATTCCTGGTACATCGACTCCGCGGAACCGCTGACCGAAGTGCCCGGCGTCGGCGATCCGGAGCCTGACGGTCATTGGACCTTCGATCCGCTGCGGTCGCTGATCCAGCAAGCGCACCGGCATGCCATCGAGGTCCATGCCTTCGTGATCGTCGGTGCGATCTATCGCCTCGATCCGAAGAGGGAGGCGCTTCCTCAGGATCCGCGGCATGCCTTCCTGCAGCATGTCTGGGATGCGGAAGCAGGCCGTCCATACAGCGGCGAACGGCAGTGGGCCACGCGTTCGCTTCCGCACAATCTTCGCGGAACAACCTTCGGCGGCCAGCGCTTCGGTCCCGACTGGTACATCGACCTCGGCCATCCGGAAGCTGCGGCTTATACGGTGGACGTGCTGCTGCATCTGATCCGGACGTATGACATCGACGGACTGCATCTCGACCGGGTGCGCTATCCGGAGGCGCCCATCGACTCCGCGCGCGGCCAGCGCATGGGAATCAACGTCGGCTACAACGAGGTCAGCGTCGCCCGCTTCAAGCAACGGTATGGGTCGCGAGCGTCGTACTACGGCGCCAGCGACGTGGGCAGGAAAATCGGCGGGCACACCATCACCAGCGGCGACGTCGGCTATCCGCGCACGAACGATCCGCTCTGGAACGACTGGCGCCGCGAGCAGGTCACGAACTTCGTGCGCCGCCTCTACCTGAGTGCAACCTCCCTCAAGCCGGCGATCAAAGTCTCGGCGGCTCTGATCTCCTGGAGCGAGGGCCCCGCGGCCAGCGGCGGATTCCTTCACACCGATCCCTACACCTGCGTGTTCCAGGACTGGAGCGGCTGGCTGCGGGACGGCATCCTCGATCTGGCCAGCCCCATGATGTACAAGCGCGAGCACACCGCGCGCGAACGCGCCCAATTCAACGACTGGCTTTCGTTCGTGGTGTCGAGCGCACACGATGCCGGGCGCCTTGCGGTTCCCGGCATCGGCGCCTACATGAACGTCATCGAAGGAACCCTGCGCCAGGCCAGGCGCGCCCGCACCGCGGGAGCCGATGGGGTCATCTTCTTCGCCATGGGAGACACCTCGCCGCAGAGCACGGCGAACAGCACCAACCGCGGGCTGTCCAGAAATCCGTACGCGCGCAACCGGCCGACCCCGAAGCGCTCCAACGAAGAACTCTTCGTTG
>JBKJQB010000114.1:0-34150 GCA_046594105.1 Thermoanaerobaculia bacterium
CGCGAAGGGCGAAGGCAAGGCCTTCGGCAGCTTCGATGAAGTGGTCCTGGCCCTGCAGGCTCAGGAAGTCGAGCTGCTCACCGCAATCCGTGTCCGCGTCGACGGCCGCTTCGTCGACCTGACCAAGCACTTCAACGATCAGGACGTCACTCACGCCGAAGAGCAGCAGCTCAAGAGGAAGCTCATCGAGACCACCGTCGGTCGCGTGATCTTCAACATGCACCTCCCGGACGAGATCCCCTTCCTCAACGGTCTGATGAAGAAGAAGGGCCTCTCCGAACTGGTCAACTACGCGTACATCAACTACGGCAACGCCCTCACGGTGAAGATGCTCGACGGTCTCAAGGACCTGGGCTTCCTCTACGCCACCAAGGCCGGTGTCTCCATCGGCGTCGACGATATGGTCATCCCGGCCAAGAAGACCGAGATCGTCGACAACGCGCGCCGTTCGGTGCTCGAAGTGGAGCGCCAGCGTCTCGACGGCGCCATCACCCACGGTGAGCGTCACAACAAGATCATCGACATCTGGCACCGGGCGACCGAGCAGGTGTCCGACGAGATGTTCTCCGAGATGCGACGGACCGAAGAGCAGCGCGGCGAGTTCAACCCCATCTTCATGATGGCCGACTCCGGCGCTCGAGGTTCCAAAGAGCAGGTTCGCCAGCTCGCCGGAATGCGCGGTCTGATGTCCAAGCCTTCCGGCGAAGTCATCGAGACCCCTATCACCGCGAACTTCCGCGAAGGTCTCTCCGTGCTGCAGTACTTCATCTCCACGCACGGCGCTCGTAAGGGTCTGGCCGATACCGCACTGAAGACGGCCGACTCCGGCTACCTGACCCGTCGTCTGGTCGACGTGGCTCAGGACGTCATCGTGACCGAGGAAGATTGCCAGACGTTCGACGGCATCGTGGTCACCTCGATCATGGAGGGTGGCGACATCCTCGAGCCGCTGCGCGATCGTCTGGTCGGCCGCGTGGCGCAGGAAGAGATCTACGATCCGCTCACCGGCGATCTGCTGGTCAAACAGAACGATGAGGTCTCCGAAGATCTGGCCAACTCCATCCAGGAAGCCGGCATCGAGCAGGTCAAGATCCGTTCGGTGCTCACTTGCGAAACGCGTCGCGGAGTGTGCCGCCGCTGCTACGGCCGCAACCTGGCCAGCGGTCGCACCGTGGAGATCGGCGAAGCGGTCGGCGTCATTGCCGCCGAGTCGATCGGCGAGCCGGGCACGCAGCTCACCATGCGTACCTTCCACGTCGGCGGTACGGCGTCCCGCGTGTCCGAGCAGTCGCGGCACGAGGCCACCAACCCCGGCAAAGTGCAGTTCATCAACGTGGCCACCGTCACCAACAAGAACGGCGATCTGGTGGTCATCAACCGGAACGGCAAGATGCTGATCATGGACGAGGTGCCGGTCAAGAAGGGCAGCAAGAAGACCAGCGAGCCGGTGTCCACAGGTCGTGAGAAGGAGCGTTACGCGCTCGTCTACGGCTCGACCCTGAAGGTGCATGACGGACAGCACGTCGACGCCGGTCAGATGCTGGTCGAGTGGGATCCGTTCACCTCGGCGATTCTCACCGAGGTCGGCGGCAAGATTGTCTTCAAGGACATCATCGAAGGGGAGAACGTCCGCGAAGAAACCGATCGCGTCACCGGTCTCACCCAGATGGTCATCGTCGAATCCGCAACCACCGAGAAGCGCACCCCCACGGTCACAGTAAAGACCAAGAAGGCGGGCGAGGAGCGGAAGTACCTGCTCCCGACCGGCGCTCACCTCATGGTGCAGAACGGCGTCGAGGTCTATCCCGGCGACGTGCTGGCCAAGATTCCTCGCGCTACCACCAAGACCAAGGACATCACCGGCGGTCTGCCTCGCGTGGTCGAGTTATTCGAAGCGCGGCATCCGCGGGACAAGGCCGTCATCTCCGAGGTCGAGGGAACGGTGCATCACGGTCCGGTGGTCAAGGGCATGCGCCGCATCATCGTGGAGACCGACGAAGGCACCCGCCACGAGTACTCGGTGCCTCGCAGCGTGCACGTCAATGTGCAGGAGACCGAGCGTGTCCGCGCCGGCGACCCGCTCATCGACGGTCCCATCGATCCGCACGACGTCCTGTCGGTCCTGGGAATCCGCGAGCTGCAGAAGTACCTGGTCGACAAGATCCAGGAGGTCTACCGTTCGCAGTCGGTAGCCATCAACGATAAGCACATCGAAGTCATCTGCCGTCAGATGCTGCGGTCGGTCCGCGTCACCCGAGTGGGCGACACCGACTTCCTGGTCGACGAGCAGGTCGATCGCTTCCGCTTCATGGAAGAGAACGAGAAGGTCATGAACCGCGGCGGCGAGCCGGCAGACGGAACTCCGCTGCTCCTGGGCATCACCAAAGCCTCGCTCTCGACCGATTCGTTCATCTCCGCGGCGTCGTTCCAGGAGACCACGCGAGTGCTCACCGAGGCAGCCATTGCCGGACGTGTCGACTACCTGCGTGGCCTCAAGGAAAACGTCATCGTCGGCCGTCTCATCCCGGCAGGAACGGGCATGCCGGCCTACCGCGAAGTCTTCATCGAGAAGGACGAGCCGGTCATCCAGCAGCCCAACCTCGAAGACCTCCTCCGCGCCGAAGGCGAGGGAGAGGACGAAGAGGCGCTCTCGCTGGCCGACTTCGACGACGAGCAGTAAGAGTCACCGCATCGCATCAAGACCAATCGGGCGGCCGCGAGGCCGCCCGAAGTGTTGATTGTGGCCCTCGGAACGCCGGCTTCCAGCCGGCCGGTCCGCCGGCATCCCTGCCGGCGGGCATCGCGATCGTCGACGCCGTCCTTCGCCTGCTTCCACCCCACGATCCGCAAGCCTGAACGGAAGCGCACTCGCGCAAGCGCTGCGATCGGATCGGGAGACCGCTGCCGATCGTCGAAGCCGAATCATTCGCAGGACGGGAATGACATATTCTTTGGTGCATGCGACGACTCCTGTTTGCGCTCTCCCTGTGCCTGATCCCTTCCCTCGCCTTCTCGGCCGACGAAGCTTCGAAGAAGCCACCGACGATCGCTCAGGCGATTGAGCTCGGGCGACGCTGGCTCGACGCGCAGCGGATGTACGAAGGCATCCCCGGAATGTCCGCAGCAATCGTGCAGGATCAAAGGGAGGTCTGGAGCGTTGGTGTGGGTTTCGCCGATCCTGCCACCAGTCGCCGGGCTGACGCGGACACGTTGTATAGCATCTGTTCGGTGTCCAAGCTCTTTACCAGCCTGGCCGTCATGCAACTTCGCGACGAGGGGAAGCTGGCGCTCGACGAGCCGATCGGGAAATACCTTTCCTGGTTTCACATGAAGCCGGCGCCGGAGGGCCGCGACGTCACGCTGCGGGGCATCCTTACGCATTCCGCCGGACTACCCCGCGAATCCGACTACCCCTACTGGAGTGGCAGCTTCGATTTCCCGACGCATGAACAAATCGTGGAGAAACTGGCCTCCCAGGAACCGCTCTATCCCTCCCAGCGATACTTCCAGTACTCGAACCTCGGCTTGACCCTGGCCGGCGAGACCGTCAGCGCCGTTTCCGGCATGCCGTATGACCAGTACGTTCGGGAGCGCCTCCTGCAGCCGATCGGCCTGCAGTCGACGTTCCCGGAGATTCCTCTGCAGGAGAAAGGCAAGCGGTTCGCTGTCGGCCACAGCGCCAGGCGTCGCGACGGGACCCGCGCAGCGCTCGCCCCGTTTCAGGCCCGCGGAATTGCGCCCGCCGCCGGTTTCGCATCGACGGCCCATGACCTCGCGCGCTTCGCCCAGTGGCAGTTCCGCGTCCTGGCGAATGCGGATGAGAAAGTGATCGACCCGCGGACGCTCCGGGAAATGCAGCGGGCGAACTGGGTCGATCCGGCTCTCGATGCTTTCTGGGGTTTGGGCTTCCGGGTGTGGAAACAGGATGAGAAGGTCTTCGTCGGACACGATGGCGCCTGTCCCGGATTCCGCACGCAGTTCATGCTCACGGTGGATGACAAGATCGGCGTCGTCGTTCTGGCAAATGCCTCAGGTGTGAATGTGGGCGAATACGCCAGAGTGCTCTATCAGATCGTGTCGCCGGCCTTGAAGCCGGCCGACAGTCTTTCCCTTGCCTCGCAGAAGCCGGTGGTGGATCTGAGCGCTTACGCAGGCTCCTACGATGACTTCCCCTGGGGCGGCGAGACCATTCTGGTGCCCTGGGGAGAGGACCTTGCGTTCGTTGCGGTGCCGGACATGGAACCGGTCAAGAACATGGTGCGGCTTCGTTCCGTGGCACCGCACAGGTTCCGGCGCGTCCTCAAAGATGGAGCGCTCGGCGAGACCTTCCGGTTCGAAATTGGAGCCGACGGGCGCGCCACGCGTTACTGGCGAAACAGCAACCCGCGGCCTCGCATGAAAGATTGAGGCTGCGAACGGTCGGGTTCGCGTCCCGCGATAAACTCCGGCCGTGCGGACACACCAAAGGAGATCTTCGATGCGACACAGACTGGCATTGGCCATCTTTCTGATTGCAGGTAGCGCGTTGGCCCAGTGGACCCCGGAAGCGACGCTGGAGGTCAAGCCGGTGTCGGAGGTGCGCGTGTCGCCTGATGGCGCTCGCGTGGTCTACACGGTCAGCACCTCGGTGATGGCCGAGGACAAGAGTGAGAGCGTCCGGCAGATCTGGATGGCACGCACCGACGGCCGGGAGAACACCCAACTCACGTTTGGCGAGAAGTCGTCCAGCGATCCCCGGTGGTTGCCTGACAGCAGCGGTCTCGTTCTGCTGTCGAGCCGTTCCGGCAAACCGCAGCTCTATCTGTTGAGGCTTCGAGGAGGCGATGCGGAGCCCTTGACCTCGGGGAAACTGGAGCCGGCTGCGTTTGCGATTTCTCCCGACGGGAAAACGCTCGCCTTCACCGCGTCCGACTTCAAGGAAAACGCCGAGAAGAAGGAGAAGGCGAAAGAGGACTACCGCTGGATCGATGAAGACCTCTCGCCGCGCCGCCTGTATGTGTTGCCGCTGAGCGCCGATGCCAGTGGGAAGCGCGAAGCGAGAAAGCTGGCCAGTGGCGACCTTCACGTCGGCAGCGGACTCTCGTGGTCGCCCGATTCGAAGTGGATCGCCTACCCGCGCACGAAGACGTCCGGCGCGAACGACTGGCCGACGTCCGATATCGTCATGCTCCAGGTGGACAGCGGCGAGGTCCGCCCGGTGGCCGCGACCGCCGCTGCAGAAGTCGATCCTCTCTTTTCACCCGATGGCAAATGGCTGGCCTACAAGGTCAGCGACGTGCCGCCAACCTGGGGAGGAAACTACAAAGGGCAGCTCTACAACGTGGCCACCGGTGAGCGCAAGGACATCGCCAGCACCTTCGACGCGCAACCCGACCTCGCCGGTTTCTCTTCTGACGGCAAGCAGATCTTTGTGGTGGAGACGCGTGGCACCGTCGATCGCGTCTATGCCATCGACGTGGCCGCAAACAAGATCGCCGATGTCAGTCCCTCCGACCGTGCCATCGCCGACCTGAGCGTGAACCTCAAGGGAACTCACTTCGGCTTCGCGGCACAGTCGCTCGATCGGGCCGTGGAGGCCTTCGTCAGTCCCGCCGATCATTTCGCGCCGGTGCAGGTCAGTCACGTCAACGACGCGGTGGCAAAGTATCGAGTGCCGAGGTCGGAAGTGATCCGCTGGAAGAGTCCCGACGGCATGGAGATCGAAGGAATCCTCACCTATCCCCTCGACTACAAACCGGGCGCGCGAGTTCCTTTGCTGCTCATGGTGCATGGCGGCCCCACCGGTGTGTTCAAGCAGAATTTCATCGGCAACTACAGCCCTTTCCCGCCCGCGGTCTTCGCCTCGAATGGGTTTGCCGTCCTGCGGGCGAACCCGCGCGGATCGTCCGGCTATGGCCCGAAGTTCCGCTACGCGAACTACAAGGATTGGGGCGGTGGAGACTTCCAGGACCTGATGAGCGGCATCGACTCCGTCGTGAAAAGCGGTGTGGCCGATCCCGATCGCCTCGGCGTCATGGGCTGGAGTTACGGTGGATTCATGACCTCGTGGATCATCGGCCACACCGATCGATTCAAGGCCGCTGTGGTGGGCGCCGGTGTCACCGACCTGATGAGCTTCACCGGTACCGCGGACATCCCCAGTTTCATCCCCGACTACTTCGGCGGCAACTTCTGGGAGACGCTGGATTCCTGGCGCGCTCATTCCCCAATCATGTTCGTCAACAAGATGAAGACGCCGACACTCATCGAGCACGGCGAGGCTGACGAGCGTGTTCCGATCTCGCAGGGATACGAGTTGTACAACGCGCTGAAGACGCGCGGAGTGCCGGTGCGCATGATCGTCTTCCCGCGCCAGCATCATGGACTGACGGAGCCGAAGATGCGGCTGCAGGCCGAGAAGGCGACGGTGGAGTGGATCCAGAAGTGGATCCCGCGGTGAGGGCAGCGGCGGTTGAGCGGCGGGCGATCGGGATTCGATCCTGTTCCATCCGGCTTCTCGAAACGTTAGAACCGGAGAAGTGAGGAGACGTACACCGTGACCCTTCCCGATCTCAGCACCACCCCCGAAACGACCGGGCGCACGCGCTCCGGTCTGCAGTACCGGATTCACGGCACGGTGCAGCAGACCGTGATCATCGATCTCGCTCCAGGGCAGACGATCTTCTCCGACGCCGGCGGCATGTCGTGGATGTCCGGCAGCGTGGAGATGGACACGCACAGCGGCGGCGGACTGGGTGGGATGGTCAAGCGGGCGATTTCCGGCGCCACCCTGTTCGTCATCGATTTCACAACCCCGCGCGCCCCGGGCCAGGTCGCGTTCTGCACCGACTTCCCCGGCAAGATCATCGGCTTCGAGCTCGATGCCGGCGAGTCGATGACCATGCACAAACATGCATTCGTGTGCGCGGAGAAGAGCGTTCGGCTGGACATCACCTTCACGCAGAAGTTTGGCGCCGGCCTGGTGGGTGGCGAAGGCTTCATCCTGCAGAAGGTGACCGGACCAGGGATGGTGTTCGCCGAGCTTGATGGCGACGCGGTGGAGTACCGCCTCAAGCCGGGCGAGACCATGAAGATCGAGCCGGGCCACATCGCCATGTTCGAGCCGACGGTCACCTTCGACATCACGCGGATCAAGGGCATCAAGAACATGCTATTCGGCGGAGAGGGGATCTTCCTCGGCACGCTCACCGGCCCCGGCCGCATCTTTCTGCACTCGATGACGGTGCACAAGATGGCGCACCGGATCGGTGAGTCGCTGCCGGGACGGTCGGAAGGCGGCAACGCGGCCGGCGGAGTGTTGGGAGCCGTGATCGGGAGCGTCCTGGGCGCCAGCCGACGCGAGTAAGTTTCCCCCCGACCTCCGCGCACCTTCTGCGACGAGGTTGCTTGTCAGTTTTTGCGTAGACCAGGCGCGCCGGCCGCGAATCCTGCTCGCATCAGCTTGCTGTGGCGAAGTTTCCGGCAGGGATGTTGCGACTCCCTCCGCAGCAGCTCATCCGCACCACAGGAGGCTCCACATGGAAAAGGGACGCGACTTTCTTCGCGCGCAGGTGAACAATTCGATCATGCAGCACCAGACCCTGCTCGACAATCTCGAGGATCACATCAAGCAGGCCGACGACAGCCGGTACCGCGACCTTTGCCAGCGCTACCTGCCGAAGATGACCGCTCACCAGAGGACGCTGGAAGAGTACGGCACGAGCATCGGCGCGGAAGGAAGAACCGGGGTGAAGAAGGCTCTCGGCACGGTTCTGGGCAAGGCGCGCGATGTCGTGGACAGCATGAGGGAAGACGACTTCCTGCGAGTGGTCGGGGACATCGTGACCATCCGTCAGTCACAGGACACCTTCGCAACCTTCGCGGTCGCGGGCGACAAGATTGGCGAGCCACGGCTGTCCGAAATCGGTCGAGCCTGCGAGCGCGACCACGACGAGATGCAGCGCGAGTTCAATGCGCTGATCCACAGCATGTTCGTCAATCACGTGCTGGCGGCGGGAAGCACGGCTTCAGCAGACGCCCGGCCAGAGGCTCGTTAGCGACGGCGGCGCGGGCGTCAGCCCGCGCCGTAACTTACGTAGTCTTGGCCGAATCGCGCGGAGAGATGGCGCAGCTTTGCACGAGGAGCCAGCTCGCGGCTGTCAGAACGAGGCAGGGGACGGAACTGCGCGCTGGCGATACACTTCCAGGAGTTCTGAAGGCGCCGTATCCCAGTCTCTCGGGAGGGGACACAACCGACGTTTCTCATCCTTCGACTGGAAGCAGATCCAGCCGTAAATCCACTCCCGGGGGGCAATCGTCAGGCGCCGGGCTGCTCTCCGACGCTCTCCCGCCGCAATCGTCACGCGCCGGGCTGCTTTCCGACGCTCTACCGCCGCAATCGTCAAGCGCCGGCCTGCTTTCCGACGCTCTACCGCCCTCGGACCTGACGTTTGTGACCGGCGGTCTTTCTCGGCACGAAGTGGCGTAAAACGTGGTGGAACCTCCCAAGCTTTCCACTCGGTACCGTTCGGATCGACAAAGGTCTTCAAACTCACGCTGGTCTCCTTTTGTTGCCTACCGGTTCCACGCCGTTCTATCGCAAGACAAATGCCCGTTTTCGTCGAAAATCACATCGATTCGCGGGGCCGAAGTATTGTCATAAGCTCATGCGGTGCAATCGTTTAGGAACCTCGTTGGATCGCTTCGCCGAAACCGGTCTCCGTGGTCCTGGAATCGGAGAACCGTCGGCAGGTACTGGAGGATGAGATGACCGTTTTGCGAGCCCTGTCCCTGATGCCGTTCGTTCCGAGTGGCAGCGATTATGAGAACAGCCGCCGCCTTTTCGTCGAGCTCGGATTCGAAGAGCAGTGGGAGAACGATGGCTACGCCGGCTTCCGGAACGGGAGTGCGCAGTTCATCCTCCAGCGATTCGACGACCGCGCCTTCGCCAGCAACTTCATGGTCAAACTCCAGGTGGAGGATCTCGATGGGTGGTGGCGCGAAGTCTCGAGCAAACAACTGGATAAGATCTACCCCGCGTTTCAGATCAAGCCGCCGGCAGACTTTCCCTGGGGTCGGGAAGTGAACTTCATCGACCTGGCTGGTGTGTGCTGGCATGTCGGAGAGCGCTGAGGGCGCGGCCACCGTAAAGCGACCCACTGCGGATGACTCTTCCGCCGCCTACCGCGACTCATACCAGTATTTTCGCGCGGAGTCGGTCCGGCGGAAGAGGGCTTCCCAACCGATGCGGGGAGGAAGGGTGAAGTAATGCCAGTCACCATGCTTGTCGAATTTGCGCAGGGAGAAGAGGGCGGGAGCGATGCGTTGCTGGTTCAGCTTCTGCCGGCGCGAACGACCGAGCTTTCGGAGCTTCAGCAGAAAGTCGGCGTCCTCGGCGAAGAGAAGCCGTTCGTCGTATCCGCCGACCGTTTCGAAATCAACGCGCGGGCAGAACACCACGCCTGCGTAGGTGCGAGGCACTCCGAACGCCGCTGCCATGCACGACAGCATGAGGCTCATGGCGCGGATGCCGGTGGATGAGCGCTCGAAACGAACGCCGGTGGCTCCACCGATGACGCGGCCCGTAGCCAGAAATCCATCGATGGCGTTGAACGTCTCGCGGTGAACCTGCGAATCGGCATCGATGAAGGCGAGAACCTGGCCCCTGGCTGCCGCCGCTCCGCCGTTGCGCGCTGCAGCGATGCACCGTTTTTCGACAGGAACGACACGGCAGCCGTATTCCCCGGCAACCCTCGCCGTTCCGTCCGTCGATGCGTTGTCGGCAACGATCACCTCAACGGCGTCGGATGCACCTCGGTAGGCCTCTCTCGCCTCCTGAAGGCTCTGCAGGAGGCGAGGGAGGTAGTGTTCTTCGTTAAAGGCCGGGACGACAACCGAGTACCGAGGTTCGGAGGTCATCGGCGAAGTCTACGCGTCAGGATCCTTCAGGAGAAATGCGGAACCAGCGGCCGATCGAGCCGGCAGGCGAAACATCCGTACGCCGGAAACCGCACGTGCAGGAACGCTGCATCGGGGCGGTCGAAGAATCGGTCAATCGTGGTCTGCGCTTCGGCCGCGGTGACCAGGGCCGCGTCGATGATCTCCTCCGCATCCGAGTAGGTGCGGATCACGAATTGCTGGCGCAGGTAGTCCTTTTAGGAGCCGGCAGGATGGCTGTCTCGACCTAATCATCGCAATCCTGTCGAAGAGAAGAACACGTCCTCCCCCTTCCGCGTTCGCTGATTCAAGAAGCGCGTGATCTCTCTCTGTGGCACGCGCTTTGAGTTCCTTCCGAATCGAAGGAGACGTACAAATGGCCACTCAGGATGCGATCAGTCTGTTGAAAGCTGACCACAAGAAAGTCAAAGGGCTGCTCGAAGCGCTCGAGAAGACGACGGAGCGCGGAGCGAAGAAGCGAACCAAGCTGCTCGGCCAGATCGAGACCGAGCTCGAGGTTCACACCGACATCGAAGAAACGATTTTCTATCCCGCTTTCCGCGACGCGGTCCAGAAGAAAGAAGATCGTGAGATGTACTTCGAAGCTCTGGAAGAGCACCGCGTCGTGAAATTCGTCCTTCCCGATATCAAAAAGTCCGATCCGAGCGGGGAACCGTTCGGAGCCAAGGCCAAGGTGCTCAAGGAACTGGTGGTTCATCACGCCAAAGAGGAAGAGAAAGAGATGTTCCCTGAGGCCAAGAAGGTTCTGGACAAGGACCAGCTGATCGAGCTCGGTGCCCGGATGGCGGCGCGGAAAAAGGAGCTTTTGAAGCAGAAGCGCAAAGGGTGATCCCGGCGCTCACTGCCGGTTACGCGGGCGCTTTCTCCCTGGGGGAGGGAGCGCCCGTTTTCGTTTTTCCGAGGCTCCAGAGAAACGCGATCGCCAGCAACAGCGCCGTTGCCGATGCGGCCAGACCGATGGCCACCGAACGTGGACGGTACGCGCGATCGACCACATGGATCCCCGCGGGAATGGCCACCGCGCTGAAGGCATAATTCGCGCGCAGCAGATCGGCTGGCCGGCTGTCCAGGCGCGCACTCCACCCCGGTGCGAATGGTTCCGCGTAGACCAGCCATCCCGCCCCTGGCGCATGGACGCGCACCAGCGAGCGATCGGGCTCCTGCTTCAGGATTTCGATCTTCGCCGCAGTGGCCGGCGCGCTCCCGTCACTGGGGACGCCCGGATCAAGCAGCACTTCCTGAGTGGGCTGGAACGAACCGGAACTCATGATGGAGAGCTGCTGCTCGCGCTCGGTCGCCGATCGCGCATGAGTAACGAACCGCACGCGCAGGGCATCCCGGTTTTCATGCAGGACCCACGTGAATCCCGTCGGCGAGGGAAACTCGCGGACGGGGCGGAGCTGAGGAAGAAGCAACCGGCCCGGCGCGAGGATGGCCCGGACCCCGGCTGCCGACAGGATCGGAAGCCGGCGACGCCAGGGAAGTCGATTGGTCAGTTCTCCCAGTCGAACGATGTCGCGGTTGGCCAACCCGTCGAAGTCGAAGTGAAAGATGGTCGGTAGCAACCAGGCCTGCGCGGTGTAGTAACGGAGCGTCTGCAGGTTGAATTGAGTCAGCCAGATGACGTCGTCGGACGGCGCGGTGAGATGGAATGGAGTGGGGTCCGGTGCTCGGTAGAACTGAGCTCCGGCCGCGACGGAACGAACGGACTGCGCGAGCGACGGCTCGTTGAACAATGCACGGGGCGCGTACGGATTGATCTTCACTCCCGCCACCACCAGGTCGCACGCCACGATGGCAGCCAGCCATGCAGCTCGTCGCGAGGTCCGCAGGTTCGCCATGGCCGCATCCCCCTGTTGCAGGGAACGACGTTGCCAGGACCAGGCGGCAGCCAGCAGCAACGCCAGCGCGCTGACGAGGAGGTGAACGAGACTGGCCAGCAGGTGCTCGTGATTGGCGACGGAGAGGATCCCCCCGAATGCCGTGCGGTCGATGGCCTGGAGAGTGGCATCGGAAGCGGTCCACAGCAGGGCGATGAACGCGATGGCCGTGGCCACGACAGCACCCGGCAGGCCGAACATCAGATTCCTCTTCGCGAACGAATCAGCCCCCGCCGCCGCCAGCAAAGAGATGGGAACCAGGCTGAAGACGATTGCCTTGACCGGATATCGGAACAGCGCCACGGCCGGTGCCAGGCGGTACATCGAATGGAACCCCGGTAGAAAACGCCCGCAGGCCAGCACCACTCCGAGGATTGCGCAGGCCAGGAGCAGCCGCCGGAGACCAGGACGGAGCGATGAACCGGTCGCGCCGAGAAAGGCGAGAAGCAAGGCAGGGAAGCCGAAGTAGATGCTCAGGACATTGGGGAAGCCGGTGTCTTCGCGTCGCCGGCCCCAGTATGCCTCCTCGCTCAGCGCGTCGGTCCGCCCGAAGTAGCCGGGAACGATCAGCTCGGGCAATCGGGCCGGATGCAACGACCAGGTGCTGAAGCTCTCGTACGATCGCTGGGCCCCACGGGGGGACATCGCAGTCATCTCCGCGGCCGGCAGGAGTTGGACGGCGGCCAGCCCCGCAGCAAGAACCATCGCCGCAACGATCCGGAGAATGGCTGTCTTTCGAAATGGCGGATCGGCCACGGCGGCCACGAACAGAAGGGTCAGCAGTCCGGTGGCCGCCGTCGTCTCGGGCGAGTTGGCGAGGATCTGCGTCAGCAAACCGACGATGAACCATGAGGTCCAGAATCGAGGTCGGAGGCGGATCGACTGGTGCGCTGCGAGAAGGCAGAAAGGGACCCAGGGCAGCGCCAGCAGCTTCTGGTAGAGATTCGCCTGCGAGAGCGAGAAGCCGGACAACGCGTAGAGGATGCCGGCGATCATCGAGGCATTGCCACTGATCCCAAGGGATCGCGCGAGCAGATAGGCGAACGCTGCGCACAGGACGAAGTGCAGGATCACGATGGTGTTGAACGCCTGGAGCGGGGGCAGCAGGAGATCGAGGAGGTTTGCCGGATAGAGGATCGTACTGGTCGGACTCCCCAGAAGTGGCTGTCCGCCGTGGAGGAAGGGATTCCACAGCGGAATGCTCCCGGCGCGGAGGGACTTCGCCAGCAGGAAGTGCGTGGGGATGTTGAGCAGGGAGTTGTCGCGGAAGAAGAAGGTGCGGGTAGTGAGCGGCTGCAGAAAAAACGCGAGGACGCCGCCGACCAGAATCCAGAGCTGACGCTCGCAAAGGAAAGCGCGCACTCCCCCCTGAGTCGCTTCTGCAGGATGATCTGACAAGCGATCGGATGGTAGCGCGGCGCGGCCTTCTTTCAGCATTGCGCATTTCCGAACCTGCTGCGCTGCGAACGACCCAAAGCACACTCTGGAAACCTCCAGCGGATTTCAGCCGGCGCAGCCGGCGAGAGACCGTAGCCCCCGGCGTCAGCCGGGGGAAACCGAGAACTCCCATTTGCGAGCCCGCTTCAGCGGGCGACAGAACAGCGGATGGGCTCGTTGGTTCGCCAGATCACGCGGAACCCTTCTGTCGCCCGCTGAAGCGGGCTTCGCTCCATCGGGTCGCGGGGTTCCCCCGGCTGAAGCCGGGGGCTACAGTCTTCTGCCGGCTTTGCCGGCTCCAGCCAGGCCCTCGATGCACTCTGCATCGGAGAACGCGCAACGATTTGGACAAGTGTGGTCTGTGCCACACCGGCCTCGTGTGATCTGGTCAGACACCGCCCGGGCACTCTTGTTCCTCCTGATGCCTCGGATCGATCGCGTGCACAGCGCTGCGACCGGGCTAGAATCCCGGCTCGATGCCCGAGCTGACCGTCGTGGTCCCCGTGTACAACGAAGAGCAACTGGTCGGCGATGCCGTGGAGACGCTGGTGCAGACTCTGGAGGGCGCGCACATCGACTACGAGATCCGCCTCTACGACGACGGATCGCGCGATGGAACGAACGCGGTGCTGCGTCAGCTGGCCACGCGCAACGAACGGATCGCGGTGATTGCCAAGCCGAATTCGGGGCATGGCCCGACCATCGCTCGCGGCTATCGCGAGGCTGCCAGCGACTGGGTCTTCCAGATGGACAGCGACGGAGAAATGCCGGCGGAGCAGATGTTGACTCTGTGGAACCGTCGCGCGGAGTTCGACTTTCTCATCGGGCGTCGCCTCTCCCGACGGGCACCGATCATCCGTCGACTGTTCACGGGGGTATGCCGGCTGATCGTGCGCATTCTGTTCGGCGGACGAATTCACGACGTCAACTCGCCCTTCCGATTGATGCGAAAGGAATGGCTGCGAACCGCCCTACCGCGTGTTCCAGAGAACGCCGCTGCTCCCAACGTCATCCTCTCCGCTCTGGCCAGCCGCTCCAACGCGCGCATTTTCGAGACGGACGTTCCCTACCAGCAGCGACGGGTGGGATCTGGCTCGCTCACATCCTTTCGGCTCTGGAAGCTGGCCTCGATCGCGCTGGGCCAGACCCTGACGGCGGCCTTCCACCGGACCCGATGACGCGCGCGCCGGGTCGCATCCTCATTCTCGGAGCGGGTCCCACGGGCCTGGGCGCGGCATGGCGTCTGCGCGAGCTGGGTTACCACGACTATCAGGTCCTGGAGCAGAGCGCGGAAGCCGGCGGCCTCGCCTCCAGCTTCGTCGATGACTGCGGCTTCACCTGGGATGTTGGCGGCCACGTCCAGTTCAGCCACTACGCCTACTACGACGACGTGCTCGATCTGGCTCTCGGCGATGCCTGGCTCTACCACCAGCGTGAATCGTGGGTGTGGATGCGGGAACGCTTCATCCCCTATCCGTTCCAGAACAACATTCATCGCCTGGATGCCGTCGATTGCGCGCGCGCGTTGAAAGGAATGGAGGATGCTGCGGATGCGCGCGACGGCACGCGCGCCGCCGATTTTCACCAGTGGATCCTCTCCACATTCGGTGATGGAATCGCCGAGCTGTTTCTGCTTCCCTACAACTTCAAGGTGTGGGCCTATCCTCCCTCGCTTCTGGGGATCGACTGGATGGGAGATCGCGTGGCGGTTCCCGATCTGGAACGGGTCCGACGCAATGTGGAAAGCGGGACCGACGACGTGTCGTGGGGACCGAACAGCCTGTTCCGCTTCCCGAAGCGTGGCGGTACGGGCGCGATCTGGAGGGCGGTGGCCAGTCTTCTTCCATCGGATCGGCTGCGGTTCAACGCCAGAGTGGCCGCCGTGGATGCCGCTCAGCGGGTCGTCACACTGGAGGAGGGAGAGCGGCTTTCTTACGACACTTTGATCAGCGCCCTGCCGCTCGATGTTCTCTGCGGGATGACCAGCGGTCTGTCGCCGGCATCGGTCGCCGCCGCCGAACGACTTCTCTACAGCACCTCGCACATCATCGGCATCGGGCTCCGCGGCCCGCAGCCGAAGACCCTTCAGCGGAAGTGCTGGATGTACTTCCCGGAAGAGACCAGTCCGTACTATCGGGTGACGGTGTTTTCGAACTACTCACCGGCGAATGTTCCGGAAGGTGAGGGATTCTGGTCGCTGATGGCGGAGGTGTCGGAGTCGCCGAGGAAGCTGGTCAACCGGGAGACGCTCACCGGCGACACCATCGCTGCGCTGCGGCGCGACCGGCTGATCGAGGAGGGGACGGAGGTGGTGTCGCGATGGGAGTACCGCGCCGGCCACGGGTATCCGACACCGTCGGTGAACCGCGACCAGGAACTGGCCATCGTCGAGCCGGAACTGGCGGCCAGGGGAATCTTTTCGCGCGGCCGTTTCGGTGCGTGGCGATATGAGGTCTCCAACCAGGATCACACGTTCATGCAGGGAGTGGAGGTGGTCGACCGACTCCTCGGCAACGGCCGGGAGATGACGCTGACGAAGCCGGATCTGGTCAACAGCGGCGCGTTTCTCCGCAAGCAGAAATCCTGAGGCCGGGCCGGCACGGCCGGCAGCGTTAGTTCGCACAGCGTCCGCCATGATTTTCGCTTCAGCTTCGTTCACTCGGGTGCCTCCCCATCGAGTGTCCTTCTCCCCGCACACGGGGAGAAGGTCCGCGAAGCGGGGATGAGGGGTCCCTCTCTTCGTCGCGTGAGGTCCCCTCATCCGCCTTCGGCACCTTCTCCCCGTGCGCGGGGAGAAGGACTCTCGATGGGGGAGAGCGCTCGAAGCCGCTGTTTTGCTAAGGATTTCTTCACAACTTCACCTGCCAATCAATCGCGTTCGCGGCGACGATCCTCTTCCCAGCTTCTGGCTGCCTTTGCGCCGCCCGGCCCGGAGCCTGCGGAGATCTTGCGGTCCCATTCCTCGCGAGTGGGCAGGGCGATCGGCTCCAGCTTCTTGCTGCTGAGCGAGGCGTTGATGGACGCTAGGTCGCTGGCAGTCCAGGAATCGAAGCTGGCCACCACGTCGGCCAGTTCCCTCGCCAGCGACTCGGTGCGGTCGATCTGCGTCTGTGCAGGACGGCCCTCGTAAAACATGACGTTGCCGTAGAGATCGGCGAGGTTCTCGCGGAGGCGCTCCTCTCCGGTGATCATGCCGCCTTCCTTGGTGGCCACGATCTTCTTGCGGATGGCGTCGAGATCGGCGGACGCTTTCGACAGGCGCGCCTGCAGTGAATCGCCTTGCAGATGCGAAGAACGATCGGTGATGCCGGCTCGTGCCGCGTTGATGCGATCGACGACAAACGACATGTCACCCAGTGCGCGATAAAGCTTCATGGACAGGTCGAGCTGCGCCTTGCGATCCTCTGCGGAGTGAGTCGATCGCGGGTCAGGAAGAACCTGAAGCTGCGTGCTGTAGACCTCTTTGTCCTTGGTCATCTTTACGGTGTAGGTGCCGGGAAGAACGCGGGGGCCGATGGAGGCGCCGCCGGCCTGACTGGCAGCGGTGGGCACCTGGGGAGCCTTGATCCGCATCGGCCAGGTGGCGCGGTTCAGACCGCGCCGCTTGCTGCTGGGGACGGTGCCGATGGACTTGCCATCCGCGTCGAACACCTCGATGGTGAGATCTCCGAAGATGTGACGGCTCTTCTGGTAATAGGTGAGCACGGCATCGCCTGGAGGGTTTGCTCCTACGAAAACGGCGTCACCGTTGGCCCATCCACCCGAGGCGTTGAGGCGCTGCACCGCCGGCCTGGCGCTGATGAAGACTGCCTTCTGGCCGAGCATTTCAGGAGTCAGAGCGCGGAGTGGCGTGATGTCGTCGACGATCCAGATTCCTCGTCCATGCGTGGCGATGACCAGATCGTGATCCCGAGGATGAATGGCCAGGTCACGCACGGCAACGTTGGGGAGATCGCCGCCTTTGTATTGTGCCCACTGCGTTCCGCCATCGAGAGAAATCCACAGCCCGAACTCCGTACCGACGAACAGCAGATCGCGATCGACCAGGTCCTCGCGCACGACGTGGGCGTAGCCGCGGACGCCGCTGTCCGCGCTCACCACCGGCCTCCAGCTCTTACCGAAGTCGCCGGTGCGGTAGACGTAGGGCTTGAGGTCGCCGAACGTGTGTGCGTCGAAGGTGACGTAGGCGGTGCCTGCGTCGAAATGTCCGGTGTCGATGTAGGAAACCCAGGCGTTCTTCGGAATCCCGGAGACGTTCCCGATCACGTTGGTCCAGCTCTTTCCTCCGTCGCGGGTGACCTGCAGGTTGCCGTCATCGGTCCCCGCCCAGATCACGTTGGAGTCCTTCGGCGATTCGGAGATGGCGTAGATGGTGGTGTGCATCTCGGCGGCGGAGTTGTCGATGGTGACGCCACCGGACAGTTCCTGCTTCTGCTTCTCCGGATCGTTGGTCGTCAGATCGGGGGAGATGCGCTCCCATGTCTGTCCGTGGTCCGAGGAGCGGTTGAGGAACTGGGAGCCGATGTAGATCACGCCCTTCTGCGTGGGGCTGAGGTGAATGGGGGTGTTCCAGTTGTAACGGAGCTTGCCTTCGTTGTACCGGGGGAGCGGCTTGATGGCCCGCGTCTCGTGAGTCTTCCGGTTAATGCGTCCGATCTCGCCACCCTGCGATTCTGCATAGACGAAGTCGGGATCGGATGGGTCGGCGAACATCCAGAAGCCGTCACCCCCATACAGATTTTCCCACTGGGCGTTGGTGATTCCGCCCGGGTACTGCGATGCGCCCACCCAGGAGCTGTTGTCCTGCAGTCCGCCGTACACGTGGTACGGCGTGTCCATGTCCACACTGACGTGGTAGAACTGCGAGACCGGCAGGTTCTCCCCTTTCCACCAGCGGTTGCCGCCGTCGTAGGAGTACCAGACGCCGCCGTCGTCGCCGGCGATGAGGTGGTCGGTGCTGGCGGGATCGATCCACACATCGTGGAAGTCGCCGTGCGCGCCGCCGCTGATGTTGCTGAAGCTCTTGCCCCCGTCGCTGCTCACGATCAGACCGTAGTCCGGTTTGAAGATACGGTTCTCGTTCTTCGGGTCGACGATGAGATTGGCGAAGTAGAACGGTCTCCAGACCATGCTCTGGCTGCGATCGAGGGCCTGCCAGCTCTGGCCTCCATCCTCGGATCGGTACAACCCGTTTTTCGGGGGGTCCGCTTCGATCATTGCGTAGACCACGTTGGATTTCGATGGTGCGACGGTGACCGCAACCCGCCCCCACGGCTTGGAGGGGAGGCCTTTCGCCGACTTCTCGGCGAGCTCGCTCCAGGTCGTTCCGCCATCGACACTCTTGAACAGTCCGCTGCCGCTGGGGGCGGTGGGGCCGTCACCGCCGGAGCGGAACGTCCAGCCTTTCCGCCGGAAGTCCCACATCCCCGCGTAGAGCGTCTTCGAATTCTGATGATCCATGCTGACCATGGAGCAGCCGGTGGAGAGATTGCTGCCCTTCAGAATCTTCGTCCAGCTCTTGCCTCCATCGGTGGTCTTGAAGAGGCCGCGCTCCTCGCTGTCGCTCCACAACTTGCCCGGTGCGCAGGCGTAGACGGTGTTGGTGTTGCCCGGATCGACGAGGATCTTGACGATGCGCTCGGAGTTGCTGAGACCCATGTTCGTCCAGGTCTCGCCGCCGTCCGTTGTTTTGTAGATTCCGTCGCCGACGGAGACGCTGTTGCGAGTCCACGACTCGCCAGTTCCGACCCAGACCACTTTCGGATTCTTGGGGTCGATGGTCACGGCGCCGATGGACTGTACCGGCTGCTTGTCGAAGACCGGCTTGTAGGTGGTTCCGCCGTTCACCGACTTCCAGACACCGCCGCTGGCAGTGGCCAGGTAGACCGTGAGCCGGTCGCCCTCATGCACCGCGTCGATGGCCGCGATGCGACCGCTCATGGCGGCCGAGCCGATGTTGCGCGCGCCCAGGCCGGAGATCGTCTCGGTATCTACTTTCACGACCGGTGCGGCCGACGGCGTAGCCGGCTGGGGCTGGGCCCACAGGCTGCACGCGGCCGCCGCCGTCATCACGGCGGTCGTCACTCCGGTCGTTACTCCGGTCGTCATTCCGGTCAACCACCCTGTTCTCATTCGATTCATCGTCCCGCTCCTTCTGGTTTCTTTTGTGGCTGTGGTGGCTTTGGTGCAGGTTTGGCAGTCTCCGCCTTCCGAGGAGAAGTGGTCGAGGCGTCAGGCTGCATGTCGCTTGGGGTCTTGCCGATCATCGGGCGTGCGAATCGCTCGTCGCCCAGCGCGACATTGGCCTCGATTTTCTCGTAGGCGATTTTCTGGCGGTTGCTGCTGCCCTTCACATTCGACTCGATGGAGAACGGCAGAAACCAGCCGCTGACCTCTTTGTAGTCGCCCAGAGAGGTCTCAAACTCGCGCTCCGCTCCTCGGATCATCCGTTTCGTCTCGACCTTGATCGGCACGTAGTAGTCGATGTCCATGTAGTAGATCTGGACGTCGCCATTCGGGCGGGTGACCCGGAGCTTGTACGCGTCAGTTCCTTCGACCGGCTCCCGGCCAAGATATTCGACTCGATTCCCCTTCTGCCGGTAGTTGATCAGCGGGCCCTCAAAGTCAGAGTCTTCGAGGATTTCTTTCTGCTCCGCTTCGCTGAGGGCCTCGGGATCCTTCTTGCCATCCCACGGCTCGATCTTCCATCCGACCTTGCCGTCCCAGGCGTTGATCCCGGTCATGCCCTGCAGCGCGAACTCCTCGCGAACCATCTGCGGACGCCGGTTTTCCTGGACTACGCGCGCCTCGAATCCGCCGCCGCCGATGAACTTGCCGCTGCGACGAAGCGATCGGATCGCGGCGATTCGCTCCATGCCTCCGGCGTTCTTGATGTACTTCGCGATGATGTCGTCAGCGGTCTGCGCGAACGCGGACGCCGCGAACAGCGTCAGGCCGGCGATGACGGGGATCAGTCTCCGCATGTGCTCTCCTTCGGGACGGGTGGATGGTCGTGCATGACACTACGGATGTTTCGAAGATGGAGTTGCGGCGGAACTATAGCGCGGAGGTTTGGCGACTACGTGTGACATCGTCGCAACGTGGAGTGGGGTGAGGGGATCGTCTCAAGGCGGCGCCGAAGATCTGGTCGCCGAACGTACCAACTTCCGAGCTGCCACCGCCGCGTTGCGTGGCCTTCATATAGGTCCCAAAATTGGAAGCGTGTTCTTCGATGCACAGGCATCGCTGGCCGGGCTGGAGCCGGCGAAGCCGGCAGAAGAACGTAGCCCCCGGCTTCAGCCGGGGGAACGCAGCGGCCCGATGCAGCGGAGTCCGCGTCATCAGGCGAATCACCGAGGAGTCAATCCGTTGTTCTGTCGCCCGCTGAAGCGGGCTCGCGAATGTGAGTTCTCGGTTTTCCCCGGCTGACGCCGGGGGCTACAGTCTCTCGCCGGCCGTGCCGGCGGAAGGCTGGAGGGGACTCTTCTCTACCTGCGCTGCGGTCACCGCTGATCTCAAACACTTTCGAACAGAGAGAAGAGTTCAACGCGAATCTGGACAGCTGAAGCGCCCACTCGATTCCGTCATGACCGGTCCCAGTCGCGCGACCGCTCAACGGCACGGTGCCATTGATCGACCACCGACTTCCTCGACGCTTCGTCGAGCGCCGGCTCGAAGCGGCGACCGGCCTTCCAATGCGCGTCGAGCTCTTCCTGCGACTTCCAGAAGCCGGTGGCCAGTCCGGCAAGATATGCGGCGCCCAGCGCGGTCGTTTCGGTGAGGGCCGCGCGGACCACCGGAACACCGGCAAGATCCGCCTGAATCTGCATCAGGAGATCGTTGGCTGAGCCACCACCGTCGGCGCGCATTTCCTGGACCGCGATTCCGGTGTCCTGGCCCATCGCTCCAAGGATGTCGGCGGTCTGCAGAGCGATCGCGTCGAGCGCGGCGCGGGCGATGTGCGCGGCCGTCGTCCCGCGACTGATCCCCAGAATGGTCCCCCGGGCGTGCGGATCCCACCAGGGAGCGCCGAGGCCAGTGAACGCGGGAACGAAGCTCACGCCGCCGCTGTCGGGAACCGATGCGGCCAGGCGTTCCACGTCGGCGGCGGAACTGATGATGCCGAGGGAGTCGCGCAGCCATTGAATGGCAGCACCGGAGATGAAGACGCTTCCTTCCATGGCGTACTGCGGCGGTTGATGGGGCAGCGACCATGCGATCGTGGTGAGCAGGCCGCTTGCGGAGACCACGGTCTCGGTTCCTGTGTTCATGACCACGAAGCATCCTGTTCCATACGTGTTCTTGGCCATGCCCGGACGGACGCAACGCTGACCGAAGAGCGCGGCGTGCTGGTCTCCGGCGATTCCGGCGATGGGAATGCCTGATGGAATGGACAGCCCTTCGGTGGTCTCCCCGACGATCTCGCTGGAGGATGTGACTCGCGGCAGCAGAGAGCGGGGGATGTTGAACAGGGCCAGCAGCTCGTCGTCCCACTGGCCCCGGTGAATGTCGAACAGCATGGTGCGCGACGCATTGCTGCTGTCGGTGACATGCACCTGTCCACCGGTCAGCTTCCAGATCAGCCAGCTGTCCATGGTGCCGAAGGCCAGCTCGCCGCGTTCAGCCTGAGCCCGCGCTCCTTCAACGGAATCGAGGAGCCAGGCGATCTTGGTTGCTGAGAAGTAGGGATCGAGTTGCAGGCCGGTCTTCTCCCGGATCCGCGGCTCGGCATCGCGGAGTGCGTCGCACATCGGCGCGGTACGCCGGTCCTGCCACACGATGGCATTGGCGATGGGCCGTCCGGTGGCACGGTTCCAGAGCAGCGAGGTCTCGCGCTGGTTGGTGATGCCGATGGCCTGAACCTGACATCCCGGAGCCCGATGGATTGCCTCCGCGGCGACCTGGATCTGCGTGGCCCAGACCTTTTCGGCGTCGTGCTCGACCCAGCCAGGTTTCGGATAGATCTGGCGGAACTCCCACTGCGCGAGGGAGACCACCTTCCCGTCGGCGTCGAAGAGGATCGCCCGCGAGCTCGTGGTTCCCTGATCGAGGGCCAGGACGCACTGCATCGAAGAATGATCGCACGGCGGCGGACGCAAGCGAGCAGCCGCTTGCTTCGCTGCGGCCAGGACAACATGCAGGCAGAGGCCGGCGGCCTGCGATCAGAGTCTTCGCAGGTGGATCTGCTCGATGGAATGCTCGGCGCCCTTGGCCAGGATCAGGCGGGCCCGATCGCGCGTCGGACCGATGTTGTCGCGCAGATTCACCAGGTTGATGCGCGCCCAGACGTCGCTGGCCATGGCCATGGCCTCCTCTTCGCTCATCGATGAATAGCGGTGAAAGTACGATCGCGGATCGCGGAATGCCGTTTCCCGCAGAGTGCGGAACCGCTTCAGAAACCACTTCTCCAGATCAGCCTCTTGCGCATCGACGTAAATCGAAAAGTCGACGAAGTCGGAGACGAACAGGGGCGTAGCGGTGCCGCTCTGCAGAACGTTGAGCCCTTCCAGAATGACGATGTCTGCCCTGTCGATGGTCTGGTACTCGTCGGGAACGATGTCGTATTGGAGATGCGAATAGACGGGCACCTGCAGCGGGCTGCTTCCTGACTTCACCTCGGAGATGAAGCGCACCAGACGCGTGCGGTCATAACTCTCCGGAAACCCCTTCCGGTCCATCAGCCCTCGGCTTTGCAGAACGGCATTCGGGAACAGAAAACCATCTGTGGCTACCAGTGCGACGCGGGGATGATCCGGCCAGCGGGCCAGAAGTTTTCGTAGAACCCGGGCCGTGGTGCTCTTGCCCGCAGAAACACTGCCGGCGATGGCGATGACGTAGGGGACTTTCGGGGCCAGGGTTCCCAGGAAGCGCGAGCTGACGCGATGGAGGCTCTGGACCGCGGCGATGTGGAGATTGAGCAATCGCGAGAGGGGCAGGTACACCTCCTCCACTTCGCGCATCGACAGCTCTTCGGTGATTCCGCGGATCTCCTCGATATCGTCTTCCGTCAGCGTCATCGGAGTCTCGCCGCGGAGTCGCGACCACTCTGGACGAGGAAAGGTCAGAAAGGGGGAGGCTGGCATCGGCGCAGTATGAGGCAGCGTGCCGGCCGCGGCCGGGACGCCCGGCGGCGTTGGTTCGCAAAGCGTCCGCCACGGTTTTCGCCTCAGCAGCGTTCCCTCGGCCGCCCTTGATTGACGAATCACACGCGCGGGCGCGTCATTGGCAGGGCCGTTGGGAAGACTCCGGATTGGTGGCGCTAGAATTTGGAGGATGCGAGTTACCCCGTGGATGCTTCTGCTCGTCGCCTGCAGCACCGCGAAGCCTTCCTCCCAGAACCCCTCTCCAATGGTGGACTGGGCTCGGGCGCACGAACGCGTTCAGCCGGTGCCGACGACGGGGACTCGGTTCGGCCTTTCCGGTGTGCTGGCTAAGCCCATCGATGTGCTGATCAATGTCGCTGCGGAGAGCAGCGACGCCCCCGATCTGCTGATTCACTTTCATGGCAGCTCGTTTGTGCCCGTGCAGGCAGTGGCATCGCTCGATCGGCCGGTGGTCGTGGCGGTCATCAACCTGGGAAGCGGTGGCGCTCTGTTCGATCGATCGTTCCGCGATCCGGCGGTGTTTCCCTCGGTCGTCGATGCTGTGCAGGCGGCGGTTCGCCAGCGGGTGAAGCGGCCGGTGACCTTCGCTCATCGTTATCTCTCCGGATTCAGCGCGGGCTACGGCGCGATCCGGGCGATTCTGCGCAATGACCCCGCTGCCATCGACGGCGTGCTACTCCTCGACGGACTGCACACCGGGTATGTCCCGGAAAGGCGACCGCTGGCGGCAGGCGGGAAGCTGGATGAGGTGCCGATGGATCCCTTCCATCGTTACGCATCGATGGCTGCTGCCGGCCGGAAACGATTGATCATCACGCACTCGGAGATCTTTCCGGGAACGTTCGCCAGCACCACCGAGACGACCGACGATCTGCTTCGTCACCTCGGCCTGCAGCGCACCGCGGTGCTGCGCTGGGGTCCGGGCGGAATGCAGCAGCTCAGCGAAACGCGTCGAAGCGGCCTGCTGATCCTCGGATTCGCCGGCAACAGCGCGCCGGACCACGTCGACCATCTGCACGGGATGGCCGCATTCATCCCGCTGCTCTGGAGCTCGCCGCCGGATTGACGGAACGTTTCTGAGCGGACCCATCGATTGCTGCAGCGGGTGATATCGTTCGAATCGCATTCCTTCAGGAGGTCCTTGTGCCCCATCGATACCCGCAGGAAGCCGTGCTTCGCGACGGCCGGCGCGTTCTCCTTCGACCCTTCACCGCGAAAGACACCGGCGCGCTGTTCGAATTCTTCCAGCATCTCCCGGCGGATTACCGGCGTTTCGCCTGGGACTCGATCGACAACCGGTCGACCATTGAGAGCTGGGGACAGAACATCGATTACGACAAGGTGTTTCCGCTGCTGGCCCTCGACGGAAATCGGATCGTCGCCGACGCGACGCTGCATCGGCGAGAGCGGGGCCCACTGAGGCTTGCCGGGCGGGTGAAGTGGATGATCGAGCCATCGTTTCGTGGCGCCGGCCTGGGAACGCTTCTGGTCAATCACTTCATCAACATCGGCCGCGAGCATGGGTTGCGCCATCTCAACGCGATGCTCATCTCCGATCTGGAGGCCGACGCGGTGCGTACGCTGGAGGGGCTGGGGTTCCGCTCTTATGTCATGCCTCAGTACGGCACGGATCCCGACGGCAATCAGCACGACATGACCAAGCTGATTCTCAAGCTGTAACCGCGGCCGGCTGTATTCAACGATGATCGAACGTCGCCGCCCGGATTCCAAGGAAGAGCGAGTGCACGTTCAGTCCCGGGTTGCGTCCGGTGATGCCGCCGTTCGAGATGTGCGAGAAGCGATACCCGGCGCGGAGCGGAAATCGTGACTGCGGGCGCAGGATCACCCCGAGGTTGAATTGCGAGTTTGCGTTGAGCCGGCTGGTGGCGGCCGGCACGCGGCGATTCGACCACATCGGGCCTGTTCCCAGGTCGGCATACGGACGGATCGCCGTCGACGACTGGAGCCAGCGATGGCGGAGAAAGAAGTAGGCCGACTCCCCTCGAACCGAGTCGTCGGGATCGCCGAAGCGATGACCGAACCAGCTCCGCGGCTGGCGGATGTCGCTGTACGTCAACGCCGCGCCCGACTCGATTCCTCGGACCCAGCGGGCGATCGGATTGCAGGGCATGGCGAGCTCGAAATGGATCGACCGGAAATCGGACCGGCCGTGCCCGTTGGCGATGCTGCCACCGCCACTGAGATCCACATTCAGTTCGCGTGGACGCGCGTCCGATGCTGAAGCGGATGCAGACAGCAGAAAAGAAATCAGAAGGCAGGCGAGCGCAGTGTGGCGCGAGCGGATCGGAGTCATGGACAAAAAAATCTCAGACATCGAAGCGACCGGTCTGTCGGAAATAACGAGCTGGGAGGGGAAGCAAAGGGCAGGATTGCCCTGCCCTTCTGGAACAAGCTATTTTTTCTTCGCCGGAGCTTTCGCCTTTTCTTCTTTCACCATCGCGGACGTCGCCGACATGCGGTACTCGATGGTGACCTTCGAGCCGACTTTGAGGTCGCCGGTGATTTTGGTGGAGGCATCCCGCGCGATCTCCCAGCGATCGCTGCCCTTCTGGACGACGATCATGTCGGCCTTCACTTCGAGGACGGGGCCGGTGACCTGATACGTCTTGACGGCGGCAGCCGCCGACAGGGCGATTCCGAGGGCGATCATCAAAAACAAGGTTGAGACTTTTCTCATGGCTTTCTCCTTGGGGCGAATGATACGAGCAATTGAAATCGAGGGGAGTCCCTGCTCAGTCCTCCGGGACGCACCGCCAGCTCCGGAACTGGTTATGGGTCTCTAATCCCTGAGGACGACGGGGTCTCCCGCCTCACCGGTTCGAAGCCGCACCGCGTTCCGATCGGCTCGGGCTTCCTCCGCCGTTGCATAGCTTCCAATGAGGACGCGGAAGCAGCGGCGTTCACCTAGGCGGATGGGCATCGCGCGAAGCTGGGGAAAAAGACCGCGATATCGGTTCACGGTGCTCTCCTGGCAGGCGATGGCGATCTGCAATGCGTAGAGGCCGCGCGCGCGCTGGCCTTTCCCTGGTTCCGGCGACGGCTTGATGAGGGTTCGCGAGGGCTCGGTCGATGCTCCCCGGTTCTGCGGTGAGACTGAGGCAGGAGGAGCTGCTGGGGGAGCCGGTTGCGGGCGCGCCGCAGGCGGAAGGGGTTCCAATGACGGGTTCTCGAGCTCCCTTCGCGCAGAAGGAATGGACGCAGCGGTCGCTGATGGGGCGGAAGTACGCTGCCCCGCGGGAGGGACGCGAGCGACAAAGCCGAGTGGACGCGCCAGCTTTTCGAAGACTGCGCCGTCCGCTCCGAGGTTCAGGGTGGCGAACGTGGGGGCCACTCGTTCCGCTTCGATCATTCTCGCAACCGCGTTGACCGCTCCGGGACGGTCGCCGATGCGCGAGGAAGCGAGAGCGATATAAACGTAGGCGCGCTCGAACAAAGCGACGTCATCAAGGGTTCCGAAGGCGGCAATTCGAAGCAGCGGCAACGCCTCGCGATCGTTCCCGTGTGCGTACAGTTCGCGTCCACGGTCGAGCAAGGACCGGTAGAAATTCAGAGACTCCGACGCGCTGGCACTGCGCGAACATAGCCCCACCGTCCCCATCGCCAGAAAGAGCGCGAAGAGATGGAATCGGAGACGCGCGTTGCGTTTGTGAAGGGTCACAGACATGGCGCGGAACGCTCAGGCTTACGGCTTTAATTGCCTGTTTCCACGTTCGGCGCCTCAAGACGAAAGGTTGATCAGTTCGCGGCGGATGGGCTTCTGTGGAGTGTTGCGCTCGTCTCTCCGCTCGACATGGGATCGATCCCTGCGGTGCGGCGGCCTGGCAGGCGAGCTCCAGCGTACGATGGTCATGTGCAGGAGCTCATGTCGGCGGAGTGCTTGCTGTCTTCGGAGCGCACCTTCGTCACGCCCACGCATCGGTTCATCGCGCTGTTTCCCAGCTTCTAATAAACCTCAGTCGCGATGCTGGGGAAATGGCTGCCTTTCGCAACGTTCGCTTCGCTCAGAACCACGGAGCGCAGGCGTGATCGGGAGATTCGCCCCCTCACCCACCGGGTCTCTGCACCCCGGTAGCCTTGTGGCTGCGCTGGGATCCTGGCTGTTTGCCAGGCGCGCGGGCGGTCAGTGGATCGTCAGGATCGAGGATCTCGACCCGCCCAGAATTGTGCCTGGATCCGCCGATGAGATTCTGGCGACGCTTCGACGTTACGGACTGGAATGGGATGGACCGGTGATGAAGCAGTCGGACCGCTCCGCTGCCTATGCACGCGCGTTGGAACGGCTTCGGGAACAATCAGTGGTCTACGACTGCGGCTGCACGCGCGCGGATCTGCAGCGAGCGGCTTCGGCTCCCATCGGACGGGAGGCGGTGTATCCCGGAACCTGCCGCAAGGGGATCCCCGCCGGCCGGCCGGCCAGGGCTATCCGCTTCCGCGTGCCCTCCTCGGAGATCACCTTCGACGACCTGGTGCTCGGCCGCGTGAACGAAAACCTCCCGGATCGCGGCGATTTTGTGGTGAAACGGGCCGATGGCGTATTCGCCTATCAGCTCGCGGTGGTGGTGGATGATGCCGAACAGGGCGTGACACAGATCATCCGCGGAAACGATCTTCTGGCCTCGACGGGATGGCAGATCGCATTGCAGCGCGCGCTGGGAGTGGCCACACCGGAGTACGGCCACCTGCCTCTGGTGGTGAGCGCCGACGGCTCCAAATTCGCCAAGCGCGACGGAGCGCTGCGCCTGGAGACGCTCGACCATGCGACGGTCACGGCCACCCTGGTGCAGGCGCTGGCGATCCTCGGCGTCCCCGAGGTTCAGCGCTCCGATCCAGCAAAGATGTTGCGTGACGCCCTGGAGCGATTCGAGCCTGCGCGGGTTCCGAATGGCATCGTTCAGTGGAGAGAAGTCTCGTGACCCCTCACCCGCACTCCGCTTCGCTCCGTGTCTCCCTCTTCATGACCACACACGGTTGGAACCGACGGATGGGTCCGCTGGTGTTCGGCGTTTCGGCGCAGAAACCGGGATAACGCCATGAGAATGAACGCCGATTGGACTTCGGGCGCGGTTCCTGCGAGAAGAGAAAGGAGAAGCCCTCCGGGGCTTCAGGTGGGAATCTGTCGTGCGTCCGGGTTACTCTGTCGAATTGACGCCGGGGGAACGCTGGCGCACAATCCCGCGAAAAACTGACGAGAGGACATCACGTATGGCAACTGCAAAAAAGGCAGCATCTGGATCCACAGGCGGCGGCAAAGGTCTGAAGGCTGAAGTTCAACCGAGCGCCGATCTTTCTGCGATCGTCGGCAGCACGCCGATCCCGCGCAGCGAGGTCACCAAGAAGGTTTGGGACTACATCAAGAAGAACGGCCTGCAGGATCAGACGAACAAGCGGATGATCAATGCAGACGACAACCTGAAGAAGATCTTCGGCGGCAAGAAGCAGGTCTCGATGTTCGAGATGACCGCCCTGGTCAACAAGCACCTCGGCAAGATCTAGTTTGTCGGTGCGGATGCGCGGCGATCCCGCCGCGCATCCGCATGATCCGGATCCTTCCCGCGGTGATCTCCGTGTGGCCATCGCCTCGCGGTGAAGCGGCCGTGAACCAGCCAGCCCCTGCCGAACCTGTCACCGCAGCCCGGTGTCGATGGATACGTCGAGCACAGTCACCGTGTTCGCCCGGATCTCGATGGTCTTCGGCAGGTCCGCGGTCCGATCGATCCCCGCTCCGCGAAGATCGATGACGTAGCGCGCCGGAACGAGATCGATCAGATACAGGCCCTGCGAATCGATATCGACCACGAAGAGAGTCTTCGTCCGATTGGCATCGAGCACCAGGATCTTGCGCAAGAGGTATGCCCCGGGAGGCGTAGGGCAGGGATTCCCCGGTTGCTGGACCGGACAGTTCGGACCGATCTTCACCAGGCCGGAAAGCCGGCCATGCGGCTTCGAGCTCGGATCCTCAGGACTGGTCGGACTGTGGCAGGACGCCGCGGCCATCAGGAGCAGAACGGCGAATCGCGGCAGGGAACGCATGACGCCTATTTTAGCCGCTGTTGGCTGAAACGACGGATCTCCCGTTGCCATCGGTCACTCGATGGAGATCCACAGCGGAAGGCCGTGCGCGGCGCTCTGCCTGGCCGCGAGCATCAGCTGCAGATAGGTCTGCACGTCGAGATCCTGATCGAACAGCGCGTCGTCTTCGAGGTAGTGCGCGGAGAGCTGCATCATCTCCACATCGTCCGTCGGAAGTGCGGCCGCGGTGGCGAACTGCCGCAGCTCGTCCAGCAGGTGTTCGAGGCTCCCGATTTCCAGCGGGTCGGCCGCGTTGGGAATGAGCAGATGCTGGACCACGTCGAGAGGCAGCGGGAGATACACGGATTGATAGGCGTCGATCGACGTCAGATGCGGCGCAGAGGGGATGGACTGCGCCACGCGGGCCTGAAGCCGGGACCAGCCGACAGGCTCGACACCGTCCGATCGATACACCTCGTGGGCGTGGAACGAGAGCTCAGGAAAGCGAGCGCGGAGCTCCGTCTCGATGCCCAGGGCCAGTTCGGGCGCAAAAACATCTGCGGGCGTTCCGGCGATGAAAACGAGCACGGCGCGAGAGAGTACACCGTTTGCCGCTGACGGTGCTGGACCGGTTCGGTCAGACCAGATGCGAGGGGGGAAGGAGCGATTTGTTCAAGGCGATGGCGGCGATGGCGCCGTCGGCCGCCGAGGTGATTGCCAGCTGCGACCCGGCGACGAGATCACCCACGGCGTAGACCCCTTCGACCGACGTTTGCTTGTGATCATCCACCACGATGTTCGGATGCTCGGAGTCGACCTTACAGCCGACCTCCTCGGCCAGGATGCAGGCGCGCTCCACCCCGATGGTGAAGAACAGCGCCTCCACCGCGACGTGCTCCCCGGTCGACAGGACCGCCGCGTCGACCATGGCTTCCCTGCCGGTCAGGGAGAGGATTTTCTCTTCCTGCACCTTGATCCCCTCGGCCAGGAGCTTGCTCTGGTGTTCCGGCGTCCACCCTCGCTCGTGGCCGTCGGTGAAGACGGTGATTTTCGAGGTCCATTGCAGCAGCTTGAGGGAGAGACCGACAGCTTTGACACCCCACCCGATCACGCCGACCACCCGGTCGCGAACTTCGTAGCCATCGCAGTCCGCGCAATGAAAGAGGCTGCCGCCGTAGTAGCGCTCCACGTCCGGTATGTCGGGCAGAATGTCGCGCACTCCGTAGGCCAGCACCACGCGCCGGGCGCGCATCACGCCGGTGTCGGTAGTGACCTCGAAGATGTCGCCGACGCGCTCCACCTTGGAGGCGGTGCATTCAAAGAGCTCCGCGCCCGCTGCCTCCGCCTCATCACGGCCGCGACGCAACAGCTCGCCCGGCGGGATGTTGTGCTGGCCGATGAATCCGTGAATGGCGCGCGATGCATAGTTGCGCGGCCTGCCGTTGTGAATGAGCAGAACCCGGCGCTGGTAACGCCCGAGGAAAATGGCGCAGGTCAGTCCGGCGGGGCCCCCGCCGATGATGATGCAGTCGTAGGTGGAGTCGCTTGGCACTGGTGTCCTCGTGGTGCAGAAATGTCGCCAGAGCGGCGAGGATGTCAGCGGCTGCCGACCGAAGGGGCTGGCAGGGCTCCAACCAGCGCCTCCACGCGGATGGAGATGTTGCTCGCCGGAACAGTGAGATGGGCGCCGCTGGGATGCAGCCACACCACCACGGTGTAAACGCCGGGACCCTCATCGAGTGGAACGGCGAAACTGAACGATCCGTCGTCCGCCACGAAGAAGTCTCCGGTCCGGCCGTCGGTGTACTCGTCGCGGATCTCCTCGATCCCGCCGTCACTTCGCCGCCGAAACCGCTGCTTGAGGCGGGGACGGTAGTCGCGGCGGGGTGGAGGCAGGCTGTAGCTGTCGATGCTGTTCGCGGCGGCGACGGACAGGGGGCGCGGGAGGGGGTCGCGATGCACGGTGATCGCTTCCACGGGATATCCACCGGCCGGCTTTCCGCTGATGAGCACTCGCTCCCCGATGCTGGCGCTTCGAGGAATGGCGCGGGTCCACTGAACGTAGCGGCGAATGAATGCTTCCACGATGCGGAACTCGCCTCGCTCCCACGCCAGACCGACCCCCACATGCGTGGCGTAAGGGTCGAGGATGGCGCGGCGATGGCCGGCATGGGGGCCCGCCTCACTCATCATCGATTCCTCGGAACGGCGCATCATGTCGAAGAGCGTTCGGTCGCTGAAGTGGTAGTTCGCCGACCATGCTGCAGCGTTCTCGCTGATCCCATCGTTGCCGCCGGCGAAGGAATAGCGCATGTAGGGAGCTTCGCCGTCGATGCCGAAGTGCCCCATGGTTCGATTGCGGATCTGGTCCCTGCAGTAGGCATCCGCGATCGTTGACGTCGCCGGATCGAGCTCCACCGGTCGAAGGCCGAAGCGGCTGCGATCGCGATTGATCAGCCGAAGGAGCTGGGACCGCAACGTGGTCCTGGTCTCGTCGAGCACGCTTTGGCCGTGCGCCAGTGGCGCGCCGAAGAGCGTGACGATGAAGCTGATGAGCAGCAGCTTTCTCATGAGAACGATGCGAAAACGCATGCGGGGGCGCAGTTTATTCAAGCATCGGTCCGGATGCCGGCAAGGACAGGGGCCGACTGGGAAGCTCGATGGCGATCCGGAAGCCGCGTTCGAGATTCTCGGCCCGGAGCACACCTCCATGTTCTTCGATCGCTTTCCGGGCGATGGCCAGGCCCAGGCCGGTGCCTGAGGACTTCGTGGAAAAGTAGGGATCGAAGATTTTCGCCAGGAGCTCCGGCGCCACCCCCGGCCCGTCGTCCTCCACGCTGATCAGGACCCTCGAATCGACGCCTGCGCTGGCCAGCCGCACGTTGCCGCCCGGCGTGGCCTGGAATGCGTTCTCGAGCAGATTGGAGATGGCCCCGCGCAGCAGGCGTGCATCACCGGAGAAGGTTTCCGGCGTGGAGGGCGAGATGTCGTACTGGAAGTCGATGCCCCGCTCCCCGCTGTCCTCGTACCCTGCAGCGATCTCCTCGAGGAGTCTGCGCAGGGCCACCGGGTTACGCTGGGCCTGCCGTAGCGACGCGTAGTCGCTGAACTCTCGCGACGTCTCGCGGAGGGTCACCACCTGGCGAAGAATGTTCTCTACCGCCGTGACCACCACCGAGCGAAGGTTGGGATCGTCGCGATCGGCCACCGCGCGAAGATGCTCGGCGGTGAGCTGGATGGGGGTCAGAGGATTCTTGATCTCGTGGGCGACCTGCCGCGCCATCTCGCCCCATGCTTCCAGCCGGTTGGAGCGCAGGATCTCGGTAACATCCTCGGCGATCAGCATTTCCTCTTCGCTGTCGGGGAGAGGGACGATGGAGACGCGGTAGGTTCGATCGGCCCCCTCGACATTCAGCTGGACTTCCTCCGATTCGGTGCTCCCTCGGCGATGAGAGTCGATGAACAGGCGGACCTCCTCATGGAAGGCCAGCGGCTCACCGAAGAGTTTTCGGGCCGTGGCATTGGTGGCGCTCACGGACATCCCGCGCCCGAGAACCACCACTGCGGCGTTGATGTTCTCCAGGAGCGTCTGCAGCCGATCGCGTTCGTGACGGAGATCGTTCTGCTGCCGGCGGATGGACTGGGCCATGTCGGTGAAGGTGGTAACCAGCAAGCCAAGGTCGGGGTCGGCGGGGGCGTGAACATCGATTTCGAAGTCGCCGCGGGCGACGGCGCGGGCTCCCGCCACCAGCGCCTGCACCGGTCGCGTTACGCTGCGCGCCGTCCAGTACGCAACCGCGATGGCGGCCAGGGCGATGAAGACCAGCAGCATGTAGATGGTGGTGGCCAGGTCGTTGACCTGCGCCTCGATCTGTCTTCCCTGCACGATGAATGGCAGGGCCAGGGTGTAGCTCTGGCCGCGCACCAGATTGATGGGGCTGTAGATCTCGATGTACTGCGTGGAGCCGGAGGCGCGCACCGCCGGCACCAGCTGTTTTCCGCCGAGCACGATCGCGGAGTAGACATCGCCAGGAAGCCGCTGCGACTCCACCCGAGCGGCGAAGAGGTCCCGCCGGCTCGATGCGATCAGCTGCTCGTCGCGATAGAGATGGAGGTCGTGGCCGATCACGCGGGCGAGCCAGCTCAGGACGTCGTCGTCCAGCACCTGCTCGGGCCGGGTGGTGGCGCTGGTGGAGGCCAGGTAATCCTCGATCACCCGCTGCGCGGCGTTGAGGGAGGTTTGCCCGCGATCGAGGTACTCCGCTTCCAGGCGGTTGGCCAGATAGGCCCGCACGAACAGCACGAAGATGATCAGCGGGACGACCACCACCGCGGTGAGGGAGATGGCCGTTCGGGTACGGAAATCGATCTGCCGCGGAAACCGTCGCACCACCGAGGCGATCATCGGCAGTGACTGGGTGATGATTACCAGCAGGACCAGGGCAATGGCCCAGATGGCCACGCCGCCTGCCCTGCGAATCTGCTGGCCCCGGGAGGCCACCTGCAGCGGAAACGCGTACAGCGCATTGTCCGTCCTGCGCAGGTAGATCGCCGCTCCCCCGCTGTCGCTTCCCCGCACCCACACTCCACTTCCCATCTTCAGGCTGGCGAAGTAGTGGACCGGGCTCTGGGGCAGACGCAGTGGCACGCCGCCGTGAACGTTGCCGTCCCGGTCATACACGACCACTTCCCGCTGGGGATGCAAGCCGGAGACTCCGTCGTCGAGCGAGGGCTCGAAGAAGTCGCGGACGTCTACCGCGACTT
>JBKJQB010000193.1:0-12909 GCA_046594105.1 Thermoanaerobaculia bacterium
CACGCACCCATCCTGACCAACCGATCCTGCCGGGCCGGCCGTGTATCCTTGTTCTATTCTGTCGATCGCTAACGGCACCCGCCTGGGTCACTACGAGATCACGGGCGCCCTCGGCGCCGGTGGAATGGGCGAGGTGTACCGGGCCATCGATCGCCGTCTCGATCGCCCCGTGGCCATCAAGATCCTGCCGGCGGAGTACCGCGAGAACGAGCAGCTCAAGTCGCGCTTCGAACGCGAGGCCAAAGTCATCTCCAGCCTCTCCCACCCGAACATCTGCACCATTCACGATGTGGGGCACGAGGATGGGATCGACTATCTCGTCCTGGAGTTGCTGGAAGGCGAAACCGTCGCAGAACGGCTGCTGAAAGGACCGCTGCCGGTGACGCAGGTGCTCCGCTACGGCATCGAGATCGCCGACGCGCTGGACAAGGCCCACCGCCAGGGCATCGTGCATCGCGACCTGAAGCCGGGAAATATCATGCTGACGAAGACGGGAGCGAAATTGCTCGACTTCGGTCTGGCCAAGTCTTCCTCCGTTCCCGGCTTCGGCGCCGAGGATCCCACCCGTCACCGCTCCCTGACTCAGGAAGGGACCATCATCGGCACGTTTCAATACATGGCCCCTGAGCAGCTCGAAGGAAGGGAAGCCGATGCCCGCACCGACATCTTCGCGTTCGGTGCGACCGTGTATGAAATGGCTACCGGCCAGCGGGCCTTCGACGGAAAGAGCAAAGCCAGCCTGATCGCGTCGATCCTCGATCGCCATCCCGCTCCCATCTCCTCGGTGCAGCCGATGACCCCTCCCGGTCTCGATCGCACCGTGCAGATCTGCCTGGCCAAGGATCCCGACGATCGATGGCAGAGCGCGCGCGATCTCTCCACGGAACTGAAATGGATCGCCGAAGGGGGGTCGCAAGCGGGGATGGCCGCGCCGGTGGTGGCGAGAAGAAAACGCCGCGAGCAGATGTGGATCGCCTTGGCCGCGGTGCTGGGAATGACCACCCTCCTGCTGGCAGCGATGGCTCTGCGCCACAAAGCACCGGGCGTGATGAGCATCCGTTCCTCGATCGAGCCGCCGCCCGGAGTGACGTACAAGTCGGATGACAACGACAGCGGGTCGCTGACCATCTCACCCGATGGTCGCTACCTCACCTTCAGCGGAGCGGACGCTGCGGGAAAGGTCATGCTTTGGCTGCGCCCGCTGAACTCGCTGGAAGCGCATCCCATCGAGGGGAGCGAAGGAGGTACCTATCCTTTCTGGTCGCCGGACAGCCGGTCCATCGGATTCGCCGCCGGGAGCAAGTTGAAGCGTGTCGAGGTCGCAGGCGGACCGGCGGTCAGTCTCTGTGATGTCACAGACCCGAGGCCTGGAAGCTGGAATCGCAACGGCGACATCATCTTCGCACCCAACTGGCGCGACCCGCTCTACCGAGTCAGCGCATCAGGCGGGAAGCCGACGCCGGTCACCCAGCTTGAGAAGAGCCGGTCGGAGACCACCCATCGCCATCCCTGGTTTCTCCCCGACGGAGATCACTTTCTCTACCTGGCGGGAACGCATCTGGCCGACAACAAGAGCGATCTGAACGCGATCTACGTTGGCTCGCTCGGATCGAAGGAGCGCAAGCTGATCCTGCGCACGCGATCCAACGTCATCTACGTCGCCGGATACCTGTTGTTCGCTCGCGAGTCGTCGCTGATGGCCCAGCCCTTCGACGTCCGGAAGCTGGAGCTCACCGGGGAGCCGGTTCGCATCGCGGAGAACGTGCGTTACGACTCGGGGTACTTCCGATCGATCTTCGGGGCATCGGAGAACGGAACGGTGGTCTATTCGTCGGGCGGCAGCTCCGGGATGGCCCGGCTGACCTCGTTCGATCGCGCTGGAAAAAAGCTCGGCACGTTTGGCGAGGCCAGCGAACTGATCGTCAATCTTCACATTTCTCCCGACGGCACCAGGGCCGCCGTGGAGATCGGGGACACCTCCGACATCTGGCTTTATGACCTGCAGCGTGGCGGCCGCTCGCACTTCACCTCGGACCCCCTCAATGAGTACGCCGCGATGTGGTCTCCCGACGGGAAAAACATCGTGTTCACCTCTGATCGCACAGCTCCTCCCGACCTGTTCATCAAGCCGGTCGATGGGACGAGCAGCGAAAGCCTGCTGTACCACTCGGAGAATGTGAAGCAGGCCTTCGACTGGTCGCACGATGGCCGCTTTGTCACATTCGACCTGATGAAAATGTTCGATCGCGATCACGCTGACATCTGGATCCTGCCGATGACCGGCGACCGCAAGCCATTCGCTTTCCTGCAGGGAGCATCGGATGAACGTGTCGGCACGTTCTCTCCCGACGGAAAATGGCTGGCCTTCATCTCCAACGAATCGGGCCGCTACGAGTTGTACGTCACGTCGTTTCCGACCCCGGGGAGACGTCAGCAACTCTCCACGACGGGGACCAAAAGCCCGGGGTTCTGGACCACCGGCGGGAAAGAGATTCTCTTCGTTGGCTCTGACGACTCGCTGATGTCCATCAAGATCAAACCGGGTGCGACGTTCGATTTCGACGCTCCCCAGCCGCTGGGCAAACTTCCAAGCGCGAAGGTAGGAACGTTCGCCGCCGAGCCCAGCGGTCAGAAGGTCTACCTGGCCGTGCCCGATCAGTCAGCTCCCGAAGCGGTCACGCTGGTGACCTCGGCGCTTCCCGTCAGAGAACACTGAGGGCCGAACCTCCATCGCCGCGCTAAGATGTCGCGATGACGGGTATTGCATGATGAACGGTTCCGTCATCCTGAGCCGCGAAGACGGCGAAGGATCTGCATCGACGCGGCTGTCGCAGGCAACAGCATGGAGATTGCAGATCCTTCGCTTCCCGCCCGCCGCCTACGCCGCTCAGGATGACGGTCCGGGGATCTGTTCAGAGCCCCGCCGATGAGAGGAACGCGAGCATGCATACCCGAGCGCATGCCGCAGGAGGAATCATGAAACTGCTCACACCACGCATGCACGGATATCTCGATTTTGTCGTCGTCGTCGCGTTTGCTCTGGCGCCCACACTCTTTCACTTCACCGCCACACCGGCCCGGGTGTCCTATGCCCTGTCGGTGGTGCATCTGCTGCTGACGCTCTTCACCCGTTTCCCCATGGGCATCGTCAAGCTCGTGCCGTTCACCATCCATGGCGCCATTGAGTTCATCGTCGCCTTCACTCTCGTGGCCCTGCCGTTCGTTCTAGGCTTCGCCGGGGAGCGGGCCGCATGCAACTTCTTCATGGTCTTCGGAGTGGTGGTCTTTCTGGTGTGGCTGGTGACCGACTACAAAGCAGCGGACACCGCCGCGGCGTAGCGCGGCACCACCAAGTCAGAAAAGTCAGAAACGAAGCGGGGCCGCCGTCACGATCGTTTGTCGATCGCAGCGATGAAATCCTCGATGTCGTCGTCCTGATCGCTTTCAGCCGAATGCGCCGCCTCGTCTTCGTCTCCCGCCGTTAAGGTCGGCTGACGAAGGCGCCGGCCTGCGCTCCATTTCACGACCTCTTCGAAGTGGCGGAACCCCATGTCCTTCGCCACCGGGCGAAGCTGATCGACCAGTTCCACCTTCCGGTCGCTGCGGTAGAGGAGAGTCTCCAGCAGGACCCTGGCGACCAAGCCCTGCTCGGCCACGACGAACCCGCCGGCCTTTCTGAAACCGATTCTGCGACAATGGCCGCTCCCATCATGAACATTGCTCCCGGCACCAAACTCGGGCCCTACGAGATGACTGCCCGCATCGGCGCCGGCGGGATGGGAGAGGTGTGGCGTGCCCGCGACTCCCGGCTGGAGCGTGACGTGGCCATCAAGGTGCTGCCTCCCGAATTCGCCCAGGATGCGCAGTTCCGCCTCCGTTTCGACCGCGAGGCCAAAACGATCTCGCAATTCAATCATCCGCACATCTGCTCGCTGTACGACGTGGGCGATGGCTACCTGGTCATGGAGTTGCTCGACGGCGAGTCACTGGCGGACAAGCTGCCGCGGGGAGCTCTGCCAGTCGATCAGGTACTCAGGCTGGGAATCCAGATTGCCGGCGCGCTCGAACAGGCGCACCGGCGAGGCATCGTCCATCGCGATCTGAAGCCTGGCAATGTGGTGATCACCAAGGCAGGGGCGAAGCTGCTCGACTTCGGCCTTGCCAAGAGCGCTCCGCTATCCTCATCGAGTGGAGTGTCGATCGTTGCCGGCTCCACACCGGGAGGCGCGCAGGGAGAAACCGAGCACAAGCCTCTGACCGCCGAGGGCACCATCGTGGGGACCTTCCAGTACATGGCTCCGGAGCAGATCGAGGGGCGTGAGGCAGATGCGCGCAGCGATCTCTTCGCTCTCGGTGCCCTGCTGTACGAGATGGCCACCGGACGCCGCGCGTTCGAAGGAAAGAGCCGCGCCAGCCTCATCGCCTCGATCCTCGATCGCGAGCCACCCCCGATCTCCGATGTGCAACCGCTCACCCCCGCTGCGCTGGAGAACGTGATCCGCAAGTGTCTGGCGAAAGATCCGGATGAGCGATGGCAGAGCGCGCACGACGTGAAGCTGCAACTGCAGTGGATCGCCGAGAAACCGGAAGCCGCAGCGATCGGTGCATCGGCGCGGCATCGCCGCCTGCCCATCGTGGCGGCCGGACTCCTCGCGCTTCTGGCAGGCCTTGCCATCGGAGGCGGTGGCTGGCTGTGGCAGCGCCGGCACAGTGTGGGCGGCGTGACTCGCTTCTCCATTCCGATCGCCACCACTGGGCAGCTTTCCATGTGGGGAGGAGGAGGCGTGGCTGTGTCGCCGGATGGCCGGACCATCGTCTGGGCCGGCGGCGTCCCACCCGCCGTGCAGCTTTACATCCGCAGGCTGGAGACGGACGAGACTCTGGCCATCGAAGGGACCAACCAGGCTTCCCGTCCGTTCTTCTCACCGGACGGGCAATGGATCGCATTTTCCTCCGCAGATCTGCTGAAGAAGATCCCCCAGGCCGGCGGGGCGGCGCAGGTCATCGCCAAGGTCGACGGGATCTTTCTCGGCGCGACCTGGCTGGACGACGCTTCCATCGTGTACGGGACGACCTCGGGAATCTACCGTCTGGCTCCCGACGGTCGTGCCGCCGAAACCCTCTTGAAAATGACCGGGAATCCCGGCTTCTTCGTGGGGCAACTCGGCTACCGATCACCATTCGCGCTGCCCGGCTCGAAGGCGGTCCTGTTCGAATCGAACAACAGCGGCTCGCCGAAAATCGGCCTGTTCACCCTGGCAGATCGCAAGTGGCGCGAGATCGGCGACGGGTCTGCTCCTTCCTACGTGGATCGCCTCGGTGCGCTGCTGTTCATCCGCAACGGAACGCTTTTCGCCGCCCGGCTGGACCTCAAGAAGGCTACGCTCACCGGCCCGGCCGTCCCCCTCATCGAGGCGGTCACGGTCGTTCCTCCGTTCTTCGTCGCCGACCTCGGCATCTCCCGGTCGGGGGTGGTTGCTTACTCACGCGGGAACCTCACCGCTCCGCCGCGCACACTGGTGTCCGTCGACAAAACCGGGAATGCGCTGCCGATCGTGTCCTTGATCCGGGGATTCGAGGATCCGCGCATCTCCCCCGATGGCAAGCGAATCGCGGTGACCATCCGGTCGACGATCGATACGGACGTCTGGCTCATCGATATCGCTCGAGGGATCCAGACGCGCGCCACCTTCGATAAAGGCGAAGACGAGACGCCGATCTGGACTCCTGACGGACGCCGCATCACGTTCTCCGCAGAACGGGGAGAGAACGCCAGCGGGGGCACCGCAGGGCTTGCGCCCAGCTTGAACGTCGGCGCCGCCAAGATCCGGGGCGTCGACCGCTCCCTGGTCTGGCAGTCCTTCGACGGCAGTGACCGCGAACAGGCGCTGGTCTCCACCGGCCACGGTCACTGCGGATCGTGGTCCCCTGATGGAAAGACGCTGGCTTATACCGACTACAGGGCGGACTTCGGGGGAGCGATCGTGACCTGGTCGGCGATGGACAAACAGAAGCGGCCGTTTCTCGACACCGTTTTCAGTACGCGCGCCCCAGCCTTCTCCCGTGACGGGAAGTGGATCGCCTATACATCGAATGAGTCGGGGCGGGATGAAGTCTACGTCCGTCCCTTCCCCGGGCCAGGAGGCGTGGTGCAGGTTTCCAGCGAGGGCGGCGGAGAAGCATCGTGGTCACCCCGAGGGGACGAGCTGTTCTTTCGCAATGGCCCAAAGATGATGGCCGCTCACAGATCGGATGGAGCGGGGTTCGCCATCGACCAGACGCAGCTGCTCTTCAGCGGCGACTTCGTGGCCACGCGCCGCGGAGAGGCCGCCTACGACGTGATGCCGGACGGCACACACTTTCTAATGGTCAAGCAGGAGCAGGACCCCAGCCTCCAGCGGCTGAACGTGGTGACCGACTGGTTCTCCGAGGTTGAATCGAAGCTTCGCGGCGCAGAGCGGTGACGGCGCAGTGCCAAAGAAAATGGAAGAGCGTCCTCTGACCCAACCGGCCCCCTGAAAAGGAATGCGAGCCGGGAGAGGGTCCCCAACGGGAGTGTCATCAGAGTCTCTCAAGATCCCGGCAGCAGGACCTTGGTGAACAGCTCCAGGTTTCGCCGCATCACGTCTATCCGCAGGCGTGGCTCTCGTGGCACGTGCGGCTGCCGCGGATAGGTCACCATCGTCACATCGACGCCCATTTCCTGCAGCGTGCGATAGAGCATGGTGCCCTGCGAGAGCGGCACGCGATCGTCCGCCTCGCCGTGCTGGATCAGCACCTTCGCGCTCGTCTTTTTCAGATGCCACAGAGGGCTGCGCTCGCGGAGCAGCTCGAGGCTCAGCGGAGTACGGCTCAGCGATTCCAGCGCTGCCGCGTCGGAGGCCATCGCCGGTGACGCCGCCGGTTGCGGCGCCGCCGGAAAATAGTTGGGGATGAATTCGCGGATGTCAGTGGTGCCGTGAAAGCTGAGCAGGTCGACCACCGGCGCGCCGATGCTGATGGCCTTGAACCGATTGCTGTGCCCGACCGCCCACGCGGTCATGAACCCGCCATAGCTCCAGCCCATGATTCCGAGGCGCTGCGGATCGGCGATGCCGTCCGCCAGGAGTTTGTCCAGACCGGCGTTGATATCCATCCAGTCCATGCCGCCCCAGTCGCCCACGTTTCCGGCGCGGAACGGCTGTCCGTACCCGCCAGTGCCACGGGGATTCGGCCGCAGCACGACGAAGCCGCGGGAGGCCAGAACCTGCGGCGCGTACACCGCCCCGAGATACCCGAGAAATCCCTGATCGAAGCGGGAGGCCGGGCCTCCGTGTACAAACGTGAGGGTGGGGTAACGACGGCCGGCCACATAACCTGGCGGAAGCGTCAGCAATCCCTCGATCTCCAGTCCATCTTTCGGATTCTTCCAGCGGATCAACGTCGTTCCGCCGAGGGTGCGGTCGCGCAGGGCGTTGTTGAGGTGAGTCAGAGGGCGGGGCCGGAACTCATCCAGCGCGCTGATGTGCAGCTCCGGTGGGGCGTTCAGCGTCTGGTAGACGAAGGCAGCACGGCCGTTGCGCACATCGACCTCCGCCACCAATCCGTCGACGCGGCTGACGTCGCGAAAGGCCGCGCCATCGCTCCCCAGCCGGAACAATTGCGAGGTCGAGTTCCACGGCCCGTTGAACCAGATCGTCCTGCCGTCGCCGCTGAAGAAGAAGGAGTCAGGCGTGCGGCCGTATGCCTTCGAGAGGAGGCGCGGAGCTCCGCCGGTCACCGGAACGGAGTACAGCTCCGCCTCGCGCAGCCAGTCGAACACTCCGCCGGAGCTCAGAAAGCCGATGGACATTCCGTCGGGTGAAAACTGCGGCGAAACGTCGACTCCGGCACGAACCACCAGCGGCCGCATCCGGTTGTCGTCACGAAGAGAAATCAGATAGAGATCGGCATGGAAGTAGTCGTCGAGCACATCCGCGTCGGAGCGCTGGATGGCCAGCGTTTCCCCATCCGGAGACCAGGCGAATGCGGCGATGGAGAACGGACCCTTGGTCAGCCGACGCACCTGGCGCGAGGTCATATCGATCAGATGCAGGTGGATCGCTCCCCGCGGCTCCCCCACCACGCGCGCGTCGTCATGCTCCTTGATGCGCTTCTCCTCCTCGGGGCCGGGAGCATCGGAAACCGTGAAGGCGATCGACTTTCCATCGGGCGACCACTCGAATCTCCGGACCGCCGAGGTCTGACTGGTCAACTTTTCCGCCTCACCTCCGGTGGCGCCGATGACCCAGATCGCGTTTTTTCCACCATCGCGTTCGGAGAGAAATGCGATGCGGGATCCGTCCGGCGACCAGCGCGGCGAGGTGGACGACGAAGTGCTTCGGGTGAGTTGCATCGCGTTGCGGCCGTCGGCGTCGATCACATGAATCTGGGAGGTGTAGGCGCTGCGATCGAAGTCCGCGCGCGTCACCAGATACGCCACGCGGTTTCCATCGGGAGAAAAGCGCGGTGAGGAAAGCGTGGGCATCGTGGCGTAGTCCTCGATGGTGAGCGGCTGCGCGACGACGCTGGCGGCAAGCAGGAGCGAGGCGAGAAACATCTTCATGGAGGCGAAGGATAATCGAAGCAAGTGCGAGGATGACCCCTCCGCGCGCGACGCCTCGAGTGTGTCACCAACCGTCCTGGTGACCCCACCGGCAAGGATGCCGGCGGCCCGGCCGGCTGGAAGCCGGCGTTCCGAAAGGCAGGCATCCCGCGGCGCAGGACATTCCCTTTCGCCGCAGCCTCAGCCTGCGGGCGGCTCGACGAGCCTGTTCCGCAGCGCATACCCGACCGCCTCAGCGCGATTGTGCAGGCGCAACTTGTCGAGGATGTTCCGCACATGAAATTTGACGGTGTTCTCGCTCAGGTCCAGTCGCTTTGCCAGCCTCCGGTTGGAGGTCACCCCTTCCACCATGAGCTCCAGCACTTCCCGTTCGCGCGCGGTCAGCGCATCAGGATCGTCCGCACCTTTCGGTTCGGCGGCGGGCTTCGCGAACTCCTGCAAAAGCTTGCGGGCTAAACTGGGCGTCAGCGCCGGCTCGCCCTGAGCGGCGCGGTCGAGCAGAGAGAAAAAGTCGTCCGCTTCCAGGTTCTTGAGCAGATAACCCTGCGCTCCCGCCTTGATGGCGTCGAAGAGCGTCTCGTCTTCCTCCGACGCCGTGAGCATGAGGACTTTCACGGCGGTCATCTCGGCGGCGATGATGCGCGTCGCGGCCACGCCATCCAGCTCAGGCATGGAGACGTCCATCAGAACGAATTCCGGTTGCAGCCGTCGCGCGAGCTCGACTGCTTCGCGTCCGTTCCGGGCCTCGCCGACCACATCGTGACCCTGCGCCTGCAGCAGACTGCGAAGTCCGTCGCGAAAGAGGGCGTGGTCGTCTGCGATGAGAATCCGCACCGGTGGAGTATAGGGGGCCAGAGGCTGGGACCTGCGCGGCAGAACGTCTTGGAGCGTGATCCTGGCGGAGCCTTGGGCAACCAGCGCCGACGGCCGTGCCGGCCTAGGTCTCGGACACCGGCACCTCAGCACGAACCCGCGTGCCCTGCCCGGGCAGGCTCTCGATGGTGAAACTTCCGCCGATTCCCTCGGCCCGTTCGCGCATGGTGGCCAGGCCAAATCGCGGGAATTCACTCCGGGATTTTGCGGCCGGATTGAATCCCACTCCGTCGTCCTCGATCAGCAGGGTCAGCACGCCGTCGGCCAGGCGGAGACTGACCTTCGCCGTGGTGGCTTTGGCATGCTTCCGGACGTTGGTCAGCGACTCCTGGATGATGCGCATGAGCTGCAGCTCGGTGCTGACCGGCAAGACCAGATCGCTGGCCATGGTCACCTGCGTACTGATTCCAGTCTGTTCCTTCCAGCGGCTCAGATACTCCTCGAGCACCTCGCAGAACGTTCGCGTCACCTCGGGGAGCGTGCGCAGATCGACGATGGCCTCCCGCACGTCGCCGTATGCGTCCCGCGCGGCGGTGGCCAGTTCCCGCAGCTGCACGGAGGCTTCATCGGTGTTGCCACGGCGGATGTACTCGTTCGCCGCCTGCACCTTGGTATTCACGTAGCCCAGGACCTGGGCGATGCCATCGTGCATTTCGTGCGCGATGCGCATGCGCTCCTGAGTCACCGCCAGGGTGGCCACCTGGCGGTGCAGATACGCGTTGTCGATAGCGATGGCTGCCTGCACCGCAAAGCGCTGGAGTGTGTCCTCATCGCCCCCGGTGAAGAGAGCACCTCCCTCTTTCTCCGCCAGATACAGGTTCCCTACAAACGGGCTCTTGCAGGTGATGGGCACGGCCAGGAGCGAACGCATGGGGGGATGGTTGGGCGGGAAGCCCTCCGAGCGCGGATCTTTGGTCAGATCGTCGAGGCGCAGATGTTCGCCGTGATTCAACACCACGCCGAGGAGTCCATGTCCGGTGGGAGGAGGTCCCAGGATCGCTCGCTGCTCCGGTGTGATGCCGGAGGTCAGGAACGCTTCGATCCGGCCACCGGACTCCACGACGGAGAGCGCGCCGTACTGCGCGCCCACGAGTGTGCGTGCACGATCGACCACCTTGTTCAGGACCGCATCGAGAGAAAGCTCGGCGGTGATGTCGAGGCCGGCCCCGTGCAGTGCCAGCAACTCCGCATTCTGATGTTCCAGCCGCCGGTGTGCACGAGCGATCGCGCCGGCCATCACGAAGCCGAAAGTCATGAAGGCGATGGCCACCACTCCATCGAGGAGCAGCCGGCTCATCGCCGACGTCGAGCCGATGGTGGCGAAGCGGATCGCCTCCAGAACGATCACGATCACGATCGGCGCGACGATGGTGATCTCCCGCAGACGCTTCAAAGTCATCTCGATTCCCGCTCCGAAGAGAGGGTATTTCGGAACGGTGCGCTCGTCGAGCCTCACCTTGAGCCTGGCGTCGAACCCGGCCGCCGCCATGGCCTCCGCAACTGTGCCCGCGGCGTTCATGGTGCGACGACCAGAACCAGATCGAACCGGACGGTCAGGGCATCCGCAGATCGGATCATTCCGAACAGAGCGGTCGGCGGTGCGATGCCGAACTCGCTCATCCGCACAGGCATCTCCGCCGTCATGTGGAACTGCGTGAGCGACGTTCTCTGCACCGCCGTCTCGAAGGAGATGCTGCGGTCGACCCCGGCAAGCGAGAGCTGGCCGGCCACGGTGGCCCGATACTCCCGGCGATCCAGGTCGTGGTTGACCCCGGACCGAAGACCATCGAAGCGGAAGGCAATCGCCGGAAACTGTTCCGCTTTCAACGCCCGATTCATGTCTCGCTCCATCGGCCGGCCTCCCGTGCAGTGAAGTGTGTTGATGGGAATGGTGAGCGCCAGTTCCGGCTGCGGAAAGTGGCCCGCCGACGGATTCGACATCCATGCGGCGATGTTGCCGTCCTCGATGCGATCGATGACCTCGTTGATCTTCGAGATCGGAGCGGCCACCGTCATCACGCCCTGAAGCGATCTGCCGGTGCAGCGCCACGCGGCCACGTTCGAAGTCCCATTGAGGTATAGCGCGCTGCGCGGCCCGACGGCAAGATGCGTGCTGCCCGCCACGTCACTGGCCGCAGCTCCACCGAGGAGCAGAGCTGCGGCTGCGAAGTAGAGGAGCCACTTCATGACTATTCAATCCGCTCCACGACCCAGCGGAAGGAAACCTTGACGTCGTTGCCGGTGCGCAGCGTGCCCAGCATGGCCACCGGCGGCTTGAAGCCGTAGTCGGTCATGCGGATGGGAACCTCTCCGGTCATGGTGTATCGCTTGTCGTTCGTGTGCGTCGCCGTCACATCCATGACCAGGTCGCGCGTCGTTCCGGCGATGGTGAGCTTCCCGTTGGTGTGGACGACAAACGAGTCCCCGCTGCCGCTGGTCCTCGATGCCGAGGTGAGCTGGTAGGTGATGTCAGGATTCTTGGCCGATTTCAGGGTGTCGCGCATGATGCGATCCATCCGGGCGTGTTCGCTCTTGATCGAGCTCACCGGGATGGAGGCGGACAGGTTTGCTGTGCCGTCACCAGCGATCCGCCACGTGGCCGGATCGGCGCTGATGGATCCGTTGACGGTTGAGCCTTCCACCTGCCAGTCATGTAGCGACGAGGTTCCCTTGATCAGGATCTGCGTGGATTCCAGTTTTACGGCCGACGGCTTGACCGGCCCGAACTTGACTGTGCCCGCGGCGCTGACCAGCATCGGTGAGAGAGAGAGGGCGAGAGTGAGCAGTAGTGTGTTGCGTCGCATCATGGACTCCTTGAAAACAGAAGCGGTCCCCCGGAAACCCGCGGGACCGCCTCAGTCGATGGTCAGAAAGCGAAGGACACTTCGGAGACCAGGCCCTTGAACTGCGGGCTGCGCCCGGCGTCGATGCCGTTGTTCACGACATTGCCCATGAGGAACCCGCTGTACTTCTGGTCGACCCACTCGACCTTCATGAGCATGTTGCGCGTCAACCAGAGGCCACCGCCAACCTGAATGCGGCGAACCTTGCCGTTGGAGCTTGCACCGCCGAACTGGTCGGCGTTTGCGCCGCTGTAACGTGCTGCCGCGTACACCGTGGGGGTCAGCTTGTACACGACATCGCCTGCGTAGTACTTCCACGTTTCCTGCAGATTGGTGCCGATGGGACCGTTGATGTCCTTGTCCTGAGTCTTTCCGACGTGCCCATAGAGCTTGATGGGCATCACCTTATCGTCCCAGGTGCCGTCAAATTGATAGGCCAGAATGTTCTTGCCCGCTCTCGGGAAAATACCTCCCGGTGCCTGACCGCCACCGAGCACACCACCGTAGCGCTCTCCGCTGCGGTTACCCGAGAAGAGAGTTGCCCTGCTGGTGGCGCTCTCGGAGTGATTGACCTTGAATACCGATGCGGAGAGGCGGAGCGGCTCGATC
>JBKJQB010000289.1:0-4940 GCA_046594105.1 Thermoanaerobaculia bacterium
CGGCCGAGGTTCGTGTGGATGAGGACTCCCGATCCGTTGACGACGCGGCGAAGCGTGGATCGGGTCTGTCTGGCCAGGGACTGCCGGACAGCTGCGGACGCGACGCCTTCGTCGTACTCCCTCTGGCCCGCCCGCAGCTCCTCGAGATGGGCGGCCAGCGCTTCCTTGACCCGCTCCCGTCCGAAGGATTGGACCGGCTCGGCGAACGGCTCCGAACCGAGGATGCGATCCACCGAGGGAATCCGCCGCCGGGAGGATTCTCCCGCGGCGTTGGACCGCTTAGCTGGCCTGGCCATCTTGCTCCCGCATCAGAACCGGGTATTGTAGTCGTCGGAACGTGATCAAACAGGACACTGAGCTCGACACGCTGGAAGAAGACATCCGGAAGCTGAAGAACAAGTACGACCAGTTCTTCGCCGGGATCCAGAGGGTGCCGCCTTCCCAGGAACGGCGCAATGTCGAGAGGTCCATCTATGAGATCGGCAAGATCAAGATGCGCGACAACACGCGCCGCTTCCGCTACAACCAGCTGCTCTCGCGCTACAACCAGTACCGCGAGCTGTGGGGACGGCGAATACGGGAGCGCGAGGAAGGGCCATTGGACTTCAAGCGTCGCTCGGCTGCGCTCGCTGCACCCTCGGAGCATCCGGCCCATCCCCCCCAGCCGCAACCGGCTCGCGTAACGTCGGGATCACCCGATTCGTATGTCAAGATGACGGCCGGCGCCAACGGCGAAGAGGTCCGGCGCCTCTACAACGAAATTGAAAGAGAAAACCAGAAACTGGGCAAGCCGGCAGGGATCACCCTGGACCAGCTCCAGACCATGGTGCAGAAGCAGAGCGATGTGGTGCGGCAGAAATACAGCGTCGACGTGGTTGCCTTCCGGGTCGATGTCGTCGATGGAAAAGTCAAACTGAAAGCGAAACCGGTCCAGAAATGATGATCAACCGAGCCATGCACCCTGTCGCCATCACCCTCCTCGTACTGGCCGGATGCGCCGGAATGAACGGCGGAGGCTCCCACTCTTCCCGGAGTCCTTACGATCGCACCCTCTTCTACGAGAAATATCTGAATCCTGCGGCCAGCCCGCTGGACGCGCAGATCGCGAGCACGCTCAAACAGCTACGCGGGAATCCGAGCTCCGCAACGCTCCACAACGAGCTCGGCCAGTTTCTGGTGTCCAAAGGGTTTCCCAAGGACGCCGAGGTCGAGTTCGAGCGCTCCATCAATTCAGACTCGCACTTTTTTCCGGCCTGGTACAACCTTGGGCTGGTGCGCATGGCCAGGGGAGACTGGACCGGTGCGCGCTTCGCCTTCCGCCGTACCGTTCACTACAAGCCCGGCCATTCGGTGGCCCTCTTTCAGCTCGGCCTGATGGAGGAGCAGCGACACAACGTCGATGATGCCGTCGACTACTACGCCAAGGCCTTCGCCATCAACCACTCGCTCCTCGACGTCCGGGTCAATCCGCGGATTCTCGACAGCAGGTTGATCGACCTCGCGCTCATCCGCATGTATCCGACGGAGCACGCACGGGGAAGCATGCAGTTCCAGGGAGCACCGTCGGGATACATCATGCGAAAGCCCGACGCTTCCGCGGCCGCTACGCTGGAGGCCCCGTCGCCACAGCCGGCAGGGCGAGATATCGTCACGCCGTCTGCGCCCCTGACCAATCCGGCGCAGCAGGCGCCGGCACCGTCACAAGGACAGCCGCCGGCTCCGGCACCGAAACCGGCCGCCCCTCCGCAGCCCTCGACGACGACGGCGCAGTAGGATCCCTGTTCCACGACGGGCGCGAAACAAACACGCTCGGTTCCCGGATGTGAGAGCCCAGTCACTCCTGTCTGTGCTCTCTCCGCTGGCCGGATTCGCTCAATTTTTTTGGGTCAACCGTGTTAAATGAATGCCGGCCTCTCACCCGCGCGGCATCAGAAACGAATCGATCGACACATGACAGACAGGCACGACGAAAAAGAAAAAGAAGAAGACGTTGTCAACGAATCCGAGCTGCTGCGGATCCGACGGGAGAAACTGGAGCGCATCGTCGCTCTCGGTTTCGATCCGTATCCAACCAAAGCGGACGTCGACTCCACCGTCGCCGAGGTGATCGCACGCCACGGGGCCAGCACCGCCGCAGAGCTGGAGGCCTCGCCGGTACGGGTGAAAATCGCCGGACGGATCATGACCGTCCGCGAGTTCGGGAAGACCGCCTTCCTCGTGCTGTCCGAGCAGACGTCCCGCATCCAGGCCTACTGCCGCAAGGACACGCTGTCGGAGCGGGAGTGGTCGCTCTACCAGAACCTCGACGCCGGCGACTGGGTTTCCGTGGAAGGCACAGTCTTCCGCACGAAAACAAACGAGCTCTCCGTGAAAGCCACGCGCCTCGGCTTCCTGGTCAAAGCTCTGCGCCCGCTGCCGAGCAAGTGGCACGGCCTGACCGACGTCGAGCAGCGTTACCGGCAACGCTACGTCGATCTGATCGTCAACGACGACGTCAAGGCCGTTTTCGAAACGCGGGCAAAGGTAGTCCGCAACATCCGGAGCTGGTTCGATGGCCACGGCTTCATCGAAGTGGAGACGCCGATGATGCAGCCCATCGCCGGCGGCGCCGCGGCGCGTCCCTTCATCACCCACCACAACGCGCTCGACCTCGACCTCTTTCTGCGCATCGCTCCGGAGCTCTACCTCAAGCGCCTCATCGTCGGCGGGATGTCCCGCGTCTATGAAGTGAATCGCAACTTCAGGAACGAAGGGATCGGCTATCGCTGGAACCCCGAGTTCACCATGCTGGAGTTCTATCAGGCCTACGCAGACTACGAGGTGCTGATCGAGGAGACCGAGGATCTGCTGAGCGGTCTGGTGCGCGACGTGACCGATGGGGAAACGGTGACCTACCGTGGCAACGAGATCTCCTTCGCCCGTCCCTTCGCCCGCTTCACCATGAAGGAAGCGATCGCCCGTTTCTCCGACGGGAAAATCGCAGCGACCGATCTCGACGATCGCGCCAGCCTCGTCTCTCTGGTGCTGAAACATGGCCAGCATCGCCCGGTCAAGGCCGACGCCACCCCCGGCACCAGTTCCACGCCGCAACAGCAGGTCGAAGCGATGAACGACGGCAAGCTGATTGCCGAGCTGTTCGAGTCGATCGCCGAAGAGCATCTGATCCATCCCACCTTCATCACCGACTTCCCGGTGGAGGTCTCGCCGCTTTCGAAGCAGCGCAAGGACGATCCGCGCTACGTGGAGCGGTTCGAGCTGTACATTGGCGGGATGGAGATCGCCAACGCTTTCTCCGAGCTCAACGACGCCGACGAGCAGGCCCGACGCTTCGGCCAGCAGCTCTCCGAACGGGAGCAGGGCGATGATGAAGCGCACGCCATGGATGAAGACTACGTCATGGCTCTCGAATACGGAATGCCACCGACCGGCGGCGAAGGGATCGGCATCGACCGTCTGGTCATGGTGCTGACCGACTCGGCGTCGATCCGCGACGTCATTCTCTTTCCGCTGATGCGTCCCCGGACCAGCAGCTGAGAACAAACCGGACGTGATCGAGCTCCGCATCGCCCGCCGTTACCTCTGGGCTGCCCGCAAGGAAGCCCACACCGCCTTTCTTTCGCTCATCTCCATGATGGGTCTGGCGGTCGGAGTAGCCACGCTGCTCATCTCGCTCGCCCTTCTCTCCGGGCTGCAGGGACAGATCAAGGGACGGCTCATCGCCTCCAGTCCGCAACTACTGATCGAGCCGGCTGGGTCAGCGACCATCGACGCTGCTGACGCCATCGGGGCCGATGCGCGACGGATGGGGATGCAGACGATCAGGCCACTGGTCACCGGAATCGTCTGGGGCGCGAACGCGAAGGAGCGACGCGGGCGCCCGCTGCGCATCCGTTCCGGGAATGAGCATTCCTTCCAGTCGAACCGCGAGATCGGGCTGACGCGCGAGGCCGCGTCCGCCCTGGGACTGGTCGCCGGTGATGACGTGCTGATCATCGCTCCCCGTACGCGGCTCACACCCTTCGGCCCCGTCCCGGTGTCCCGGACCTATCGAATCGCCGGCACCAGCGCAGCATCGGGCGAGGCCAACGCCGCAGAGGCCACGCTGAACCTGAGCGAAGCGGAGGATCTGTTCGCCACCGGCGGCCGGCCCACATCGATCGAAATGTATGGGGACGCCGCTGGGGCCGAAGCGATCCAGTCTGCGCTCGCGGCGCGCTATCCGTCGGCGCAGGTCAAGACCTGGAAAGAGATCAACCGCCCGCTGTTCCTGGCGTTGCGCCTGGAGAAGATCGTCATGTTCGTGACCATCTCTCTGATCATCCTGGTGGCGGCGTTGAATCTGATCTCGTCGCTGTCGATGCTGATTCTGGAGAAGCGGCCGTCGGTCGGCGTCCTCCGCACTCTCGGCGCAACCAACCGCAACGTGCTGGCCATCTTCCTCGGAGTGGGCCTGCTCATCGGCCTCGGCGGGACCCTGATCGGAAACATCCTCGGACTGGGGATCTCCTGGATCGCCAATCACTATCACCTGGTGCCGCTTCCGAGCGACATCTACTTCATCAATTACCTGCCGTTCACTCTGGAGCCCGCCGACGTGATCGGAGTGAACGCCGTGGCCATCATCCTGTCCATCGTGGCCACCTGGTATCCCGCGCGAACGGCCTCGAGACTCGATCCCATCGCCGCCATCAGCGACGCCGCGTAGCCGGCAGCCGGCACGGCCGGCGGCGTTTGGTTCGCACAGCGTCGGCCACGATCTCCGCCTCAGCCGCATCCACTCTTGCGCCTTTTCTTTTCGTAGCACCGGCATCCCTGCCGGCCGTGGCGCGGGATTCCTGCCCGCGGGAGCTCGCCCAGTCGCGCCGGCTGGATGGTCTGCCCCAAAAAACTGGTCCAAGCATTATGCCGGTAGCGGCGCTGTGGGAGCTGTGGGAAACGGC
>JBKJQB010000288.1:0-2529 GCA_046594105.1 Thermoanaerobaculia bacterium
CAAGCTGCGGCTGATTTTCAGCAAGGAGTCTCCCTTCTTCGCCACCGTCTCTGGCCAGCTCGATTTCTGGCGCCTCATCAACGACCTCATCGATCGCGTCGAGGATGTCTACGACTCCTCGGTGGCCAACCTGGACGCCTTCGCCGACGATCTCGCCGCCAACCTCGGTGACCATCCCATCACCCGCACCGTGCAGCAGACCCTCGACGAGTTCCGCGTGCACTACGTTCTCAATCTCTTCAACGGAGTCGAAGATTCATTCGAGACGGCCGTGAAGCCCTTCATCGAAAACCTCACCCGCAACGTCTCCGCCCGCTGCGGCGTCACCAACCTCGGATGGATCACCCGCAGCGAAGCGGTGCATCAGGCCAACTGCAGCCGCATTCCGGCGATCCTGCTTCCGGCCACCGAAGGCCGTAAGGCGAAGAAGGACCGTGGCGGCCTCGAGCTCGACCAGCTACGCGTGGCCATCGGCCTGGAACCACCGCGCAAGCGCTCCCCGCGAAAGCCGGGGCAGGCGCCGGCAGCCGTCGATCCGACCGATCATCTCGCCAGTCAGCTCAACGTCCTCCGCACCATGTTCGATCAGAAGAAGAACGACGACTACTACGCGAACTTCGACTACGCCGCGCAGCGCGCCCTCTTCACCATGAAGAACCGCCGCCCCAGCGAGTTCGGCGACCTCCGGGTCTACACCCCGCAGGAGATGCTGCAGACCCTCTTCGCCAAATCGAATCTGCCGACGGCGATCGACTGGAACGAGCTGGAACCTTAGCGCAGGGGAGTTCGCGCCGAGGCTCAGCAGCAAACTGCCCCTCGGAGCACGCACGCAACGCGCGCGCGTCGCTCCGAGCTTTCCACAGGTAGAGCCCTCAATCGCGACGAACCACTGCGATCGCCGCTACTTCATCCGGTTGCGGATCTCCTGAAAGTCGAGGGCCCTGACGACGGTCCCCGCAGCGGCCGAATTGGTGTAGCCACCGGATCCGAGGCTGAGCGAAGCAAGCGCCGTGTCGAGGTTGGTTCGGAGCTGAGTGATGTGGGCCGATTTGACCGTCACGCCTGCGGGCGTGGGATCGGTGTAGAAACCGGCGCCCATCCCGGCCAGCGCACGCACTGCGTCGGCTGCCGTCCGCAGTTGCGTCAGGTGAAGGGTCTTGATCGTCGTCGCGGTGGCCACCAGCGGATCGTCGGTGTAGATCACTGTCGTGGCCAGGTTGATGTTGCTGTCAGGCGAGGAGCCGCCCGCATTCTGCGCCACCACCTTGTAGAGATAGGCGCTGTTGGCCGTCGCTGCATCGGTGTAGCCGGCTGACGCTGTGTTCACTCTCAGGAAATACGTGCCGCTGCCCGCGGCGCGGCGGAGAACGTCGTAGGACGTGGCGCCCGAGACGGCCGCCCACGTGATGCCGACCGTCGTCGACGAGGAGGCGAGCGCGTTGATGACAGGTGCCGCAGGCGCCGGTGTCGCAGGCTGCGGATAGACGGCGCGAACCGCATTGATGTCCCATGGCTGCAACGCGCCGCTCAGGAGCGTGGGGATCAACGCCTTCATGATCGCGACGGCGGTTTCACATTCCATGGTGGCGGATGGAACGCAGGGACCATTCTGGGCGCGATTCTGATCGGAGTGACGGAAGCCGATGGTGTGCCCGATTTCATGGGCCACGGCGCTGATGAGGTCACCCTTGTTGATCATGAAGGTGCAGGCCAGCAGACCGACGTTCATATCGGCATCGCCTTCGGTGATGGTGTAAAAGGTCTCCCCGCTCAGCGGGTTCGTCCCGGCCGTGGCGTTGATTCCTGCATACCCGAGCACGCCTGAGTACGAATTGGCAGAGCAACTGATCGGAGCGATAGCTTGGCTGCTCAAGTCCACTTCGAACCTGATGCTGTTGCGTCCATCGGCATTTCCAAGCCAGCCGTTCGGGGCTCCCGGTCCGGGATCGACGCCTGCGTTGACCAGGTTCACGTTCGAGCCGGTGTCGTTGTTCCACGAGGCAAACGCTCCGTTGATCGCAGCTGTGGCGGCAGCTAGATTCGACGAGGCACCGGAATACGTGTAGTTGACCGCTGAGGGGAAAACGCCCCAGCGGTAGCCGAAGCCGAAGGCTGGATCATCGGGAGCGGTGTACGACTTCGGCGACGTGCTGGCCGCGAGCGTTCTCGGCGTGAACGTCAGGCTGCGCACTGCCAGCGGGTGCTTCGCGACAGCGTAGTCGCGGCGTCCCATCCCGCCCTTCGCCTCGGTGCGCACGAACTCGAGAAACTTCTCCGCCGAGCGCCGCCCTTCATGGTGCTCCTTCATGTCGACGTCCCATCCGGTGATGTCGCTCTCCTGGCGGACCAGCAGCTTCTCGCCCGCGTCATCGCTGTCGAAGGAGAACTTCCCGAGGGCGAAATCGGAGGTGGCCCATTTGTCAGGCCCGATGTTTTTGAGGAACAGCAGGAGGCGTTCGCCCTCCCGGAAGGTGGGAGCACCGAACACGAGCTTGATCCGTTTGCCGAGCCGTCCGCCCGGCTCGTGGA
>JBKJQB010000018.1:0-39079 GCA_046594105.1 Thermoanaerobaculia bacterium
CTCGTGGTTCTTCTGAGCGGAGCGAACGGAGCGAAGGCATCCTTGCCGGCCGGTCCGCCGGCTTCCAGCCGGCGCTGTTCGGCGAGCTTCTGCGGGCAGGATGCCCGCGGACCGGCCGGCAGGATGCCGGCGCTCCGAAGGCAGCAAGATCTCCCGAGAGCTGCGAGAAACGGTTCATTAGAAGCCAGCGCAGCGATTGATGGTGAGAAACGGGAGAGCGCTCCGATCAGCGTCGGAGCAAGCCCCGGAGGGGCGATTGAGCGATAGCCCAGGACTTCAGTCCTGGGACAGAGGATGTGTAGGAGGCGAGTCCCGTAGGGACGATTGAGCGTCTCTGAAGGGACCGCTCAACCGCCCCTCCGGGGCTCGCTGTTGATGGAACCTCGAACCCAGGACTGAAGTCCTGGGCTACCGCTCAATCGTCCCTACGGGACTGATATTTTCGGAGATTTCTTGGCCGTGTGCAAACAATCCTTCCTGATCGACGCGCTTAGAATGGCGCATGGCTGACTCCTTTTCCCGCTGGCGCCCCCATCCCTGGCATGGCCTGACCGCCGGCAACGACGCGCCACGGGTGGTGAACGCCTACATCGAGATCACCCCGTTCGATCTGGTGAAGTACGAAGTGGACAAGGCCAGCGGATACCTGAAGGTGGACCGTCCGCAACGGACCTCTTCGCAACCTCCGACGCTGTACGGGTTCATCCCCCAGACCTACTGCGCGGAACGCGTGGCCGCTTTGTCGCCGGCATCCAAAGAAGGAGACGGCGATCCGCTCGATCTCTGTGTTCTCAGCGAGCGCCCCATCAATCACTCGGAGATTCTGCTGCAGGCCCGCGTCATCGGCGGACTGCAGATGGTCGATCGCGGCGAAGCGGACGACAAGATCATCGCGGTCCTGCAGGGCGACTACGTGTGGGGCGACGCCGATGACATCGGTCGCGTCCCGGCGGTGCTGATCGAACGGTTGCATCACTACTTCATGACCTACAAGCTCATGCCGGGTGAAGCCTCTCGCGTCCAGATCACCAGCACCTACGGCTACGCGCAGGCCGCGAGCGTCATCGAGGCGGCCATGGCCGACTACCAGACGCACTTCGGAGCGGGGTCGAAGCAGGCGTAGGGATTGAAGCGGGCCGCCTTTTCGCGAGCTCCCGCCGGCAAGATGCCGGCGTTCCGAAGACAGCCTTCTCCCCCTGCTACGATGCGGCGCGTGCCCGACCACGTCCTGGAGATCGCTTTCGATGGTGCCGACGAAGCACTCGGCGAACTGGTCCAGTCGCGGCTGTTCCTCACCAACTCGGCCGGCCAATCCTCAGTCGATCGCAATGGCACCTGCGTGATCACTGCGTACTTTTCCTCCCCCGCCGATCGGGCGACGGCCGCTGCCGGTCTGGAGGGTCTGGCTGTGGAGATGCATTCCGACGATCGCGTGCCGGTCGACTGGCTGGAGCACTACGAACAGTCGCTCCAGTCGATCCTCATCGGCGAGCGATTCATCGTGGCACCCGATGCCCGCTTGATTCCGGAGCACTCCGGTCGAATGTCCCTGATCGTTCCGCAGGAACAGGCGTTCGGGACGGGCTCGCACGAGACGACCGCGCTCTGCATTGAGTTGCTGGAGACGATCGACCTCAACGCCGCGCGCGGCCTCGACATCGGCGCGGGCAGCGGGATCCTCGGTCTGGCCATGGTTCTCCTCGGAGCGGCTAAGGTCATCGCCTTCGACAACGATCCCGACGCGTTCGCAGCCCTCCGCGAGAATCGCCAGCGGAACGACGTAGCGGCGGAGCGGATGCCCATCCTCATCGCCAGCGTCGACGCTCTGCGCGCAAGGCGGTTTGATCTCGTCACCATGAACATCATCCCCGAGGTCATCCTCCCGCTGCTGCCGCAGGTGGTGGAACGGGTGGGGGGAGCGCTGATCCTGAGCGGAATTCTCTCGATCAGGCGCGACGAGGTGGTGGCGGCCTGTCGTGAACAGGATCTCGCGCTGATCGCGGAACGGTCGCGGGGCGAGTGGTGGGCCGGGCTCTTTCGCCGCGCGCATGCGGCCTAGGCCGGCACGGCCGGCGGCGCTGGTTGCCCAAGGCTCCGCCAAGATCACGCTCCAAGACGTTCTGCCGGGCTAGACTAAGGGGCCATGAATCAGATTAGCGATCGTCTGCGAGGCCTCGTGCAGTCCGACATCCGCCGCATGTCTCGTGAGTGCGAGCGGGTCGGCGGCATCAACCTGGGTCAGGGCATCTGCGACCTGCCCACCATTCCGGAGTTGATCGAGGGCGCCTGCGAGGCCATCCGAGGATCGAAGGCCACCTACTCGAAGTTCGAGGGGATCGATCTGTTGCGCGAGCGGATCGCGCGCAAGGCGGAGACTTTCAACGGCATGCGGGTGAACCCGGCGACCGAGCTCGTGGTGACCGTTGGATCGACGGGAGGGTTCGCCGCCGCGACGATGGCCACGCTCAACGCAGGGGACGAGGTCATCCTGTTCGAGCCTTTCTACGGGTATCACCTCAACACCCTCCGCATCCTGGGGATCGTGCCGAAGTTCGTGCCGCTGCTGGCGCCCGACTGGAGCATCGACTTCGATGCCTTGCGCGCGGCGTTCGGACCGAAGACGCGCGGGATTGTGGTCTGCACTCCTTCCAATCCCTGTGGCAAGGTTTTCTCCCGCGAAGAGCTCGAGCAGATCGGCGCGCTTTGCGAAGAGTTCAACGCCTGGGCTTTCACCGACGAGATCTATGAGTACATCGTGTACGACGGCCTCGGCCATACCTCGATGGCCTCCATCGACTCCTGCCGCGAGCGGACCATCACCATCTCCGGTTTCTCCAAGACGTTCTCGGTCACCGGATGGCGGATCGGCTACGTTGCCGCGGATCAGCGCGTGATCCAGCCCATCGGCCTGGTCAACGATCTGTTCTACGTGTGCGCTCCCACGCCGCTGCAATGGGGCATCGCCCGAGCGCTGGAGATCGGCCAGGAGTATTACCGCGATCTGGCCGCCGACTACCAGAAGAAGCGCGATCTCCTGGCGTCGGCGCTCACGGCCGCGGGCTTCCAGCCGTCGGTGCCCGCAGGTGCGTATTACATGCTGGCGCGGATTCCGGAGGACATGAAGGACGATCGCGCCGCAGCCGACGCCCTGTTGACTTCCACCGGCGTGGCATCGGTGCCTGGCTCGGCCTTCTTCTCGTCCGACAGCGGCAAACGGATGCTGCGTTTCTGCTTCGCGAAGGATTTCGCGTCGCTCGAAGACGCCTGCGGAAGAATCCGCGCGTTCAAATCCGCCGCAGTGTGAGGCGCCTTTCGGAACGCCGGCATCCCTGCCGGCGAGGGACCGCCGAGTTCTACTTTTTCTTCGCTGCCTGCAGGTCCGCCAGGATGTCTTCGGCGTGCTTCGCCGTGTCGACCTTCTTGTAGATCTTGCGGATGCGGCCATCGGTTCCGATCCAGAACGTCGTCCGTGCCACGCCCCAGGTGCGACGCCCCTGCAGGTTCATCTCTCTCCACACTCCGTACATCTTGGCCACGTCCGCCGTCTGGTCGGAGAGGAGCGGGAAGTTGAGGTGATGCCTGGTCTGGAAGGCGTCATGACTTTGTAATGAGTCGGTGGAGACGCCCAGGATGGTGGCGCCGGCTTTGGCCAGATCGCTCTCATGATCGCGGAACGAGCAGGCTTCGGCGGTACAGCCGGGAGTCTCGTCTTTTGGATAGAAGTAGAGGATCACGTCCTTGCCGGCGTGTTCCTTGAGCGACATTTCTTTTCCGCGGGTGGAGGGCATCCGGAAGTCGGGCGCAACGTCTCCCACCTTCGGTTCGTAGAAATCCTGCATGGTCTTTTTCTCCTGCGCCGCTGAACTAGTTCAAGAGCGCGCTGCCGAACAGCACCTTCTCGGCGATGAGCACCGCGTTCAGCGCGGCACCGCGGCGGAGATTATCGCAGACCGCCCAGACCCAGAATCCACCGGCGATCGACGGGTCCGGCCGAATCTCCACGATCAGGACTTCGTCTTTGCCTGCCGCATCGACCGTTCCGTACGAGTGGTCAGAGTCCGCCACCGTGATGGCGGGATTCCCGGCCAGCCGCGCGCGCAGCGCCTCGACCTCGACCGACGTTTCCATCCTGATGAAAAGGGAGAAGGTGTGACCGTGGAAGAGGGTTCCCTGCGTGATCGACAGGGCGATCTCGCAGTCCGGATTTGTCAACGTCTTGATCTGGGAGATTACGGCGGCTTCCTGATGCTCGGGTGCAGGATAGAGATTGAAGGCCAGCTGCCGATCGAACACTTCCTTCGGCACATTCTGGAGGTTCAGGACGCCGATGGTCTGCTGGACCAGCTCGTCGATTCCTGCCTGATCGGAATGCGACGCCGGCTGGACGACGGTTGCAGTGCAGCTTTCGATGCGCCCCAGCGACTGCAGTTGGTGCAGGATCAGAGCGATGGGGATGGCGATGGGGTGAGGCGAGATCAGGATTTCATCAGCAGCGTCGACCTCCTCCAGGTTCACTCCGGCGACGGCCAGCTTGCCATCCTCTGCGCTGGAGGGCTGCGAGAGATCGATGGCCACAAAACGATCCTCGGCCATCCGTTGAATCCATTCCGCGTTCTTCGCTGCCGGTCCGCAGAACAGGACCAGGTCGCAGTCTTCCAGTTCGTCGTCCGATACCGCGACCACCACCGCCGGGCCGTCACCCACCTCCGTCAGAGCGCCGACTTCCGAACCGATGGAGTCGAGAAGCACGACTTTCTCGAAGGGAAAGGCACGCTCCCGAAGGATGGATTTGATCTCGTTTCCGACCAGCGTCATCGAGTTGACGATGCCGATACGGAAGCCGGTCAGGTGCTTGGGGTCGGGCATGAGGAGGGCGTTTTTAGCACAACGGGAGGGATTCCCGCGGATGGCGGCCCCGACGAACCCTGCGGGCAGCGCTCAGTGGCCTTCCACAGGCGCAGGCTGCAATGGTTCCCGCGGTTTGCGCGTGGGGAAGGCGATGGAGAGCAGCCGGTTGAACGGGCCGGAGATGAGGTAGGCGGTGGCCATCCCGAAGAGCACCTGCCTGGGCCATTTGATTCCGACCGCGAGGAGCATTGCCAGGGCGACGATGTACATCATCGAGCGCTCCTTCTGCAGATTCATCCCTTTCTGGCTGCGCCAGCGGATCGGCGAGACCATGGCGAAGGCCACGGCTGCGGTCACCACCAGCATCACCACCGCGAATCCCTGCTCGGTCACCGGCGAGGGTGCGAAATAGATGATCGACGCGAGCGTGAGCGCGCCGGCGGGGCTGGGCAGTCCCACGAAGTAGCGATAGTCGGTCTTGCCGGTCATCACATTGAATCGCGCCAGCCGGAGAGAAACCCCCACCAGAAACACGAAGGCGATGCCCACTCCGAGGTTGCCGAGGACATGCAGGCCCCACGCGTAAACCAGGATGGCCGGTGCAGTGCCGAAGGTGACGATGTCCGCCAGCGAGTCGTATTGCTTGCCGAACTCGCTGGTCGCGCCCAGGCCGCGCGCCACCGCCCCGTCGAATGTGTCGCAGATGGCAGCGATGAGCAGGGAAAGGCAGGCGATCTCGAAATGGTGCGTGGCCAGATCCACCCGGTCGTTGGCGATGGCCTCCATAGCCCGCATGCTGTTGATGATCGACCGGAAGCCGAAGAACAGGTTGGCAATGGTGAAGAGCGTGGGGACGATGTAGACCCCGCGGCGCAGACCTCGTCGAACCTCGGCGCGCTCCATCATCGCGCTTCTGCCTCACCGGCCGTCGCTAAACGACCTCTGGCGTGACGGAGCCAGCTCGTCGGGCGAGCGAGCGCCGCTGCCCGGCGCGCGGTCAGGACGGAAACAGATGAGATCGATCCTTCGCCGCTGAGGAGCACGAGTGTCATGTGAGGGGATGGTAATGCAAAGGAAGGTCCGCCCGCCGACAGGATCCCGAAAGGAAACGAGGGCTCCGGAGAGCCCTCGTCAGTGATTGTGGGGAGGTGGTCAGGCCACAGCGTGTTGCGATTCGTAGATGCGGATCCTGCCGGCCATCTGGTCTTTCAAGTGCAGTTTTCGCTTCTTCAACGTCTTCTCTTCGAGCTCTTCGTCGAGGGTTACCTGGTCTTTGGCAGAGAGCTCGACGAGCCGCGACTCACAGGTGTGGTGCTCTTCGAGCCATTGACGGAACTCATCATCTTCGGTGCTGAGAATCTGCTGAAGGTCCGAGAAGCGAGTGGACATCCTTTCGTCCTCCTTCGAAGTGGCGATGCTGAGGAAATTGTAGCACCGGGAGGAAGCGGTGGCGCTTTTTCGATGACGTACTCAAACGATTTGGAATCAGTGGGTTGCAGCGCCCATGGCAGCGGAACGAGGATGCTGCGCAGCGATCCGCGGCGCCTCTCCGCGCGGCGCCGCGTACAATCCGCGCCGCATGCCCCGCGCACGGATCCTCGCCATCGCCCTGGGCCTGCTGGTGCTCTCCACCTGGATCACGCCGATGGGCCGCGATCTCTTCGTCGGCGACGAAACAAAATACGGCCAGGTGGTCCGGGAGATGCGCTCCACCGGCGCATTTTTTCTGCCGACCCTCAACGGAGCTCCCTTCACCCACAAGCCGCCGGTGCACTTCTGGCTGATCGACCTGCTGACCATTCCGCTGGGCACGCATTCGATGTGGGCCTTCGTCATTCCTTCCCTCGCCGCCTTCGTGTTCCTGCTCTGGCTGATGAGGCAGATGGGTGGCCCGCTGGCGGCATTCCTCTGCGGCGCATCGCTGATGGTCTGGGCCTCGGCGCAGACGGCGCGAATGGATGTGCTTTTCACCGCGCTGATCGCCCTGGGTTTGTGGCAGCTCCGCCGCTTCCTGGAGGACGATCATCGGCCGGGACTGATTCTCTGCGGCGTGTCGCTTGGTTTGGCAACGCTGGTCAAAGGACCGATGGCCCTGGTGATCGGTCTGGTCGTCCTGCTGTTCCAGTTTGTGCGGCGGCGACGTCTCCCCGCTGGCCACTACGGGCGTGCCGCGGTGGTCATGATCGCCATTCCCCTGGCCTGGTTCATCCCGGCCGTTCTGGTGGGGGGACAGGCGTATGCGCGCGAGGTGGTGGTCAAGCAGACCGTGGGCCGCGCCATCGCGTCGTGGGTTCACAACGCACCACCATGGTTCTACCTCGCCCACATGCCGGCAGCCTTGTTCCCCTGGTTCTTTGCCGCGGTCGTCGCGGTGATCGCGCTGTGGAAGGTTCGTCCGTTCCTCATCGACTGGATCGCCGCGGTGCTGCTGCCGTACTCCATCATGAGCAGCAAACTCGATGTGTACATGATGGCGCTCATTCCGCCGGTTGCCCTGCTCATCGCGGAGACGGTGGCTGCGTGTGAACCCGAGGGCCCGGATGCCAGTAGCGTCCTCTCCCTTCCGGCGACGCATTCGCGCCGCCTGCGAATTGCGAACGCGCTCTCCATCGGAATGGTGGCCCTGGTGGGGGTGGCCGGCCTCTTGGCATCGCCGCGGTGGATTCACGGCCCGGAGCGCGAGCTGCTCGGCCGCGGAAGTGTGAAAATGTTCTTCGCCTGGACCGCCGCGAGCGCGATCGTGCTGCTGATCGCTTCTCTGCGCACGTCGCTCCGCGCGTCGACGCTGGCGGCAGGGGCGGCCCCGGTGCTGATGATGGTGTGGGTTGCCATCTTTCTCATGCCGACGGTCAGTTCGCTCTCCTCGACGCGACCGCTGGTCGACGTTCTGCAGAAACTCGATGTGGCGCCATCGGACATCGCGCTCTACGCCGCGCCATACCTCTGGACCCGCGATCTTCCGCCGCGCCTGGAGAAGGTCGTGTATGCCGACCCGGAAACGCTGCGTCGTACCAGACCGCTGGTGATCGTCACCGCACGCGCGCATGCCAGCGAGATCGCCTTCGCGCTGGCCGGCTATCGGAAGAGCGACGAAGTCCGCATGATCGGAAAATGGTTCGATGTCTACCGGCGTTGAGTTCCAAAGCTTGTCCACCGACTTCCTGATGGCCCGTCGGCGGCTGGTGGCTTCCCTTTCGTTCATCGCCCTCCTTGCACTCTCGCTGTTCTGGCCGTCGCCGGTCCTCACCATCAATGAGCTGTGCTGTCGCGCTGGGCTGCCGATTGACGGTCTTTCGTTTCTCGGACGCGAGGCGCCTTCCTGGGACGTGGCCTTCTGGTGCGTGGCCGGACTGTTCGCCCTGGCATTGCTGGAACCATCGCCCGACGGACAGCGGCATGCCTTCGGAGATGCCTGGGAGCTGATCCGTCGCGCGAAGCCGACGTGGCGCAGCATCGATGGGATCTGGTGCATCGCCGGCGCGATCGCGGTGGCCCTGACCTGGCGATTGGTTGACCGGCCTGCGACGGCGTTCGCAGAACAGATCCAGTCCGACTGGTTGCAGGACTGCATCCGGATCCTCAATCGACTGAGCGGCGGGATGAACCCGGCGTTGATCGTCCTCTTTTTTCTTCTGGCCGGGACGGTCTATCGGCACCAGCGGTGGGTTCGATACGCCGTCAGCATGAGCATCAGCGGCCTGGGCGCCGGACTGATCGTGCAACTGATCAAGGTCGTGGTCAGCCGGACGCGCCCGGAGTTGTGGCTGGGGCCCTTCCAGCACGCGCGCGGCGGCGCGAATTCGTTTCCCAGCGGGCATACCGTCGCCGCATTCGCCATCGGGGGAGTGCTGATCGCCGCGTCGCCTTCGCGAACAGTCCGTTTGCTCGTTCTGGTAATCGCCATCGCTGTCGGCGCCTCCCGCATCCTCGCTTTCCGGCATTGGACCTCCGACGTTCTGGCCTCGGCGGCCATCGGATTCATCGCGGCGGTCATCGCCAGCCGGGCGGTGAGCAGGGTCACAGACGAGCGACCGGCTGCGGGCTAATCTCGATCTCCCCAGTCCAGGAGTCCTGATGTCCCTGAAGCGCCTGTCCCTCGTGCACTACGACGTCATGCGTGAGCTATGCGACCACTGCCGCAGCGAGCGGTTTCACTTCGTGCCCATCGGTGCCTCCACCGAGGCGGGAACCTGCCGCACTTGCGGCGATGAGGCGAAGATGGCGGATCTGAGCGATACCTCGATCATCCGCCTGATCACCCTTCCCGGCAGCGAGATGGTGATCGTGCCGATCATCGGGTAGAAGGGAAGGATCTGCAATCACGCGGATGCCCGCCTTCGGAGCGCCGGCATCCTGCCGGCGCTCCGTGTGCTCCGCTTCTAATGACACGCTCGCGTGTCATCTGCAATCAAAGGGGCTGAGTGAACGCGGCAGAGGCGAACATCGTGGCGGACGCTATGCGAACCGACGCCGCCGGCCGTGCCGGCCCTACGCTTCCACTTCAGCGAAGTTCACGCTGACCAGCCGCGAGCATCCTGCTTCTTCCATGGTCACGCCGTAGAGGACATCGGCCGCTTCCATGGTCCGGCGGGAGTGCGTGATCACGATGAACTGGGTCTCCCGCGACATGTCGCGGACCAGGCGGACGAAGCGCTCGTTGTTGACCTCGTCGAGCGGTGCGTCGACCTCGTCCAGGATGCAGAAAGGCGACGGCTTGTAGCGAAAGATGGCGAAAAGCAGGGCCAGCGCGGTCAGCGCCCGTTCTCCACCGGACAAGAGCGCGATGGACTGGTTCTTCTTGCCGGGAGGCTGCGCCACCAGCTCGATGCCGCTCTCCAGCACGTCCTCTTCGTCGAGCAGCTGCATGCGCGCCGCTCCGCCTCCGAACAGGGAGGTGAAGAGCTCGCCGAACGAGAGATTGACGGCGTTGAAGGCCTCGCGGAACAGCTCTCGCGAGGTGAGGTTGATCTTGCGGATGGTGGAGCGCAGCGACTCGATGGCCTGCACCAGATCGTCGCGCTGCGTGCGCAGGAAAGACTCCCTCGTCTCCAGCTCCTGATGCTCGTCGATGGCCAGCACGTTGACCGGACCGATCTTCTCCATCCCGTCCACCAGCCTGGCCACTTCGGATTCCAGGCGGGCGCGGGACTCCTCATCAACCGGTGGCTCGACGTCGGCGAGCGCGTCGATGCCTGCGTGGAGGTCGAGGGAGATCTGCTCGCGCAGCAGGTCGAATGCGGAGCGGGCTCGATCCCGGCGACGCTCCGACTGGAAGAGCGCGTCCTTGGCCGTGTTCCACAGGGCGCGCGACGAGGTAGCGCGTGTCTCCAGCTCCTGGACCCGGCTTCCCAGATCGGCGACTTCCGCCTCCACCGCCACGCGCACCTCACTCAGTTCGTGCGCCTTGCCGATGGACACGTCCAGCTGCGCGCGCGATTGCTCGACCGCCGTTTCTGTCTCCTGCTGCTTGCGTCCGAGGGAATCGATCTCCTGCTGGAGCTGGCCGACCCGGGCGCCGAGGGAGAGGACGACGCGCGAGAGATTCTCGAACTCCCGCTGCATGGCATTGACGTTCCCGCTGGCCGTCTCCACGTCCACGCGCGATCGTGAGGCCACCTCGGTGATCTGCTCGAAGGCAGCGCGCAGCTCGACCAGCTGGCTCTCGTTCGAGCGGATCGTGCCCTGGCACTCGCGTTCCTGCTCCTCGAGGCGCTGCAGCTCCTCGATGGCACCGCTCTTCCGTTCCAGCAGCGCCACCTTCTCGTCGAGATAGAGCGTCTGTTCTTCGGAAGCGACGGTGAGGTCACGCTCGAAGCGATCAAGCTCGATGCCGGAGCGTTCGCGATGCCCGCGATGATCCCGCAGTTCCTGCTCGGCATTCCGAGCCTGCTCCTCGGATACGATGCGCACGTCGTCGGCAGTGCGCAGTTCTTCTTCCAGCGTCTGTAGCTCGACGGCGATCCCCGATGCCCGCGTCTCTTCGCTGCCGAGGTGTGCTTCCAGATCGCTGAGTTGCCGCTTGAGCGAAAAGACTCCCGGCGTGGCCCCTTCGGTCTTGCCGCCGAATAGCATCGGTCCGCGCACGATGTCGCCATCCAGAGTCACGAAGGTGGAGCTGGGTCGCTCCTTGGCGCGCTCGATCGCTTCGCCGAGCGTTCCGACGATGTAGGTCTCCGGAATGGCCGCGCGGACTGCATCGGCCACTGGACCTTCACCGACCACTGCGTAGGTGGCGTTTCCGCTGCGCGACCCTTCGCCGGATGCCTTGTAGTCGAGCGTGATGAAGGTGCCGCGGCCGGCCCCCCGCTGCCGCAGACGGGCGATGGCATCGAAGGCCACCTGCGTGTTGTCGACGACGAAGGCCTTGGAGATGTCGCGCAGCAGGAGGTCCAGCGCAGTCTCGAATCCTTCCGAGGCGCGGACCGCTTCCGCGGCCGGCATGGCGTTCGGAATCAGTTCGAGGATGGCCCGGCGGACGTCCTCGTCCTGCGACTCCAGGGAGATGAGCAGCGTGCGCAGGGAGTCGATTTTGTAGGTCGTCTGCGACACGCGATCGCGTGCGCTGGAGAGCGTCTCCCGCAGCGCATCGCGGCGGGAAAGGAGATCGTCGCGCAGCGTCATGGCCGCGCCGGCTGCCGATAGTGAGGTGGCCAGCAGAGCCTCCGACCGCAGCACGCGCTGCTCCCAGTCGATGGTCCTGGCGCGCGACGCGTCGCGGCTCTCCGCCGCCTTGCGCGCCGAATCGCCGAGCTTGCCCAGATAGAACTCGCACTTCTCCACTGCCACTTCGATCTGGTGGACCTGGTTGCGCGCTTCCGAGATGCGGGCGATGGTCCGCATCAGCGTTTCGCGAGCCTCGCCCAGGGCCTTCTCGTGCCGGCGCACTTCGTCCGATTTCTCCTGCCGCTCGCGCTCCACCTGCTCGGCCATGTCCCGAAGACCATTGCGCTCCGTGCGGGCAAGCTCCAGTGCGGCCGTCTGCCGCTCGAGGAGAATCTGCTGTTCGCCGGCCTCGACTTCGAGGGTTCCGATCTGCGCGCGCGTGCTCTCGATCCGCTGCACCAGATCGCCGAGGTTGTTTTCCGACTGCTGGAGGAAGGAACGGAGGCGTTCGACCTCACCGGAGAGAGAGGCCATCTCTTCGCGGACAGACGAAGCGTGGGTGGCGCGGGCGATGTGCAGGGTGCGATTTTCGGCCAGCGCCGCTTCATCGGTGCCCAGTTGCGCGGAGAGCTCACTCTCGCTGGCCTGGGCACCGGCCACGCCCTCTTCGGAGGCCGCGTGCTCCGTCTCAGCGCCGATGATGCGCGCTTTGTACAGCGATCGCTTCGCCGTGGAGAGCTCGTCGGAAAGCTCGCGATGACGCCGCGCTTTTCCCGCCTGGCGTTTCAAAGAATTCAGGTTGCGGGTGACCTCGGAGAGCGTGTCGTCGATCCGCAGCAGGTTCTGCTGCGTCTCCTCGAGCTTCAGCTCCGCGCCGCGGCGCTTGGTCTTGTACTTGGTGATCCCGGCGGCCTCTTCGATGAGACGGCGGCGGTCCTGCGGCTTGTTCGAGAGGATCAGGTCGATCTTTCCCTGCTCCATCACCGAGTAGTTGCGGATGCCCAGGCCGGTGTCCATCAGGATGTCGGAGATGTCTCTGAGCCGGACGCGTTTTCCGTTCAGGCGGAACTCCGACTCGCCGGTGCGGAAGACGCGGCGGTTCAGCGTGATGCGGCCGTCATCGGCAGCCTGGTGATCGGTCTCCGTCTTCAGGGTGAGGGTGACTTCCCCCATGCTCAGCGGTCGCCGGCGCGCGGAGCCCTGAAAGATGACGTCGTCCATCGTTTCGCCGCGGATGTGCGAAGCGCGGTTCTCGCCGAGAACCCAGATGATGGCGTCACAGATGTTCGACTTGCCGCACCCGTTCGGCCCCACCACGGCGGTGAGTGCCGAGGGGAAGGTCAGTTGGGCGGGTTCGTAGAAGGACTTGAAGCCGTGAATTTCGAGCTTTTCGAGGCGGAACATTGACTGGACGTCACCTGACCTGAGTGGGATTGACGGGGCGGATGGTACAGCGCGAGCCACCGCACCGGGGAAAGCATTTCGTGCTCCGTAAACCACTGTAGACACTGCGAAATTCGTCATTGACACCAGGTGAGCGCAGCCGTTCTAGTGCAGTCGCCGGCCCTTTCGTTATGCCAGCCTTCCGTAGCGCCGGCTCCTTGCCGGCGGGTTTCGCCAGCCATCCCCCTGTCGATCGCGCACTCACAGACTCGGGCATGGACGGAGCCTTGCACCATCGCTCGCAGTGACGCTCGACGACTTCCTTCAATCTGAGATCGACCTCGGATCGTTCCCGAGCGCGTCGTACGCCATCGGATCGACGTCCGGAATCGAGCGAGCTCGCGCGTTGGGCAACGCTGTCGTCGTCCCCATGCGGATCCCTGCGACTGCAGAAACAATCTACGACTGCGCTTCGCTTACCAAGCCGCTCATCACCACAACGCTGATCCTCCAGGCCATCGAGGAAGGACGAATGAAGCTCGATGATGTCTTCGAAGGCCATACCTACCGGAGCCTTCTCACGCACACCTCAGGCCTCATCGCCTGGATGCCGCTCTATCTGCACGGCGACTACCGCGCCACCATCCGAGCCCAGGCACCGGCATACCCGCCAGGCACCTCGGTGGTCTACTCCGATCTGAACTTCATCCTCCTCTACCTGGCGCTGCAGGACCTCTACGGCGACTACATGGAGCGAGCCGTCGAGCGGATCGTGAAGCCGCTGGGATTGCAGAACGCTCATTTCCGTCCCCCGGCCTCCCTGCGGCCACGGATCGCGGCCACTGAGTGGGGCCAATGCTACGAAGCGAAATTGGCCGAACGACCGGAGATCGGCGATCTGCGTCCCGGGCTGATGTGGGGCGAGACGCACGACGGCAATTCCTTTCACGCTGGTGGCACCGCCGGGAACGCCGGCCTGTTTGCAACCGCCTCCGACGTCTTCACCATCACGCAAGCCTTCGTGAATGGGAAACTGGTTTCCTCCGCTCTCGCGCGCGAGGCGTCGCGCAATCACACCGCGGGCCTGGACGATGCGCGCGGTCTGGGCTGGCAACTGGGCACCGGCAGCGCCGCGACCTCCATGCTTTCCGCGCACGCCTTCGGACACACCGGCTTCACCGGTACCTCGGTATGGGTCGAGCCGGACGGCGACCGGATCCTCGTGCTCCTGACCAACCGCGTGCATCCCGTCGCCGCCCCCGTGGCCATGCAGAAGATTCGTGGCGAGTTCCACCGCCTGGCGCTGGCGATGATGTGAAGGTGCAACGCCTGGGGCGACCTAATCATCGGGACAGGTAGGGGGGTCAGCCGGCGCAGCCGGCGAGAGACTGTAGCCCCGGCTTCAGCCGGGGGAAACCGAGAACCCACATTCGGGAGCCCGCTTCAGCGGGCGACAGAACAGCGGATGGACTCCTCGGTGGTTGGCCAGAGGACGCGGAACCCCTTCTGTCGCCCGCTGAAGCGGGCTTCGCTGCATCGGGTCGCCGCGTTCCCCCGGCTGAAGCCGGGGGCTACGGTTCTTCTGCCGGCTTCGCCGGCTCCAGCCGGGCCTTCAAGCACTCTGCTCCGGAGAACGCGCGACGTGATTGCTTTACGGCGGAGGGACACGCTGTGACGGGAGTGCATGGCGCCGATTGCTCGGCGTAGCGCGCTACCCGTCGCTCTTCGTGGCCCACACACTGCCCGGCGACCACGCGGCTGCGCGATCCCGAAGAACCTTCGCGCGCTCGGGGTCTCCTGCGGCCGCCGAAAGTGCGGCGTACATCATCAGCGTCTCGGCCAGCAGCGGATCGGGGTCGGTGTAGTCGTCGCGGAAGCGGGTTTCCAGGAGCTCGATCTGATCGCGAAACATGCGCAGCGCTTCGTCGCGCTGATCCGAGCGCAGCAGGATGTAGGCCAGTCCGAGGGCCTGGAACTCCTGGATCTGCGGATAGAGGGCGATCATCTCCTCCATCTGCTTTCGGGCTGCGGGGAGATCGCGCTTCAGGTGGGCAAGGGCGAGGGCGATTCCCTCCCGCGCCGCCGGGTCGTCGGATCGGCGATAGGACTCGATGGCCTCTTCAAAGCGCCCGAGGAGTTTGAGGGCCTCGGCGCGATGGAGGTGTGCCGCAGAATCGGACGGCGAGCGAACGATCTCGCGGTCTGCCTCGACGATCGCATCAGTGTACCGGTGCTGCTGGATGAGCTGCTGGGCGCCAGTGACCGGTTTCTGCGCGACCATCCACGCCACCAGCCAGCCAACCAGAACGAGCGCGAGCACCACCACTCCGAGTTGCAGCATGGTGGTCAGTGTAGCGGGCCGGCGCGGCCGGCGGCGCTGGTTGCCCAAGGCTCCGCCAAGATCACGCTCCAAGAAGTTGTGCCGCGCAGGCACACCCGTCCGTGGCCAGGGGCGCCCAAATTGGCTCGGATGCGAGACGCGCGAAGGAAGGCTAATGGCCAGGCGTGGGCGCGGGAGGGCGTGCCGCAGGCTGTGCAGGCGCTGGTGGCGACACTCCGTTCGGACCCACACGTCCGGCGGCAGGTTGAACAGCAGGCACGCCGGCCGGGGCCGGCGCAACGGCCGGCTTCGCGCCCGGCTGTTTCGCGGCAAGGGCCGCGGCCGTAGCGGTCTGCTTGGCAGCCGCTTCCTGCGCTGCCTGTTGTTGCGCAACAAGGATCTCGGGAGGAACCACCGCGCCCGGCTCGACCACGAACGTGCGCAAGGTCTGGGGATGGCCGTCGAACTGGTACTGGATGCCGGGCATCGGCAACGGTTTGTTCTCTTCGGTCTGGTTGCTCAGGTCTGTCACTTCCGTCAGCGGGATGGCCGACGCGGCGGAGACTTCCCGTGCGTTGCGTCGGGTGACGAACGCGTGCACGCCGGTGAGAATCAGGAAGGCCACGATCACTCCGGCGGCGATGACCACTCCCTGCCGCTGCCGTGCGAACTGCATCAGGTTCTCGGAAGGCGTCCCCCGATGCGAGGAGAACTCTTTCTTCAACATGGCCTGGGTGTCCACGGGCTTGTTCCCGCTGCGCGGATCGGCTCCGCAGAAGGGGCAGAGCTTCGCCGAGGAATCGATGTCGTGGCGGCAGGCAACACAAGTCGTTCTACTCATGGTCTGTTGGTTTGTCTATTCGTTGGCGTGGAAGGTGATGTTCACGGTGAAGCTGGCAGTGACGGGCTGGCCGTCCTGCATCGCCGGTCGGAAGCGCCAGTTCTGAACGGCGCCGATGAGCTTCGGCATTTCACCGGTGACGGACTGGACCACTTCGATGTCGCGCACGCGGCCATCATCGCCGACCGTGAGGTAGAGCCGGGCAATGGAATCGCGGTCGACCCGGATGCGCGGTATCGGTTGGTAGATGGGAACGGGCTCGCTATGCGGACGGGTGGCCGCCTGGGCCACCGCCATCGAGGGTTCGCGCTGCGCAGGCGGACGCGTCTCGCTGCGAGGTTTCTTCGCGGGCGCGGTGGATGGCTGGAGAACGTCCCCACGGATGGTGCGGGGATCGACCGGACGAGCCGACTGCGCCTGGGCGCGCACGGCCGCGGCTGCGTACTGCTGCGAAGGAAGGGCGGTAGCATCCGACGGTTCTGCGGTCGTGGTGGGGCTGGTGGCTGTGGCCACCACAGGAACGCTGGTCATGGGGACGTGATAATCACCGGCCTGCGCTTCCCCTCCTCCTGCCACCGGTACCAGGGTGACATCGGAACGGTGCGACCTTGAGGATGCTGCGGTGGCCGTTGCGGCGGCCGCGTTCTGCCGGATGGCCTCTGCCTTCGCGTCTTTCGGCTCGAAGCCATGCATCATCGATCCAACAAAGAACGCCCCGATGATCAGGGCAACGAAGGCCACCACTCCCAGGATCCGGTTGCGTGCCCGGTGTTCTTTCGGCGGGATGTACACAGGTGCCGCTGCAGTTTCAGCGGCCGTCGGCGGCGGCAACTCCTGGTCCCAGTTGCAATAGACGCAGATCCGCGCAAGCGAGTCGATGCTGCGTGTGCACTTCACGCACGGTTTCTGTTCAGCCATGTTTCTGTTCGACCCGTTTGTACTCAACCCGTTTGTGCTCAACCATCAGCAGGGAGGCGCTGCAACCGGCGTACCGCATCGTCCCAGACGAAAACGGAGTCGGACGTGACGGTAAAGGCCAGCGGCCCCACGTTCCGGGCAGCGATGGAGCTTTTCCTGCGGCCGAAGCGATAAAGCGTCCGGCTGCTGGAGTCATAGGCGAACCAGCGCGACCCCGACGCCACGATGCGATCGACTCCGGTGGGAAACTCCGACGAGCGGCTTCCGGCGAGCCCCAGCCCGATCAGTCCGCGGAGAAATCCGCGCGCCATCGCCTCGCTGACGCCCTGGGATCCTTCGATCAGCCACACTTTGCGGGCGGCGGGGTCGGCCACGGCCAGCGTTCTCGCGGAGAGAGCGGTGCCGCGCGCCGTCACCGCGAGATCGACAGGCACCGCGCCGACGTCGACGCTTCCGGCCGGCTGCATGGAAGCAAGGGAAACCATGCGGACTTTCCCGGTTCGCGGCTCGACCAGATATCCATTCTTTCCATCGGCTTCGAAATCGGAACCCGCCGGGGTGAGCTGCAGACGCCGGCCGAGAGCGAAGGGTGTGGTGTTGATCTCCTGCAGCGCACCCTCGTTCCGCTCGTAGACGTAGAGCGTTCCGTTCGCCGCGCGCAGAAACGCCGGGTCGGCTCCGACGGAGATCGATGTGCGACTGCCATCGGCACGGATCCGCACGACCGCGCGGGCGTCGCGTTCGAGGACATAGAGATCCCCGCGCAGGAACAGCGCGGCCATCGGCGTCTCGCCGGTCTTCAACGTCGATCCGCGTCCGGTGCGGAGGTCGAGAAGGCGAACTTCGTTCTGGAGCGGGTCGAGAACCGCGACTCGAGTGTCCGAGACGGCGATGGCTCCCGGAGAGGCGACTCCCTCGCTCCGCCAGGTCACCGCGCGGCCATCGCGGGAAAAGAGCTCGATCACCCCGTGGTGCGCAACGACGATCCCCGCCTCGGTGGTGGCCACCGACTGCGCCGCGAGTGACGGCGCCCGAAGCAGCGCGGCAGATCCTGCGAAGAGTAAAAAGCGCAACGCCTTCATCGTTTCTCCAGTCCCAGCGGTTCGAGCAAAAGAGCGTCGACCCCCTGGCGATCGGTCGCTCCGGTCACGCGATACGTCAGCGTCAGCGGCGTTCCCGCCGCGAAGACGCCGGCGAACGCGATCGGTTCGCTGAATCGGAAGGGCACTCCCTCGATGGATCCTGCTTCGAAGACCGTTTGCGGCACACCGGACGGCGCCGTGGCCGGCGACGCCGCGACCGTGTCGAAAATCGCAGAGCTGTTGAAAGTCAGCGTATCCAGCCGTGTGCGCTGCTCCGGGGTGAGGCGTTGCTCCTGGAAGAGAGCGATGAGTGCGCGGAGCTCCGCGGCCGTGGGTACCGCCTGGGATCCACGATTCTCCAGAAAGCGGGGAGCGGTCACCTCCGCTGCCTTCGCCTCGAGCTCCCGACGCAACATGTGCAGCGTGTCGTTCTCCGGGAAGCGGCTGGTCAGACGGTCGAGGATGGTGCGCGCCTCGCGGAGCTGTCCGCGCTGCGCGGCGATCAGAAGACGTCGCACCTCCTCACCGGTGGACGCCTGGTCAGTGGCCGCGGACGGACGGGCGGCCGCTGGATGCGATCGCAGAAACTGCTGATACTGCCGGATCAGGTCGGGCGAAAAGGGATTCGCGTCAAAGGCCTCGGCGTAAAACCGCTGCCGGTCGGAGTCCGCCGCGGTGATGCGCGCCAGCGCGGCGAGCGCGGTGGAATCGTCGGTCCTCGCGGCGAGGACCTGCTCGTAACCTGCGCGGGCGGCGGCAAGATCGCCTCGCCGTTCGCGCAGTCCGGCGAGCCGCAGTTGTGCGCGGTTGAGCAGCGACACGTAGGCCGTGGCGTCTCCGCGCGCGGAGGAGTAGACCTCGAAGGCCTCACGCCGGACGGCGTCGCGCTGCAGTTCCTGGAACGCGCTGGAGCGAAGAGAAGCCACCACCGTTTGGAGAAGCGCTTCCGCTTCTGCCTCCTGCACCGTGTCGCTCAACGATGTAGCCAGCGCGTACTGATCGACGGCCAGATCGAGCCGGTTCGTCACCGTCGGTTCCTTCGCCAGATTGCGCTGGTCGATGGCCACCGCATTGCGCGAGGCACTGACCGCCTTCGCCGGTTTGCGAAGCAGGGACATGGAGCTGGCGTACAGGTTCCAGCTGCGCGCGGCGTCGCTTCCGTACCGGATCGATTCCTCAGCCAGTTCGAACGCCGAGCTCTCCCGGCCCAGTCGTGCCGCTGCCAGCGCGGCGTAGGAGGTCGCTGTGGTGTAGCGGGCCAGGTCGGCTGCGTTGCGCGACCGTAGCCGTTCGGAAAGGGCGATCTCAGAGGCTTTGCGATACTCCTCCCGGGCCAGAGACGTTTCGTTGCGCGCCATGCGCAGGTCACCGAGGTTGAGATGTCCCGAGAGCTGGGCCAGAAAGTCACGTGACCGGCTCAACTGCTGTTCCATCTGCGCGATCTCGAAGTCGCTGGCCATCCTGGTCTGCGCGTGGAGGGCCGTCGTCGCGGCGAAGAGAGCCGCTGCCGCGACGAGCAGACTGCGGATTGTTCGCCCGCGGCTCATTGGGCGAAATATCCCCGTCGCGCGTTGAGGATCGTCAGATCGCGCCGGCGCGAATGGATGGCGATCGAGCGCCATCCGCTGGGGTTGCCATGGCTCTGGTAGATGACCGTGTAGCGGCTGTTGATGTCCATGAGCATGCGATGCAGTTCGCTGCGCATGGTGGCCATGGTGGCGCGGGCGACGTTGCCGCCGGTGGTGCGGGCCACGCGTTCCAGGAAGCCGGTGTCGCGCCCGAGGACGATCGCATCGATCACCACTTTGGTGCCGCTGACTTTTCGTAGCGTGGTTTCCTCGTCGATGAGGCTGTTGCGATCGCCGCCATCGGTGATCACGAAAACGTAGGTTCGCACCGACGATGCGATCGAGGCGATGGCGTCGCGAAGGGATGTGCCGCCGGAGGGGGGCAGATTGCGAAAGGACGATCCCAGCCGCTCACCGCGCGCCATCGTCCGCGCCGGCTGCACGTTCTGGTTGAAGAACACGATCGACGCCGCGTCATCCGGTCGAAGCTGGCCAGCCTCGGCGTCGATCGCATTGAGCGCGGCGACAAGCCGCCCGTCGCCCATCGAAAGCGAACGATCGACGATGAAGATGAATCGCGCCGGACCGCGATCCGCACGCACGTCGCGGATGGTCTGCTCGATGTCCCCTTCGAGCAGCCGCAGATCGCCGGCCCGTGGCGGGCGTGTGGCCCGGACGCGCATGGGAACCTCCACCAGATCGACGTTCATCGTCTCCCCGGCGGAGAGTGCGGCGGTGAGGACCGTGGCCGATGCCGTGGTGCGGTAACTGTCCGCGGAAACCTTCGCCATCACGGCGTGGGAAGCGCTGGAGGTTCCGAAGTCATGAAGGATGCGCCAGGGGGGCACCTTTGCCGCTCCTGCCAGCGTTCCATCCACGAAGAACTCCACGCGATTGATGTTCGGAATGGCGGTGCGCACTTCAATGGGCAGCACACCGATTGCCTGCGAGCCGGTGAGCGGAGAGAGGAAGGTAATCTCCGCGGCCGGCACCGGCGCCGCGGCAACGAGAAGCAGGACCCATACGGTGGCTCGCATCACGGGACAGATAACGGCCGTCCGCCAATAAGTAATTTCGTTCGAACGAGTTGACACCCAACGATGACGAGCCGTCATCACGCAGTGACGGAGCCAGAAACCAGAAACCAGAAACCAGAAGTTACTAACCGTCATCTCCGACGCTCGCGAGCGCGGCTGCCTTTCGGAGCGCCGGCATCCTGCCGGCCGGTCCGCTGGCATCCTTGCCGGCGGGAGCTCGCGAAGTAGCCAAACGCCTCGGGGGTCGTCCAATCCATCCTTATCAATTCTGCCTTTCTGCCTTCACCTTCCCGCGACGCTACAATCGCGCCGCATGTTCGACCCGATCGCATTCGCACGCCGCCTGATCGACATCCCGTCAACGAGCGACTCGGAGCTTGCGGTGGGGGAGTTCCTCCACACCGAGTTGGCTGCGCTCGGCTACGACTGCCGGCGGCAGGCCGTCAGCGACGATCGCTTCAATCTCTTCGCCTCCGCCGGCGCTCTTCCGCGGGTGATCCTCAATTCCCACATCGATACGGTGCCGCCGTGGTTTGCCTCACGTGAGGACGACGAATTCCTCTACGGACGAGGTGCCTGCGACACCAAGGGGATCATCGCCGCGATGATCGCTGCGGGCGAGCAGCTGCGCGCGCGTGGAGTGCGCGAGTTCGCCTTCCTTTTCGTGGTGGGGGAGGAGACCGACTCCATCGGCGCGAAACAGGCCAACATCGAATTCGCCGGACTGGGATCGGAGTACGTCGTGGTGGGTGAGCCGACCGAGTCGAAGTTTGCCCGTGCCTCCAAAGGGGCACTGACCTGTTTTGTGGCCTTCGACGGTGTGGCCGCGCATTCCGCGTATCCCGAGCGCGGCGATTCGGCGATCAGCAAGATGGTCGCCGCCATCGCCGAAATCAACGCGACCGACTGGGGCTCCGACGACACCCTCGGCAGGACCACGGTCAACGTCGGCGTGGTTCGGGGAGGGGAGAAGCCGAACGTGATTCCCGCCTCCGCGGAGTGCGAGATGATTTTCCGCACGGCCAGCGACCCTGAAGAGATCCGCCCCCGCCTGGAGAAGCTCCTGGCCAGCCACGGCGGGCGCATCACCGTGGCTCGCGGGAACGAGCCGCAGCGGATGACGGTTCCCCAGGGAGCGGATTCGACGGTGGTCGCTTTCAATACAGACATCCCCCATCTTCGCGGCCTCGGGAAACCTCTGCTTTTCGGGCCGGGATCGATCCTCGATGCGCACGGAAGCAACGAGCGGATCGCCAAAAAGGATCTGGTCGCCGCCGTCGATACGTACACCGAGATGGTCATCGCGCTGCTCGCCGGACAGGTGAGCTGACCTCGCACGCAGGCGCGGTACGAGCGGAAGAGACTGAATGATGGGCTTGCGCGTCATCTGCATCAAAGGCGGTCGAGTGAACGCGACTGAGGCGAAAATTGTGGCGAACGCTTTGCGAACCAACGCCGCCGGCCGCGCCGGCCTCAGGAACCCATGGCCAGACTGACCCAATCGATTTTTCTGCTCGCCGCAGTGCGCACACCGATCGGCAAATTCGGAGGCGGGCTGTCCTCCCTGACCGCAGCCGAGCTGGGGACTTCCAGCGCGCGGGCTACTCTGGAGCGCAGCGGAATCGATCCCGCTGCCATCGATGAAGTGATCTTCGGCAACGCGCGGCAGGCTGGTGTGGGACCCAACGTGGCCAGGCAGATCGCCATCAGGAGCGGCCTCCGTCATGAGGTGCCGGCGTATACCGTGAATCAGGCGTGCGGCTCCGGCTTGCGCGCCATCATGAACGCGGCCGATCAGATCCGACTGGGACAGGCCGAGGTGATCCTGGCGGGAGGCACCGAGTCGATGTCGAACACGCCGTATCTGCTGCCCCGAGCTCGCTGGGGCATGCGCATGGGCGACGGCGAGATCGTGGATGGCATGTATCGCGACGGGTTCCTCTGCCCCCTGGCCGACGAGATGATGGGCGCGACGGCGGAGACCCTGGCCGATCGCTATCAAATCTCGCGCGAAGAGCAGGACGCGTACGCCGTGGAGTCGCAGCGACGAGCGGGCCAGGCCTACGCACACGACCGCTTCGCCGAGGAGCTGGCGCCGGTCACCGTCGCCGGAAAGAAAGGCTCCACCATCATCGATCGCGATGAACATCCTCGCTTCGACGCAGACCTCGCGTCGCTGGCGAAGCTGCCGGCGGTGTTTCGGAAAGAGGGGACCGTTCACGCGGGAAACTCCTCCGGCGTCACCGACGGCGCGTCGTCCATGCTGGTGCTCTCCGAGGCAGCGGTGAAGAGGCACGGCCTCCGTCCGATGGCGCGCATCGTCGGGTATGCGCAGGCAGGCGTCGATCCGAAGATCATGGGGATCGGTCCGGTTCCCGCGACGCGCAAGCTGCTGGAGGAGACGGGACTGACGCTCGATCAGATCGACCTGATCGAACTGAACGAGGCGTTTGCGGCGCAGGTCCTGGCCTGCGATCGGGAGCTCGATTTCGATCGGGAACGACTCAATGTTCACGGCGGGGCCATCGCCCTCGGACACCCCATCGGCTGTACGGGAGCGCGCATCACCACGACGCTGCTGCATGCGCTGAAGAGCCGTGACCGCAAGCTCGGTCTGGCCACGCTCTGCATCAGCGGAGGGATGGGCCTGTCGATGATCGTGGAGCGCGTGTGAGCGGGCCCCCGCCAGTTCGATTCACCGACTCGCACTGTCATCTGACCATGGCGGACGCCGGCCCTATTCTCACGCGGGCCCGCGAGCAGGGCGTGCGCGGATTTCTGGTGCCGGCCACGAAACTCGCGGATGCGGAGCCGGCCGTGGCGATGGCTCGCCAGCACGACGACGTGTGGGCCGCGGTCGGCTTTCATCCCCACGAAGCGAAAGACTGCGACGACGCGTCGTTCGCGGTCATCGAGCGCCTGGCCGGCGACCCTCGCGTTCGGGCCATCGGCGAGATGGGCCTCGACTATCACTACATGCACTCCCCTCGTGCAACGCAGCGCGAGGTGTTCCTGCGGCATGTGGCCCTGGCCAAAGCGCGCGACCTTCCGGTGATCATCCACAACCGCGAATCGACGGACGACCTGATGGAGCTGCTGGCTTCCGACGAGGCCAGGGGATCTCGCGGGATCCTGCATTCGTTCACGGAGAGCGCGGAAGTGGCCCGCGCGCTTCTCGATCGCGGCTACTTCATCTCCTTCTCCGGAATCGTGACCTTCCGGACCGCGGAGGCCTTGCGGGAGTGCGCCAAAGGCCTGCCGCGGGATCGAGTGCTCATCGAGACAGACACGCCGTATCTGGCGCCGGTTCCCTTCCGCGGGAGAGACAACGAGCCGGCCTACGTGATCAAGATTGCCGAATTGCTGGCGACGTTGTGGGGCACTTCCACGGAGCAAGTCGCCGCGCAGACCACCGCTAATTTCGAGGCCGCGTTTGCGGTTACACTCCCTCGCTGATGGCGCAGCAGCCGGATCTTTCCGTCGTTTTTCCGGTCTTCAACGAAGAGGAGAACGTCCCCATCCTTCTCGGCGAGATCGCCAGCGCGCTGAAGGGAACTCCGTGGTCCTGGGAGGTCATCGCCGTCGATGACGGATCGTCCGACGGCAGTCTTCAAGCTCTGCAGAATCTTCAACGGCAGTATCCGTCGCTGCGGATCATCACCTTCGAGAAGAACAGCGGGCAGACCGCGGCGCTCGACGCGGGATGGCGAGCAGCGCGCGGAACCTACGTGGTGTCGCTCGATGCCGATCTGCAGAACGATCCCGCGGACATCCCGCCGATGATGCGTCGGCTCCAGGAGGGCGGGAACGACATGGTCATCGGCGTGCGGGTGAACCGGCACGACACCTGGTCACGCCGGATGCAATCGAAAATCGGCAACGGTGTGCGCAACTGGATCACCGGCGATCGCATCACCGACACCGGCTGCTCGCTGAAACTGGTCCGGCGCGAGGCTGTGCAGGGGTTGCAGCTTTATACCGGGATGCACCGCTTCCTTCCGACGCTGGTCCGGCTGCAGGGATACAAAGTGATCGAGATGCCGGTGAATCATCGCGCGCGGAAGTTTGGAGTCTCGAAGTACGGCGCGATGAATCGCGCCTTCCGCGGGCTGGCCGACTGTCTGGCGGTGCGCTGGATGAGCAAACGCATCCTCCGGTATCGCGTGCGTCAGGAAATCCCGGCGAGCCCGGAGGGCAGCAATGCCGGCTAGGCCGGCACGGCCGGCGGCGCTGGTTGCCCAAGGCTCCGCCAGGATCACGCTCCAAGACGTTCTGCCGCGCAGGCTCCTTGCCCGCATTGCTCACACCCGCGCAACGAAGCAGACGAACCACTTTGCGCATCCGTAGCAGGATGGGTGTGAGCAATGCGGGCTAGACTGATCGCGTGAGCTTCGACCCGCGCACCTGGGATTTCTGGGTCCTGATCGGATTCGTCGGCCAGTTTCTCTTTGCCGCCCGTTTCATCGTCCAGTGGATTTCGTCCGAGCGCCGCGGCATCAGCCACATCCCCGTCCAGTTCTGGTACTTCTCCCTGATCGGTGGCTCGATCATGGCGGTCTACGCGATCCATCGCCGCGATCCGGTCTTCGTGGTCGGCCAGGCCACAGGCCTCATCGTCTACATCCGGAATCTGATGCTGATTCACCGGCGCCCCGAGACTCCTTAACGTTCACGAAAATTGCAGTTCGAGTGGCGGATGCTCAACCCGGTGCAAAGGCAATTCCTTCTCAAGCTTGCGCGCGAGACCATCGCCGCCCATCTCAGGGGGAAGGCTGCTGCAGCCGATTCGACGGCGCTCGATGAGGATCTGCAGCGCCCTGCTGGCGCTTTCGTAACCCTGACCGATCGTCACGACGACCTGCGAGGTTGCATCGGGTCGATCGAGGCGCGGGAGCCGCTCTACCAAGCGGTGATGTCTTCCGCGATTTCCGCAGCGACACGCGATCCCCGGTTCCCGCCGGTTTCCCCCGATGAGCTCAGTCTCCTAAATCTGGAGATCTCGGTGATGGGACCGATTCTGCCTGTCTCGCGCCCGGAGGAAATCGAGGTAGGGCGGGACGGGCTGATCATCAGCCGAGGCCGCTTCACCGGACTGCTGCTTCCGCAGGTCGCAACAGACTATGGCTGGAATCGTGAAGAGTTCCTTTCCCACACCTGCGTGAAGGCTGGACTGCCCCCCGATGGCTGGAGGGATGGAAGCTGTCGGATTCAACACTTTTCAGCCGAGGTTTTTGGCGATAAAGACGCTCATTTACAATAGTTTAGGTGGTTTCTGCAGCTGAGTCTGATGGAAAGGCAATAAGGGTCGGCCAGCCTGCGTTTTTCATGGCGATCACGTAACTTATTTGCTTTCAAATAACCCAGGAGGACGATGAAGAAGAAAACGGTCTCTCTCGTGGATTCCCTGTCGACCCGGTCGGCCAGGTTGCGGCGTCAGGTTGAGGGAAATTCTCTTCTCCGGTGGTTGGGTGGAAGGGGTGTGGCGACGCTCGTTCTGGGCGCGACGCTGTCCGTTGGCGGGATCTCCGAAGCTCTTCAAAACGTCCATTACGTAGTGCTCAAGGATTTGGATGCTGTTCGCGTAGTCAAGGAAGAGGGAATGGGCGCGAAGGTTGTTGCGAAGATCGACGACGGATTCGCCGCGGACTCGATCTTCAAACTCTCACGAGCATTTCCCGGCAGCTTTGTCTCCCGCAAGATTGCTCTCTTCGATGGCGCGTGGTTGCCCTCGGAGATGGCGGAACAGGCCGCTCCGCAGGTTCATCACAGCGTCTTCCACGAAGAGATGGCCAGGATCAACTCAGCCATTCGCCGGGAGTTCTTCTCCAACGCCGTCCCCTTCGGCGGGATCATCCATGACAAGGCCAGCAAGTACGACGTCGATCCGGCGCTGGTCGCGGCGGTCATGGAGACGGAGTCGCGTTTTCGGACTCGCGCCCGCTCGCAGGTCGGCGCTCAGGGTCTGATGCAGTTGATGCCGCGTACGGGACGCTGGATGGGTGCCAAGAATCTTTACGATCCGGAACAGAACGTGGATGCGGGAACCCGTTATCTGAGCTACCTGAATGAGAAATTCGACGGGAATCTCAAGAACACGATCGCCGCCTACAATGCGGGCGAAGGCAATGTTCGACGCTACAACGGGGTGCCGCCCTTCCATGAGACCCGGTCGTACGTGACCAAGGTGATGACCCGTTACGAAGCGCGCAAGAAGCAGCTGAAAGACTTCGATGCCGAGCATGTGTACGCTCCCGCGGACGCGGACGGAACGGCAACCCTTCGGTAAAGATCGATCCCCGACCCATCGACTTGCGGCGCCCACCAGGGCGCCGTTTTCGTTTCCCGGGACTGTGCGAGGCCCGTGGTGTGGAAACCGGTCGCCCGACCCTCGGGTACCGCTCCGAAAGGCCGCTCTTTCCTCACACTCGCGGAGCGGATTGCCTCTCCCCTCGGCCGCGTTCCAGGGCGAACTCGATCAATTCAAACGGCTCCGGCACTTGACCGTTCGGCCCGGTTGGGATAACGTTTTCGAACGACCGTCAAAAACCTGGGAGGGGAACATGGTCAGTGTGCGTAGGGTGGCTCCCATTCTCCTGATTCTCATCGCGCTTCCGATGTTGGGAGCGACCAAAAAGAAGTCTTCCTCACATCCACCCCGCGATCTTCACCGCGCCGGTGATCATTGGACTGCGTACAACGCACCTGACCCTGGTACGTATCCGGCGGGGGCGAAGACGTACGAGATCAAACGGGGCGACACGCTCTGGGGGATCGCTCAACAGTTCGTGAGCAACGCGTATCTCTGGCCCCAGATCTGGGAGTCCAACACCTGGATCACGGACGCGCACTGGATTTACCCGGGTGACGTCCTGTTGATCGAAGGCGAAGTGGCCCAGGCCTCTTCCACCGCGAGCTCGTCAGCGAGCGGAACCTCCACGGTGCCCATGCCCACACCACAGCCTGGAATGGCCCAGGCGACTTCCGGTCGTGCCGCAATCGACGACAGCCTGGCCATCGTGGGTCTCTACACCAATGCAGCGGAGCCGGCTGGTGGAAGCAGATCTCCGATTCCGCTGGGCTCTGAGGCCGACCTCTACTGTTACGGATACATCGGCGATCCAAAGGAACCGATGCCCAACAGCGTCATGGCTTATGAGGACTACGAGGTTCGCTATGACCGCGGTGCCAGCCGGCAGGACCTTGGGGGTTCAACGGGTGACCTGGTGCTGATCGATGGTGGCACGGCGACCGGAATCAATGCGGGAGAAACGTACATCGCGGTGCACATGGGCGAGATGGTCCAGCACCCGATCACCAAGGCCCTGGTCGGACGCCAGAATGAGTTTCGTGGCCAGATCCGGATTCTCTGCGCTGACGAACGTCATGCTCGCGGCATTGTCATCACCTCCTGTCACGACATCGTGCCGGGTGCGCGGCTCAAACCACTCCCGCAACTCCCGATTCCTCTGGCCCGCGTGCCGAACATGCCTGGATTTTGCGACCCCGCAAGTGGGAAACGCGCCGGGGCGATCGTTCATGCGCAGGACGGCTGGGCCGAGGCGCTGGGCGAAGGCCTGCTGGTGGAAGTGGACATGGGACACGAGGAGCAGATTCAGCCGGGGGACTTCCTGACTGTTTACCGCGAGGACGTGCAGCCGGGTCAGCCGCGACAGGTTCTGGGCGAGATCGGCATCCTCACCACCGAAGCGCATACCGCCACAGGGAAGATCGTGGCCATGCGCTATTCGATGCGGGTTGGGGACCGGGTAGAGATCCGCTGATCAAAAGTCTGCGAACCATCCTTAGCTTTTGCTAGAATCGCCCGTCCGGGTCCATAGCTCAGCGGTGAGAGCTACCGGCTCATAACCGGCAGGTCCCAGGTTCGAATCCTGGTGGACCCACCAGGATGGCGATGCGACAGATGATTCACGATCCTAAGAAAGCTGCTACCGAATCCGCACAGGCGTTCCACCACAGGAACGCCTTTTTTGTCTCTGGAGGCATGGTTGAATCCTGAAGTTGAAAAGTTGTGGGAGTTGCAGACGGTGCTGTCGGAGCTTGAAGGACGAGAGAGGCAGTTGACCGAGAAGCCGGAGTCGTTCGCGTCGGTGGATCGCGAATGGCAGAGTGTGAATGCGCTGATCGAGCAGCTGCAGGGCGAGATCGAAACGATTTCGCGCGAGCGCAGACGCGTCGAAGGCGAGCTTTCCGATCAGCAGGAGCAGCTCAAGAAATACCAGGGGCAGCTGATGCAGGTGAAAAACCAGCAGCAGTACGCAGCGGCCTGGAAGGAAATCGACGCCTCGCGGAAGCATGTCAAAGACCTCGAGGAATCCGCGCTCAAGTCGATGGGCGAGGTCGAAGCACTGCAGAAGCAGCTCGACGACCAGTCGGACAGTACCGCCGATCTGAAGGGCCGATGGGATGCCTCGCACGAGGCGTGGCAGAGCTCCCTGGGCGATCTGCGCGGCGAAGTGGAGAAGCTGAAGAAACGGGCTGGCGCGATTGAGGAAAAGATCCCCGAGCGCATGCGCCGCGAGTTCCATCGAATCTTCAAGCAACGGCAGGGACAGGCCATGGTCAGGACCGACAACGACAGTTGCGGCTCCTGTCGATCGCGCATCCGTCCGGCGCTCTACCAGCAGCTGAACCGCGGAGAGCTGGTCTATTGTGAGGTCTGCAGCCGGATCCTGTACCGGGAGAAGGCCACATCCTGACGATGGCCCCGGCGTCCCGAAAACCGGTCGAAAGAAGCCGTGTCGATCGCTGACAACATTGCAGCGGTGGAGTCCCGGATCGCCGCCGCCTGCGCCCGGGCCGGACGTGCCCGAGAGGATGTCACGCTGATCGCCGTGTCCAAAACCTTTCCACCCGACGCTGTCTCCGAGGCCATCGCAGCGGGGATCCGCGAGTTGGGCGAGAACCGCGTCCAGGAAGCGCGCGACAAGCGCCCGCTGGTCGTCGGGGCGGCGCGGTGGCATCTCATCGGTCACCTGCAATCGAACAAAGCCAAGGATGCCGCCAGACTGTTCGATGTGATCCAGACCGTCGACTCGGTTTCTCTCGCGGAGAAAATTGCTTCGGCCGCGCAGACGGCCGGCTGCACGATCGAGACTCTGGTAGAGATCAACATCGGGCGAGAGCCGCAGAAACATGGCGTGGCCCCGGAAGACGCCGAGGAGATCGTGGAAGGGTTGCGGAAACTGGGAGGCCTCCGTGTGAGCGGGTTGATGGCCATCCCGCCCGCAGGCGAACCGGAGCAGACGCGGGCCCACTTTGCGGAATTGCGGAAGATGCGCGCCGCGCTGGGGCTCGAGCACCTCTCCATGGGGATGAGCAGCGACTTCGAAGAGGCGATCGAAGAGGGATCGACCATGATCCGCATCGGGCGGGCCATCTTCGGGAGCCGGAACTGATGCTCTGGCTGGATCTGTTCTTCCGGATCATCCTCATCCTCCTGAACGTCATCCAGTGGACGGTGCTGGTGTGGGTGGTGGTCTCCTGGCTGGTGTTCTTTGCTTCCCAGACCTCGTTCCGATGGCGATACAAGGGCTTCTACAACATCCTCATGCAGCTCAATGACATCCTGGGGAGGATGGCTTACCCGTTCCTCAGGCCGTTCCGCCGGCTGCTGCGGCGTTGGGACACCCGGGGGATCGACTGGTCGCCCATGCTGCTCTGGCTGGCCGTCTGGATCCTCAGCGAAATCGTGGTTACCGCTCGTAGGGCTATACTTTTCCGGTAACGTGCCGGGAGGGTGTTCATGGAAAATCTCACGCCGCTGGATATTCAGAAGCAGACCTTCGCGCGAGTCTTCAAAGGGTTCCAGGTCGACGATGTGCGCGCCTACCTGCATCTGGTGGCCGAAGAAGTCGAACGGCTGCTGAAGGATGGCGACCGTCACGCACGCGAAAACGCCATGCTGCGCGAGGAGCTGGAAGGCCATAACCAGCGGGAGCGCATTCTGAAAGACACGCTGGTTTCTGCGCAGCGGGTCTCCGAGGACGTCAAAGCCAACGCGGTCAAGGAAGCGGAGCTGATCGTCAAGGACGCGGAGCTGTTGTCCGAGCGCCTCGTTTCGCAGGGCATGTCGCGGGTGGCCGATCTGGAGCGCGCCATTCAGGAGTTGAAGATCGAGCGCAAAGCGGCGCGCAACCGGCTGCAGTCGACCCTCGACACCATCCAGCAATACCTCATGCTGGACATGGAGCAGGAAGCCAACGAGATGCCCATCACCACCATGTTCCGCGCGCGGAACGAGTAAGAGAGCACGGGCGCCGGACTTGCTCGCAGGCACGGAAACACCATCAGGCATCCGATGCTGCTGATCCGCAATCTCTCTCAACTGGCAACCCCTGTGGGCAGGACCGCGGTGCGCAGTGCGGCCATGCGCAAACTGCGGGTGATCGACAAGCCCGTCCTGGTGATCGACGCCGGCGACTCATCCGCAGGGTCCAGTGGAGGGGTCATCGCCTTCGTGGGAACGGAGCGCGATCTTCCGCCCGAACTGAGAAGCGCCATCACCGAGGACTACGACGCGCGGGGAGCGACGGCGGTTCCCGGGTTCGTCGACTCGCACACACACATTCCGTTCGCTGGTTTCCGAGAATCGGAGTTCAACCGGCGCTTGCAGGGAGAGTCGTACGAATCCATCGCCGGCTCCGGCGGAGGGATCGCTTCGAGCGTCAGGGCCACGCGCGAGGCGTCCGAGAGCGAGCTGGTGGCGAACATTCTCGATCGAGCGAGGACGATGGCCCGGCACGGCACCACCACCGCCGAGGCCAAGAGCGGCTACGGGCTCAACGTGCCCGACGAGTCGAAGCAGCTCAGCTCCATCAGGATCGCCAACGAGCGCTCTCCCGTTCTCCTGGTCCCGACCTGCCTGGCCGCGCACGAGTTTCCACCGGAGAGCCGCGCCAATCCGGCTGCGCGCGCGGAGTATCTCGACCTGGTCGTGAATCACATCCTTCCGGCAGCCGCGCGACAACACGCGGCGGTGTTCTGTGACGCGTTCGTGGAGCGGGGAGTCTTCAGCCGCCAGGAAGGGGAGGCCGTCCTTCGCGCCGGATCGGCTCTGGGCCTCACTCCCAGGCTCCACGCCGATGAGTTGAGCGACACCGACGGAGCGGCCCTCGCGGTGGAGCTGCGGTGCGCCTCGGCCGATCATCTGATGCATGTCTCGGAGCGCGGGATCGCTGCGCTCGCTGCTTCCGACACCGTGGCCAATCTGCTGCCAGCGACCAGTTTTTTCCTGATGTCGGATCGGTACGCGCCCGCGCGAAAACTCATCGACCGGGGTGCCATCGTGTCGCTTTCCACCGACTGCAACCCCGGCACCTCGATGACCGAATCGATGCCGATGGTCATGCAGCTGGCCTCGCTGCAGATGAAGATGACCGTCGAGGAGTCGCTCACCGCCTCGACGCTGAACGGTGCCTTCTCTCTGCGGCTGGCGGAGACAACCGGGTCGATCGAGGCGGGAAAACGGGCCGATCTGGTTCTTCTCGACGCGCCGAACTACCTCCACCTGGTCTACCACTTCGGCGTGAATCTGGTCCGCGATGTGATGCGTGACGGGGCGTGGGTGGTGCAGCAGGGGCGGGAGATCTAGGCCGGCACGGCCGGCTCAGTACGCTGCGGAGATCTTCTCCCACAGTCTCGTCCCGATCGAGGCGCGCGCTTCGTGCGTTCCGCCACCGATGTGCGGTGTGAGAATCAGGCGGGGATCGTCGGGCCAGCTTCGCGTGGGCGGCTCAGGATCGAAGACATCGAGGGCCAGTCCGGCAAGATGGTGGCCAGCGAGGGCATCGAGCGCCGCTTCCGTGTTCAGAATCTCGCCCCGCGCTGCGTTGATCAGAAACGATCCCGGCTTCAGCGCGCCGATTTTCTTCCTATCGATCATCCCCACGGTTTCCTCGGTCAGCGGAACGTGGAGCGTGAGGATGTCCAGGCCAGCCAGCAGCGCGTCGAGCGACGGAGCCCGTTCGGCGTCACGGAGGCCGAAGTCGCCCTCGTCGAGATAAGGATCGAAGGCCGCGACGTGCATCCCGAACGCGGATGCCAGGCGAGCCACCCGACGTCCCACCTCTCCCAGTCCGACGATTCCAAGCCGGTAATGCCGCAGCTCATGACGTGTGGCGCTGTCGTTCCGATTCCAGCCGCCGTTCATCATGTCGCGGTGATACCAGGGGATGGTCCGGGTGAGGGTGAGCATGTGGCCGAGCACCATCTCGGCGACGGCGGTGGCGTTTTCGCCGGGAAGGCTGAGGATGGGAATGCTGCGTTCGCGCGCAGCTGCGGCGTCGATGTTGTCGGTACCGCTGGTCCCCTGAGCGATCAACTCGAGGTGAGGGGCTGCCTCGATCACGCGCCGGGACACCCGGTTGTACGACCGCGTCACCAGAATTTCGCACGGACCGACGATGGCCACGAGCTCCTCCTCGGAGCGGACCGGCCGGTCGACGACCTCGAAGCGGTCGTCCTCTTCCGCGCGGGCCACCAGCGCCCGGTCTACATCGGCGGCGATGAGCAGCTTCTTCCGTGACGGCATCGGGGCAGAAGTCTACGCGAGGTCCCGCGTGGTGGGCGTCGGCTCACCGGGACAGGGGCGGGAGCGCGGCACAATGGATGGGACAGAGGGGATCCCCGTTCCCTTGGCGCGAAGCGAGCGGCTACACTGCCTTCCGAGTGCGACGCTTCGTCCGGAAACACCGCCTGGTCTTTTTCGGCGGCGGTCTCTATCTCCTCATCTTCTTCTTCCCCACCCTGGTGATGCAGAGGGTGGTTTCGCCGAATGATGTCTTCTTCAACTTCGATCCCTGGGCCGCCATGCGGACGGGGGAGGTGCAGAACTCCCTGATCAACGACCCGCCGACTTCGTATTACACGCAGATCGCACTGCTGAAGCGCGACTGGAGCTCGTTTCACTGGAATCGTTTCATCGCCTCCGGGGTGCCCGGATTCGGATCGGCCGCCTCGGCCGTGCTGTCGCCGTTCGTTCTGGTTCCCGCTCTTCTTCTTCCACTTCCCTGGGTCTACAGCGGCATCGTCCTGCTCAAGTTCCTCGGCGCGCTGTTCTTTGCCTATCTCTGGCTTCGCCAGGAGCGCCTCGGCAAGCGCTCTGCGGCCATTGGAGCGATCCTCTTTGCCGCGTCGGGAGCGATCTCGGTTCGATGGCTGTGGCAGGCCACCAACGCCGCGGCACTGTATCCAGCGCTGCTGTGGATCGCGCTGCGGACTGCGCGAGGGAAGCGAACACCGTTGTGGGCCATCGGACTGATTGCGCTCTCCTACGCGCTGGCGGGCTTTCCGGCGACGATGGCCTACGGTGGATGGATGGCCGGCGCGTACTTTCTGTTCGTCTGGATTCGGGAACGACGGGCCGACGGGAGGACCACCGCGGCGGCCGTCACGGCGGTGGTGCTGGCCCTGCTGATCGCGGCTCCGGCCCTGGTGCCGTTCGCTCAGATGGTTCGACGGACCGGCTACCTGGAGACGCGTGCGGATTCGGCTTTCGAACATTTCTTTCCCCTCCGACACCTGCGCAGCCTGGTGATGCCCGATCGATTGGGAAATCCGGCGGAGCGGAACTGGATCGGCGACCGCGATCTCGGCATCCTCAACAACTATGTGGAGGCCACGATTTTCATCGGGCTGGTGGGGGCCGCGCTTGCGCTCATCGGACTGCTCCGGCGGCGTGCGCGGAACCGTTGGTTCTGGCTGGCCACGACTGTGATGCTGCTCGGCTGCATGTTCGGCGCGCCCCTGCTGCCGCGCCTGATCGGAAGCCTTCCCGGCTTCAAGTATTCATCCCTGACGCGCCTGCAGCTGCTTCTGCCCCTTCCGATCGCCTATCTCGCCGGGGCCGGTGTGGGAGCGCTGGCGCGCACGCGATTTCGAAATCTCATCGGCCTGGCCCTGATCATCGCCGCCACCGCGGAGCTGGGCGTGTTCGCAGGCCGGTTCTATCCCTATCTGGAATTGCAGAATGCGACGCCGCCGTCGACGCCGATGATTTCATTTCTGCGCTCCCAGCCGGGTCCATTCCGGATCGCACCGCTCTTCAATTACCTCTGGCCGAACTCCTCGGAGCTGGTCGGTCTGGAAGACGTCCGCAGCCACTTCTCCTCCGAGGAGGTCTATCGCAGACTTCTGAAGCGGGTTGACCCCAGCTCGTTCGACGGCCACTCCACCGTGCTGCTGTTCGACAGTCTCAAGTTCCAATTCGACGATCCGCTGGTGTCGATGCTGGGAGTCCGCTACTTCATCGAGCACAAGTCGATCGACATCGTGAAGTGGACGACGTTCAAGAACACGGTCCCCGGGGTGAAGGAGACGGGGGCTCTGGAGCTCGCGGCCGGAGGGGTGCTGCAGCGGCACATTCGAATCGATGCCCAGCCCTTTTACGCCATCGAGCTCCCGGTGAGCGCGCTGAAACAGAAATCCAGCAAGGCCCATCTGTCGGTCTGGCTGCTCCGGGGATCGAACGTGGTGTACGCGCGCGATTTTCTTCCGGCGGACATCGCGGTCATGGACAAGGTCTACATCCCCTTGCGGCCATTCGCCCGTCTGGGGGAGACCGTGACTCTTCGGATCCAGCCGGTGGGCATGAGCGCCGGGCTGCTGCGCGGCACCGCCGAGGGAGGAGACGCGCCGATCTTTTTCGGGAGAGTGATGACCCCGGTGATCTTCGAGCGGGAGCTTCCCGACGGGCGGCTGTTCCGAAATGCGGCCGAAGTCCCTCGATTTCATGCAGTCTCGCGGCTTCGGCAGATGACCCTCACGCAGTTCCTGGCCACTCCCGGAGTCGACTTCTCCGACGAGGCCATCGTCACCGATTCCAATCCGATCTCGCTGCAGGCCTCCGATGCCAAGGTGTCTCTGCGACGCTACGGCGGGAACGGCGCGATCATCGACGTCAGCGCGCCTGCGGCGACGATGCTGGCCAGTTCCGAAAAGCTCACCCCGGAATTGCGCGTGGCCGTTGATGGCCGCGAGGTGCGCCCGGTGCAGATCAACGGCTTGTTTGCCGGAGTGCCGGTCCCTGCCGGGCAACATCGGGTCGAGTTCAGCAGGCGCATCGGCCGTGGGTGGTGGATTCCGGCGGCGATCGCGCTGATTCTGTTCGTGGTGCTGTCATTTCTCGAATCGATGAATGCCCGGGTCAGGGCCCGCCGCGCTGCCATTCCCATCGGGTCCTGAGGGTGGTTCCACCGTTACTTCGGCTCGGCCACGATGATGATCTGGTAGGCGAACAGCGACCGCCAGACCCCCGTGATCAGAGTGAGCAGGCGCTCGCCGATCCGCAGGACCGGCTCCGGTGTGAAGCGCCCGATGATGAGACGGATGGGGATGGAGGATCCGCGGATGGTCACGATGCGCAGCCCTGCCTGCTCAATTTCCCGCTTGATCGTCCGCATGGTGAAGAATCGGAGATGCGTGGCGTCGAGAATTCCGCGATCGCGATATTCGAACACCCCGAAGAGCAGCCCGACCCGGACGGTGATGTTGGCGATGTTGGGCACGGAGAGGAAGAGCCTCCCGTCCGCGCCGAGGGCGCGACGGACGGCGAGGAGGATCGAGGAGTCGCGGAGATGTTCCACCACGTCGGCGAGCACGATGACCCGGACGTTGTTCACGGGAAGGGTCCGCACGGTTTCCAGGTCCGCGATGACCACCTGGTCGAAGTGTCCCCGGAGATCGCCGGCGCGATCGACGTCAAACTCGAAGCCGATGGTGCGCTCGAACCGATCGCGCACCGCCGCCCCCAGCTCGCCGCCCGCCGCACCCAGGTCGAGCAGGGTGCCGCCAGGTTTGGAGTAGCGCCGGATGAGATCGATGAGAATCCGATGGCTGCTGCCCTCGAAATCCTTGAACGTGTAGACGTTCGCCACGGTCGCGGGAGGGTATCAGAGGGAGCCGGAAGGCGAAACCAGAAACCAGAAACCAGAACTAAGCGTTCGCTGGCAGTAGAAGCGGCGAACAACCCCTTCCTTCAGCGCTGCGCTGTTTCTGCTTTCTGGTTTCTGGTTTCTGGTTTGCCTTTTAGTGTGTGCCGATGGTGCCGACGTTCTTGAGGGTCACGGCGATGCCGGCGCTGAAGTCGGCCTTTTCGAATGGCACGTAGACGAGGAACCGGCGGAACTCCAGAGCGATCCCGTAGCAGGCGGCAGTGCCTCCGATGAGGTAGCGCTGCTCCAGGAATTTCCCGTTTTTGGCGTCGTAGTTGAGCTGGACGTCGGCGCGGATGCGATCGCGGAGCAGGGAGGCACCGCTGTTGAGCCGGATCTGACTGGCGCTGAAGTCGCTCTGCTGCGTCCGGTCTTTATACGAGGCGAAATAGGTGAAGCTCAGGTACTTGTCGGCATTCACGCCCGTGCCGACCAGATTCGCCGACACGCTGCTCTGCTGGATCCGTTTGGATACATTGCCGAAGGTCGTATTCGCGTCGAAAGTGATCGACTGGTAGGGGTTGACGTGCAGGCTGGCCACCAGTGGGGTGAACTTGTTGTTCGCCCCCGGCGTGACCGAGCTGCCGGGAAGGTTTCCGCCGGTGGTCTGCGTGAATGGCCGGGAGAGCGATACCGACTGGCGCAAGGCAAAGGAAAGCACTTCGCGCGAAGACGAATTCGGCCCGGCCTCACGCCCGATGACGCGCTGGGTGAGCGAATACTCGACCGAGTCGCGAACGATGGGGAGGAAAGGCGTGTCCACCGTATCGAAGCGAATCACCCGGTCCTGATCGTTGACGTTCGACGTGTAGAGGTAGCGGAAGCGGGGCTCGATCACGTGCTTGAATTTCGTGAACCCGGCGAATGCGTCGTTGTATACGCGCGAGAACGAAGGGCCGACCACCTCCACCTGACCCTGCCCGTAGACGCGCTGGATGGCCTCTCGGGAGGCGGGGAGCGACCCCAGGCCGTTGGCCGCTGCGTTGGGATTGAGGCTCTGGGAGTACCAGGTGTCCCGAACCGAAAGCTGCGGCCGGATGGAAAACCATGCAGGGGTGCGCAACTGCAGCGACAGCGTCGGAAAAAGGTCGCCGCGAAAATAGTTCGCCGTCGGACCGTTGATCAAACCGCTGGTGGCCAGATGCGAGAGCGACGACTCCAGCGAAAAATACAGCGGCGTATTGCCGATCCGGTTCGGGTACATCCGCAGCTGGAGCGAGGGGAGCTGCTCGAACCTCTGCCGGTCTGGAGGCTGATTGGGTTCCGAGGAGGCGAACCCCACGATGTCGCGCCGGTCGGTGAGCACGTTGAACGAATAGGTCGGCCGGTTTCTGGTCAGGTAAGCGGAAGAGTAGATCTGCGAAAGAGTGTGCAGGCGCGGATCGCGATCGTAGCGGCGGAAGAAATCGAGATTGGAGAAATCCTCCACATCGACCACTCCGCGGAATCCGCCCGGAAGGTTGTCCTGGGAGTGCTGGTACGTGTATTTCCACTGTTCCCGCTTCGCCCTCACATCGTGGACCGTGTACGCATTCAGATCGCCGAGCTTCACATCTTCGGAAGGGCGGTAACGGAAGTTGACTCCGGCGCCGAAGTAACTTGCGGAGTTCAGGTCTGCGTAAACCGTGGCGTCCACCGACTCACCGAAGGGCATGAAATATCCGAGATCGAGCCGCGTCCCGAACTCCCGTGAGAGTGTGAGCCGCGGGATCAACAGGCCCTGCGACCGCTCATGCTTGGTGGGCCACAGCAGAACCGGCGCGTAGAGGATGGGGATCTCGTGTGCCCGGAAGCTCACGCCGCGCATGTGGGCGTAGTCGTTGAGGTTGATGTCCGCGCTCTTGACGTGAAAGGACCAGGAGGGCCGGTCGAGATCGCAGGAGGTCATCACGCCGTTGGTCATCCGGTAATTGGTGTCGCCGGTCTTCTCAATCTTCTCGCCGGTGAAGTACATGTCGGGCTGCAATGCGGCCGTGGCCGTGAAGAACGTACCGGTCTTGGAGTCGAGGTTGAAGATGACCTGCTGGGCAGTCATGCGGATGGGCCCCTGGTCGATGATGACGTGCCCTTCGCCCACCACGTCCTTGGTGCGGTAGTTGATGGTCATCTTGTCCGCGCGCACGGTGATGTCTTGATACTTGACCGTGACATCGGGCTGCAGGATGGCGTATTCGTCGCGGACCCACTCCACGTGCGCGTTCTTCGGGATGTCCACACTGATCTCGCCGCCTTCCTTGCGGGGGCCGGGGACGAAGTGAAATCGGGGCGTCTTCTGCTGGTAGTGCTGCGCCGCGGGCCCCATATCCTTACCCTGAGCGAAGAGCGGTGCGGCCGTGATCGAGGTGAGGAGGAGGGCGAGAAGGGATCTCGTCATTTGCTCGAGGCCATTGTATCCGACCGGATATCGGCGTCGCGGCGCGCGGTCAGGACCTCATGATCGATCCGGCTCATTTCCTGGATGCGCATGCGCAGCTTGATGATCTCCAGCTGGTAGAGGCGGGCCATCTCATCGGAACGACCGCGCTGCTG
>JBKJQB010000033.1:0-15070 GCA_046594105.1 Thermoanaerobaculia bacterium
CCGTGGGCGATCCCGTTGATCATCATTCCGCACGAGCCGCAGATGCCCTCGCGGCAGTCGTGCTCGAAGTGAATCGACTCCTCGCCCTTTTCGATCAGCGTCTCATTGACGACGTCGAGCATCTCCAGAAACGAGGCCTCGGGCGAGATGCCCTTGGCCGGGTAGGTCACGAAACGCCCCTGCGCATCGCGTGAGGCCTGGCGCCAGACTTCCAGTGTCAGATCCATCGTTCCATTCCTGAGTGCCGGGCGAGGAAGCCGCTGCGCTCCGCTTTCGGCACGCCCTTCATTTGTAGCTTCTCGTAGCCAGCTTCACTTCTTCATAGGCCAGCGGCTCTTTGTGCAGAATCGGCTCTTGGTCCGATCCGGCGTACTCCCACGCCGCCACGTACAGAAACTCATCATCGTTTCGCTTCGCCTCGCCGTCTGCCGTCTGGTACTCCACACGGAAGTGGCCGCCGGCCGACTCTTTGCGCTCGCGTGCGTCGATGCACATCAACTCCGCCAGTTCGAAGAAGTCCGCCACGCGTCCTGCCTTCTCCAGCGCCTGATTGGGCTCGTCGCCGTTGCCGAGAACGCGCACGTCTTTCCAGTAAGATTCTTTGAGCTTGCGGATCAGGCCGAGCGCTTTCTCCAGCCCTTCCGCCGAGCGGGCCATGCCGCAGTGGTCCCACATGATCGAGCCGAGCTCGCGATGGAAGGAGTCGACGGACCGCGTACCTTTCGCCGAGAGCAGACGATTCGTGCGCTCCGCCACTTCGGCTTCGACCTGCTTGAACTCGGGCCGATCTGTGCTGACTTTGCTGCCTGCCGGTTGTCCCGCCAGGTAGTCGCCAATGGTGGCCGGCAGCACAAAATAGCCGTCGGCCAGACCCTGCATCAGCGCGCTGGCTCCGAGCCGGTTCGCACCATGGTCGGAGAAGTTGGCTTCGCCGATCACGTAGAGGCCGGGGATGGAGGACATGAGGTTGTAGTCGACCCACAGTCCGCCCATGGTGTAGTGCGGCGCCGGATAAATGCGCATCGGTGTGATGTAGGGATCTTCCGCGGTAATGTCGGCATACATCTCGAACAGATTGGCGTAACGCTCTTCGATCATGTTGCGGCCGAGGCGTGCGATGGCATCGGCGAAATCGAGATAGACCCCGCGACCGCTCGTTCCGACTCCGCGCCCCTCGTCGCAGACTTCCTTCGCTGCGCGCGATGCGATGTCGCGCGGAGCGAGATTGCCGAAACTCGGATACTTGCGCTCCAGGTAGTAGTCGCGCTCCGCCTCGGGGATCTCCAGAGGCTTGCGCGTGTCACCCTTCGCTTTGGGTACCCAGATCCGCCCGTCGTTCCGCAGCGACTCCGACATCAAGGTGAGCTTCGACTGGTAGTCGCCTGTCTGGGGGATGCAGGTCGGATGGATCTGTGTGTAGCAGGGATTGGCGAAGGCCGCCCCGCGCCTGTGCGCGCGCCAGATCGCGGTGACGTTGCATGCTTTGGCGTTGGTGGAGAGATAGAAGACGTTGCCGTAGCCTCCGGTGCCCAGGACCACCGCGTCGGCGGCGTGACTCTCGATGGCCCCAGTCACCAGGTCGCGGGTGACGATGCCTTTAGCCTGACCGTCGACGATCACCACGTCGAGCACATCGTGGCGATTGAACATCTGCACGTGCCCCAGACTGATCTGCCGCTCCAACGCCTGGAACGCGCCGAGCAGGAGCTGCTGCCCGGTCTGCCCGCGCGCGTAGAACGTGCGGGACACCTGAACGCCACCGAAGGACCGATTCTCCAGCAGCCCGCCATACTCGCGAGCAAGGGGGACGCCCTGGGCCACGGCCTGATCGATGATGTTGACGCTTAGTTGCGCCAGACGGTAGACGTTCGCTTCGCGCGATCGATAGTCGCCACCTTTGATGGTGTCGTAGAACAGCCGGTACACGCTGTCGCCGTCGTTCTGGTAATTCTTCGCGGCGTTGATACCGCCCTGCGCGGCGATGGAGTGCGCGCGCCGTGGCGAGTCGTGGAAAACGAAACACTTGACGTTGTACCCGAGCTCTCCGAGCGTCGCGGCGGCCGATGCGCCAGCCAGTCCCGCTCCGACCACGATGATGTCGTACTTCCGCTTGTTGGCCGGATTGACCAGCTTGTAGTGCGCTTTGGCGAACTCCCACTTTTTCTCCAGCGGGCCTGGCGGAATCCTGGAGTCTAGTTTCATGAGCAGCTCACCTCGATCCCGGGAGGTACCGGGCGGACGATGGATGATGGATTGCGGAGCCGGATGACGGGGAGCATTCAGCGAACGAGCCCCGTCAGCACCGCCACGGGAAACGAAACATTTGCCGTGGTGATGATCAGGGCAAACGCGGTGGCGAAGGTGCGCTTCCAGGCGTTGAACTTCGGATGATTCAGCCCGAGTGAATTGAACATGCTCCAGAGCCCGTGGTAGAGGTGCAGACCGAGCGCCAGATTGGCCACAATGTAAAACGCGCTCACCCACCAGACCTGAAATCCCGCCACCACGTTGTGGTACGGATCGTTCTCCACGAAGCTGGGGTGCACGGTCCCGAACGTGAGATGGAGCAGGTGGTACACGATGAAGAGCGCGATGATCACACCGCCCCATCGCATGGTCCGCGCGGCGTAGCTGGCAGCCACATAGTCGCGGCCGGAGTAACCGATCGGTCGGGCCCGGCGGTTCATCAGGGTCAGCTGCGTGGCGCTCTGGATATGCAGCCAGATCGACACGGCCATGGCCATGCGCATGGCCCACAGCAGCGTGCTGTTGGGTAGGGCTGGAGCGCCCATGGTCCGCAGGAACTGGGCGTACGTATTCATGTGCTCCTGCCCCATGTAGATCTTCAAATTGCCCAGCATGTGGGCGAAGATCCAGCCGAACAGGAAGACCCCGGTCAGAGCCATCACGGCCTTTTTTCCGAGAGCGGAGTGGTAGAAATCGGTGACCCAGAAGGATCGGTGCGAACGAACGCCGCTCGCCGGCGCGGGTGCGACCACAGTCATGAATGGATCATATCGCAGCCGACGCGGCTCGTTGGCCAGGCCTCGGCCGTCAATTTTTCTTCAATGGATTCTGGGAATTCGCAGCGATCTTCTTTTGAAGCTCTTCGCGTACATGCAGTCCTGACGGTTGTGCTGAGCCTGCAAAGAAGTCGCGGTATCCCTCAGCAACTCTGGCCAGGTAATCAGTCGTGGCAACCTTGTACTTGCCTGCGGGGTCAATGACGGAGGGTGCGACGCTGATGGCGAACGAATCGCTCCCCTGCCGGGATCGGCCGTAGTGGAGCAGCCGCTGAACCTGTTCGCCACTCATCGTTGCAACAACGATCTCGTTGTCGTAAGGCAGCGACGCGCGCAGAGCCTCGACCGTGAGCGGTCCGGATGCCAGAGGCTGACGGAAGCTGCTCGCGGTGGAGAGGGCAACGTCGGCCCGGACGGCGTTCCGCATCGTCTCCACGGTGCGCATCCCCAGCTCGTCGATGCTGATCGGCTGGGAAAGGTTGCCGACCACCGCGAACAGAGGCCCGTAAAGCGGATCGATCTCCAGACTCTTCTCCATCGACCGCACCCGGCTCTGGATGGTTCGATCGATGGGCAGTCGCTCATCGACGGCAATCAATCCGCCGCGAACTCCGACCAGCTCGCGGCCTTCGAACTGCAACTCCAGGCGGCTGATGGTGGCCAAATACTGCCAGGGCGAAATGAACCAGGTCTTCGTCCCTTCGATCTGCGCGAGCTCCCGGCGGAGATGGCTGTGGGAGCCGAAGATGACATCGATCCCCGGCACCGCGCGCGCCAGGGCCTGGTCCGCCTCCAGATGCTGGTGACCGATCATGACCACCGCATCGACCGATTCGCGCGATCGAAGCTCCGTCACCACCTCGCGCGCGGCGAGCACTGGATCCGAAAACGTCAGCGGCTCCTTCACCAGGTTCCGGAAATCGGAGCCGGCGATGGCGAACACACCGATCCGATGGCCACGGGACTCCAACACTCGATACCGCGGAAAGGTCATCGTCGCGGAGGTGGTGTTCGCGCTGATGACGGGATAACGAATGGCCGCTCTGCAGCGCGCAAGTTCGAGCAGGCCGTAGTCCGCGTCGTGATTGCCGAAGGCCATCGCGTCGACGATGCCATTGAGCCAGGGCCACTCCGCACAACGGTATCGATCGGACCACGCCGGCGCGCCCTTGTTCATCATGTCGCCGCCGTTGAACACCAGCGCGCCGCGACGTTTCTCCCTTTTCAGGTAGCCGATGGCCCGGGCGATCCCGCCTTGTTCTCCGGACGGTCCCGCGTAAAACGGGAGAGCGTGCGAGTGATAGTCAGAGAAATGCAGCAGGGTGACCGAGTCACCGCTGGCATTGGCGGTGGCCGCCCAGAGCACCAGGACGAATGCAAAAGGGCGCAGAAGTCTGCGCCCTTGAAAATCGGTTGTAGGGGAAGCGCTCACTTGCCGAGCGTCTGCGCCATCTCGCGCACGGCTGCTTCGCGTCCGCGCTCCTTGGCGATCTTCTGATACTGGCCGCGCTTGCTCGCCGGGATCTGGCGGATCAAACCGAGGTAGCGTCCCTGCAGCTGGCGCGAGGCCACTTGTTCCGGGGTGATGGCGCGGCGACGGCGGCGGCGTTTTGGTGCCGCCTTCGATGCGCTCGCTGCTTTTGCTGGACGTCCCGGCTTGCGGCCGGAGCCGGCCGGGCGTCCTCGACGCGCTTTCGCAGCCACTGCGCCCGATCGGGAAGAACCACCGGCCGACCCGGCGGCCGCCCGAAGGGATGCCAGCTGCTGTTCGAGATCGCTGATCTCACGATGCATCTCACCGAGGTAACGGTTGATTTCGCCGGGGGAAATTCGGCGCTCACTGAGCATCCGGTCAATGACATAGGACGCCTGGCCAGGACTCAGTCTGGGAGCGGATGATGCGATGGAACGTGGTCTTGCCACTGGAGCTCCTCCTTATGCAAATCCGTAGAATCCGCGCATGCTAACAGATCGGTGTAGGTTCCTAAGACACACCGCCATAAGGAAATCGTCACAAACAAAAACGGAGACTTCTCAGTCTCCGTTCCTGCCGTGTAATCCCGGGACCACTGTTCTGGTTGATTAATAACGATACTGGTCGGGCTTGTAGGGGCCATCGACCGGAATGCCGAGGTACTTGGACTGATCGGGGGTCAGCTCCGTCAGTTCCACGTCGAGATGCTCCAGGTGCAGCCGGGCCACCTCTTCGTCGAGCTTCTTGGGAAGAACGTAGACTTTCTTCTCATACTCGCCCTTGTTGTTCCAGAGAGCCAGCTGGGCCAGCACCTGGTTGGTGAAGGAAGCAGACATCACGAACGACGGATGGCCGGTGGCGCATCCAAGGTTCATCAGGCGCCCCTCCGCCAGAATGAGCACACTGTGACCGTCAGCAAAGACCCACTCGTCGTACTGAGGCTTGATGTTGACGCGTTTGATGCCCGGTATCTTCTTGAGGCCGGCCATGTCGATCTCATTGTCGAAGTGGCCGATATTGGCGACGATGGCGTTGTGCTTCATGCGGGCCATGTGCTCGCCGGTGATGATGTCCTTGTTGCCGGTGGAGGTGATGATCATGTCGGCGCGTTCGAGCACCGACTCCAGACGACGCACCTCGAAGCCTTCCATGGCTGCCTGAAGTGCGCAGATGGGGTCGATCTCGGTGACCACCACGCGGGCTCCCTGTCCACGCAGAGCCTGCGCGCAGCCTTTGCCCACTTCACCGAATCCGCAGACCACGGTCAGTTTCCCGGCGATCATGACGTCGGTGGCGCGATTGAGACCATCGATGACGGAGTGGCGGCAACCGTAAATGTTGTCGAACTTCGACTTGGTCACTGAGTCGTTGACGTTGATGGCGGGGAACAGCAGGCTGCCCGATTCCATCATCTGGTAAAGACGATGAACGCCGGTCGTCGTTTCCTCCGACACACCCTTCATGTCGGCGACCAGCCGGCTCCAGCGCCGCGGATCCCGCTTCAGCTCTTTGCGCAGAAGGTCGAGGATGACGCCCCACTCTTCCGGCTCCTCGTTCGGATCGAATGCGGGCACCTGCTTCGTCCCTTCGAACTCCACCCCTTTGTGCAGCAGCAGCGTGGCGTCGCCGCCATCATCGACAATGAGCATCGGACCGGTGCCGTCGGGCCACATCAGCGCCTCCGAGGTGCACCACCAGTACTCCTCGAGCGTCTCGCCCTTCCAGGCGTAAACCGGAACACCGCGCGGATCCTCGGGGGTGCCCTTGGTCTCCGGACGACCCACCACCACCGCGGCGGCAGCGGAGTCCTGCGTGGAGAAGATGTTGCAGCTGACCCAGCGCACGTCGGCGCCCAGAATGCTCAGGGTTTCGATGAGCACGGCCGTCTGCACGGTCATATGGAGGGAGCCCATGACGCGCGCTCCGGCCAGCGGCAGGGAACCGTCGTAGCGCTCCCGGAGGGCCATGAGGCCGGGCATTTCGTGTTCGGCCAGGCGGATCTCCGAGCGGCCCAGCGTGGCCAGGCTCAGGTCGGCGACTTTGTAGGGTTCCCGTCCGGTCGCTCTGGCGGCCTCAAAGGGGTGCGTAATCTCGAGTGTGGCAGTCATAAAATCAGTAAGCTCCTTCGCGAAAAACAAACATCGGATTGTACACTGCAGGAATGATTCGTTCGATCCTCGCAACGTCCCTGATCCTGATTTCTTCCAGCCTCAATCTCGCCGCGCAACCGCCGGTCACCCAGCCCTCCCATCCCACCCTCCGGGAACTGACCATTGACAACCTTTTCGACCCCAAGCAAAAGGTGAATTTCTCCGGCGCGCCGCAGTCGGGATTCGTCTGGATCGACGAGACCACGTTCACCTGGCCCCGGACCAACGAGAGCGGAACCGTGATCGATCAGGTCTTATTGAATACGCAGACCGGCAAGCAACGGTCGTTGTTCGACGCCGCAAAACTGGCGGCCGCGGCACGCAAAGTCGAAGGTGTCTCCGACGACGACGCGAAGGCTCTTCCCCTTCTCAAGAACTGGAACTTCAGCCCGGACAAGCACAGCGTCATCATTTCCCTCAAGAGCGATCTCTACCTTTACGCCTTCGACACCGGTTCCCTGACCCGCCTCACCTCGGTTGCCGGCGATGAGGAAGAACCGTCGTTCAGCCCGGACGGCAAGTCGGTTGCCTTCATCCGCAAAAACAATCTGTTCGTGGTCGAAACGTCCACCCAGCGGGAGCGCCAGCTCACCACCGACGGCAACGACAACCTTCTCAACGGCATCTTCGACTGGGTCTATCAGGAGGAGATTTACGGACGGGGGAACTTCCACGCGTACTGGTGGAGTCCCGATTCCTCCGCCATCGCCTTCATCCAGCTCGACGAACATGCGGTTCATCGCTTCAGCATTCCCGATCACATCCCCTACCTCCAGAAGGTGGAGGAAGAGCTCTACCCCAAGGCCGGCGATCCCAATCCCATCGCCCGACTGTTCACCGTGAGCGCCGCCGGCGGCGAGGCGCGCGAGGTGAGCATCGAACGCTACCGCGCCTCCGAACCGCTCATCGTCAACGTTTCCTGGTCCCCAGACAGTAGCAAGGTGATGTACCAGATTCAGGATCGCGAGCAGACCTGGCTCGACCTCAACGCCGCCGATGTGCGCGCTGGCGGCGCGTCGAAGACTCTGTTCCGCGAGACGACCAGAGCATGGGTCGACGTCAACGGGAGCCCCTCGTGGCTCAAGGACGGGTCCTTTCTCTGGCTCAGTGAGCGCAGCGGGTTCAAGCATCTCTATCGTTATTCCGCGGACGGAACGCTGCGCAAGCAGATCACCAGCGGTCCCTGGGAGGTCCGCACCCTGCACGGCGCGGACAAGGCCAACGACTGGATCTATTTCTCCGGGAGCGAGCGCTCGGTGCTGGGAGGCGATGCCTACCGCATCCGCGTCGACGGCAGCGGCATGAAGCGGCTCACCGATCGGCCGGGATCGAACAACGTCACCTTCAACCCCTCCATGACGCGATTCATCAACAACTGGAGCGACGTGGAGACCCCCTCGCAGGTCGCGCTGCACCGCAACGACGGAACTCAGCTGAAGATCGTGGACGCCAACGACCAGCCGCAGGTGCGGCAGTTCCGCACGGCGCGCCCGGAGTTCCTGCAGGTCAAGGCTCGCGACGGCTTCCTGCTGGAAGCGATGATGATCAAGCCTCCTGGTTTCGACCCCTCGAAAAAATATCCCGTCTATGAGTTCACCTACTCCGGCCCTCACGCGCAATCGGTGCGCAATGGCTGGAGCAGCAGGAGCTACCTGTGGTTCCAACTGGTGGCCAGCCAGGGAGTCATCGTGTGGGTCTGCGACAATCGCAGCGCCAGCGGCAAAGGGGCGGAGTCTGCCTGGACCGCGTACAAGAACTTTGGCGCCGGCGAGTTGCGCGACCTCGAGGATGGCCTCAAGTGGCTGGGGTCCCAGCCCTGGGTCGATTCCTCGCGCGTCCTCCTCGATGGCTGGAGTTTCGGCGGATACATGACCAGCTACGCGCTGACGCACAGCACGATGTGGTCGGCTGGAATCGCCGGAGGCACCGTCTCCGACTGGCGCGATTACGACTCCATCTACACCGAGAGGGTCATGCTGACGCCGGAGCACAATCCCGAGGGATACAAGAACAGCTCGCCGCGCTTTGCGGCCAAGGATCTGCACGGGAACCTTCTTCTGTTGCACGGAACCATCGACGACAACGTCCATCTGCAGAACACCATCCAGTTCGTGTACGAGCTGGAGAAAGCCGGCAAGCAGTTCCGCATGCTGCTCTACCCCAAGTCCCGTCATGGGGTGAGCGACCCGGCCCTGGTCAAGCAGATGCGCACCGCGATGCTGGGATTCATCCGCGAGAACCTGATCAGGTAGCCGGAGAGCGCAGACCGGAGCGTCTGTGCCGCACCACTTTCGCGAGAACCCAATTTGAAGGGTGTTCCGTAGTCAGCCTCGACGACATCGACACACGTGTCCGGCAGCGTCTGACGGGGCACGAATCCGGTGTGGCACAGACACTCCTGTCTGTGCCCAGGCACTTCCATTCCGGATGGGAGCGGGGGGCGCGCCACTCCCATCCTTGATAAGATGAGCGAATCGTCCGCCGTCACCGGCAAAGCAGGAAATCATGTTCGAGTCGTCTGCGGGTCCACCGCCGCGGTTCAAACCGCGCTTCCCTTTCCGAGTTCCCTCGCTTTCTTTCCGTGGAGCGCGGGTCTTCACCACCCTGCTCCGCCTGAGCCTCCTGGTCCTTCCCGTCTTCCTGCTCCGCGCCTGTCTGATCACCTACGTCCCGCCCGATCAGATCGGTCTCCGCCAGATTTCCTTTGGACCGAGCAAGGGCCTGCAGAAGGCGCTGGTGCAGCCGGGATACCGGCGCTCCATTTCAGGCTACGAGACCATTCGCACATTTCCCCGCAACATCCAGGCGGTCGAGTTCACCAACGACGAGAGCGAGCGCGGCTCCGATCACCGCACCATCGGCGCGGTCAACGTCCCCACCGTGGACGGCTATCCCATCACCGTCGACTGCACGGTTCTCTATCGCATCGCCGATCCCTTCCTGGTCGTTTCCAAGTTCGGTTTCGGCCGCGGCTACGAAGACAACGTAGTGATCCGCTTTACCGACCCCGCCATCAAGCAGCACCTCGGCGAGCTGCGGGCCGAAGAGTTCTATCGGGATCAGAGGCTGGCCAAAGTGCGCGATGTGAAGCGCGAGCTTTCCGAACGTTTCCGGCAGAACGGCGTGGAGCTGGCCGACGTCCTGATCCGTCAGTACGACTATCCTCCGATCTTCCAGCAGCTGACCGAGCAGAAGAAGATTCAGGACCAGTCCGTGCTGACCAACCGCGCCCTGGCCAAGCAGGCGGAGGTCGATACGCGGCTCAAACAGATTACCCAGGAAGGCCAGAACTCCATGAACGTGAAGACCGCGGAATTCCAGGCGCAGATCACCGGCATCAACGCGCAGAAGGATCTCTACGAGCGCTCCCGTCGAGCGGAAGGGGATCTATTGGTCAGGAGCGCCGAAGCGCAGGGAAACGAAGCAGTCAACCGGGCCATGGAAGGGGCCGGCTCCGACAAGCTGCTGCGTCTGCGAAAAGGACTGGCCATTCTCAACGGCATCAAGGGCCCCATCTACATCAGCGAAGACCCCACGGACCTCGGAAAGATCTCCTCGAATCACTGAGCCGACCATGAAAGCCCTCATCGCACTGCTCCTCCTCTCCACGCTGGCATCCACCGCCTGCACGCCGCACACGACGCAGGCCACTGAGGTCGGCGTCCGCTTCAACAAAATCACCCGCTCTACGGAAATCTCCGAAGCCGGCGCGACCTATTTCTTCACTCCGATCATCAACGACTGGACGACCTTCGATACGTCGACGCAGAACCTGATCATGTCCCGGAAGTCGGAGGGCGGAGATCGGAAGGAAAAAGACGATCTGCGCTTCAAGACCCGCGACGGCAACGACATCGAGACGGATGTCACCGTGCGATGGAGGATTGATCCGTCGCAGGCCGCCCAGATCTGGCGGGCCGATGCACCGACCACCCTGGCCCTCAAAGAGCGGGTGGTCCGTCCGCAGGCACGCGCCTATGTGCGCGACGTGCTCAACCGGCTGGATTCCGAGGAGTACTACAACCCCGACCTGCGATTCGCCGCAGCGAGCGACGCCACGAAGGTTCTCGCCGGTGCCCTCAAACCGTACGGCATCGTCGTCGAGCAGGTCATCCTCGGCGACTTCTCGTTCAAGCCCGACTACCAGAACCTGATCAACAAGAGGAAAGAGGGAGAGAAACAAGCCGAGAAGCTCGAGGCCCAGATTCTGGCCACCGCGGAATCCAACAAGGCCATCGTGCAGCAGCGCATCGCCGAGCTGACCGAACTGCTCACCCGCAGCCAGGGCGAACTGGAACAGGCCAAACGCACCGCCGACGCGTACCTCGGGCGCAAGCAGCAGGAGGCCCAGGCAACACTGACCGAGAAAAATGCGGCAGCCCAGGGGATGCGCAAGGAACGGGCCGCTCTCAACGGAAGCGCCGGTGATGCCTACGTCAGTCTTCAGCTGATCGAGGCACTGCAGAAGAAAGAAATCCGGCAGATCCCCAAGATGCCGAATGGAAACGTCATCATCGACGGCAACAAGCTGCTCCAGCAGCTGGGAGTGATCCAGTACACCAAGCAGGCCGATCCTCCTCAGGAATGATGCTCAACATCGCCGGCCCCGAGTACGACTGCGCGCAGGTGGTCTTCGCCGTCCTTCAGGAATGCGAGCACCGCCGTCGCGGTCTGGACAACGCAACGTTCGAGGAGCAGATCGAGTCGCACGCCAAGGACAAGCTGACTCAGATCCGCCGCGCCTACGACGAGTTCGGAGGGTCGGCGGCATACTGGGAAGAGCTGGAAAAAGAAGTCCAGGAAGTCGTCCTTCCGCAATACATCTCCGGAGCCAGGCGGATGAATGCTCTGGAGCAGTCGAGCTTCGACGTCTGGAGGGAGGGAGACGTGGCCGCGCGGCTGATCTTCGCGCTGATCGGCCTGATGATCGGAAGCATCATCCTCGCCCTGCCCTTCGTCCCGATTTTCGAGGAGATGTTCGCCTTCGTACTGACCGGCGCCGGATTCGTCTATCCCGATCTCAAGCGTTTCGCCTTCGAGCGCCGGCACTCAAGATTTCTGAACCGGCTGGTGACCGACAGCGGCCGCTACCAGCAGGACGCCCGCCTCAACTACATGACCACCGACGAGATCCGCGACTCGCTGCAGCCCGCACCGTCGGAAAGACTGGTCTTTCCGCACCAGGAACCAGGGGAAGAAACCTCGGAGAGCACGGAACCGGAGCGGGAAAAAGAACGGTAAATCGTCCCTTCGAGCCGCGGTCCCCGCTGGTCATCCCGAGCGAGGTACGCCCCTTCACACCCGTCATTCTGAGGCGCGCAGACGCCGAAGAATCTGCAAAGACGAGGATGTTGCCGGGAGCAGTTGCGACGTTGCAGATCCTTCGCCGTCTTCGCGGCTTCTAATGACGCGCTCGCGTGTCATCTGAAATCAAAGGTGGCCGAGTAAACGCGACTGAAGCGAAAATCGTGGCGGACGCTGTGCGAACCAACGCCGCCGGCCGTGCCGGCCTCAGGATGACGGTTAGGGATTTTTTTTACAGGCTCTGATACTGGCGGAGCAGAGCTGCCTTCTGCCTTCCTACTTCGCGCCCTCTCCCTCCGCCAGTTCCTCGTGCCGTTCCACGGTGTCCGAGGGAAGCTCCTCGCGTAAGAAGATTCGTTCCACGATCGGATAGGCGGCGACCAGGGGAAGGATCAGGATCGCTCCAACCACTCCCTGCAGCGTGCCGCCCACGGCGATCGCCAGCAGCACGGTCAGAGTGGAGAGGCGCATCTGCTTGCCGTAGATTTTCGGGACGATGAAGTAGCTCTCGACCAGGTGGTAGAGAAGGTAGGCGGCCGCTACCAGCAATGCGCGCAGCGGACTGACGGTCATCGCCAGCAGCACGGCGGGAATGGTCATAACGATCGTACCCACCACCGGCACGAGATCGGCGACGAAGGCAATGGCGGCCAGGGGCAGCGCGCCCGGCACGCCCAGCACCAGCAGGACGAGATAGGCCCAGGCGCCGCAGATGAAACAGGTGATCAGCTGTCCGCGCATGTAGGCCAGCATGACCTCGCCGATCTCTGCCCTCAATCGCTCGAATCGGCCTCGCTGCGATTTCGGGGCGAAACTGATCAGCCATTCCGCTGCGGTCTCGCCCTCGATCAGCAGATAGATCGCCAGCACCAGAACGAAGATCAGCGCCGTGAATCCCTCCAGCGCGTACCTGCTCAGCGTCAGACCCCTGGTCAGCCAGTCGCGAAGCTGGGGCCCGGTTGGACGTTTCGCCGACTGGAACTCCGCGAAGAGCGGCCGGGCCATGGGGAAACGCGAGACGATCTCCTTCTGCAGCTTCGGAAGATTTCCGGAGATCTCCACCACCTGCCGGCTGATGGCCGGGACCAGCACCAGAAAGATCAGCAGCAGAATGGCCAGCAGCAACAACGCGATCGCCGTGATGATCAACGAGCGGCGGACGCCCCGCCGCTCCAACCAGCGATCCAGCGGGACCAGCACCGCCGCGATCAATGCGGCCACGAACACCATGACGATGACCGGCCACAGCCTGACCACGACCACAACCAGCAGAAACGCCAAAGCAACCTTCAATAACGTGGCAAACGGGATGCGAAGCCGCAGTTCCTGACCTTCCATGTCGGAGGGGCATTGCACAAGGCTCGCCGGAAGATAAAACCAGAAACCAGAAGGCAGAAACCAGAAGAGGGATTGCACAGCGACGGGACCGGCCTCGAGACCCTGAACCTGGGGCGAGCTTCTCATTCTGGTTTCTGGTTTCTGGTTGGTTTTCCCCGCCCCCGCCCGCCTTCGCCCGTCGGCTTTCTCCGTTCTGCCGTAAAATGGCGGATTCGGGCGGCGTGGAATGCGAGCGGACAAAATCGAGCGGGTGAAGCGTCGGCTGCTTCGCGAGGCAGTGGCGGACAACCTCGACACGATTCGAGGGTTGCCCCCTCATGGCCTGCGCCGCACCCAGCGTTGGAGCAGAGCCTGGCTTCGTCGCGCCCCGCTCGTCCTCGTCCCCCTGACCCTGGCGGGATCGTCCTACCTGAACCATCCCGCTCCGGTCGCTCAAAGCCAGGGTTCGATCGGACGGCAGGTGCAGGCCTCGCTGTTTCCGACGCGTCCATCGCTCCCTCCCCTTCCGCCGGCCGAGCCGATGGGGACCGTCAGCTCCTCTGCCTTCCCCCTCTCCGTCCGCCGCGTCGTCCTCGACGCAGGCCACGGCGGCGGCGACCCCGGCGCCTCCTCAACCTCCCGCCTGATCGAGAAAGAAGTCACCCTCGACCTGCAGCAGCGCCTGCAGAAGCTTCTCCTGAAAAACGGATTCGAAGTCGTGCTCACCCGCACCGACGACCGGCTCATCGCCCTTCGCGAGCGGGCCCGTCTGGCCAACTCATCCAGCGGCGACATCTTCATCTCCATCCACGTGAACTCCCTGCAGAGCCACCAGTCCAGCCACGGAGTGGAAACCTACTACCTCGGGCCGACCACCGATCCCACCCTCACCCGCCTCGCTGCCGCCGAGAATCTCTCCTCCGGATACTCCGTCAACGACATGCGACGTTTGCTCGACCGCGTCTACGGCGATGTCCGCCGCGACGAGTCGCGACGTCTGGCCGCGGCGGTGCAGCAGCAGATGTTCTCCGGCCTGAGCGCAGTCGATCCGGGGCTGGAGAACTGGGGTGTGAAACGAGCGCCCTTCATCGTCCTGGTGGCCACCGACATGCCGGCGATTCTCGCCGAAGTCGGATGCCTGTCGAATGATCGAGAAGCGGTGATGCTGGGAAATGCGACCTACCGGCAGCAGATTGCCCAGGCGCTTTTCCACGGCATCCACGCGTATGCGAGTGCCAATGACACCCCACAAAAGAAAGGAACCTGAACCTATGGCAACGTCCGAAATCCTGCACGTGGGAATTGACCTCGGCACATCGCGGAGCGCAATTTCTGCGTCCAACGGCGAGCGCTTCGTCGTCGACAGCTTCGTCGGCTGGCCCGCCGACATGGTCGCCCGCAAAGTGCTCAAGCGCGAAGTGCTCATCGGCCACGAAGCCGTCAGCAACCGCACCATGCTCGACCTCCACCGTCCCCTCGAGCGCGGCCTGCTCAAGGAAGGCTCGGAGAAAGACGTCCAGGCAGTGCGCGAGCTGCTCAAGCACCTGCTCCGGCTGGTCGGAGTCAGCGACGGCGGCAAAGTCGACAGCAGCAACGTCCGCGCGGTGGTCGGCGTCCCCGCCGCCGCGCTGCGCACCAACAAGCAATACCTTCGCAACACCATGAAAGGGATCGTGGACAGCCTGATGATCGTCAGCGAGCCCTTCGCCGTCGCCTACGGCCTGGACGCGCTGCTGCACACGCTGGTCATCGACATCGGCGCCGGCACCACCGACTTCTGCGTGATGAAGGGACGCTACCCG
>JBKJQB010000068.1:0-8830 GCA_046594105.1 Thermoanaerobaculia bacterium
TACCCGCGCTTCGCCTCGGCGCGCTTCTGCATCCAGTGCATCAGGTAGTAGAGCGCGCCGATCACCAACGCGAAGCCGATGATCCAGTACGACTTCGAAGCGAGCGCGGTCTTCAGCGCGCCGGGATCGTTCATCAGCTGCGGTTGATCGCCCAGCACTTTCATGCCGAACCAGGCCAGCGCTCCATTGAACAGCCCGGCGCCGAGGATCGTCATCAGTGAGAATTTCGCGAAAGGCATCTCGAACAGGCCGGCCGGGATGGAGATCAAATGGCGGATGCCCGGAAGCAGGCGCGCCACGAAGATGCCGCCGGCGCCGTACTCCTGGAACCAGTGATCCGCCTTCTCGATCTTCGCCGGGCTCATCATCACGAATCGGCCATACTTTTCGATCAGCGGCCGTCCGAGCTTCAGCGCGACCCAGTAGCTGGCCGCCGACCCTACCCACGATCCGGCCGTCGCTGCGAGTACCACCAGGAAGATATTGAACCGTCCCTGCGACGCCCAGTAGGCGGCAGGTGGGATGACGATTTCAGCGGGGATCGGCAGCGCCGTGCTCTCGAAGGCCATCATGACGAAGACGCCGAGGTATCCCCAGACCTCGATCAGATGCATCCAGGAAGCGAACCATTGGTGTAGGTGTCCCATGCGGGCGGCATGGTAGCGGATCGCGAGCCAGAGAGCGCCCGGTAGGCGATGGCGCCGGGGCGAATGCCATCCCCGAACCCGGTGTTAGCATCGGGCGGTGGATCAGTACGACGTCATCATCCTCGGCGGTGCGTTCAGCGGCGCATCCACGGCCATCCTCCTGCGCCGCGAGTATCCGGACCTCCGCGTGCTCATCGTGGAGAAGGCCGAGGCGTTCGACGCGAAGGTCGGGGAAGCCACCACCGAGATGTCGGCGATGTTCATCACCCGCCGGCTGGCCATGTGGCATCACCTGGAGGCGGAACATCTGCCGAAGGAAGGCCTGCGCTACTGGTTCACGAACGATCGGGTGAAGGGCCACGGGACCGCCACCGAAGCGGGCGGATTTCTGCGCAGCGCGGTCCCGGCGTTCCAGTTGCGGCGCGACACACTCGATGAATATCTGCTGACGACCGCGGTGGCCGAAGGTGCAGAGCTTCTCCGTCCGGCGAAGGCTCGGGATGTCGAACTGCGCGACTTCGACAACCGCCTGACCATCGAGATCGGAAGCGAGACGCGCGAGGTCGGCTGTAGATGGCTGGTCGATGCTACCGGCCGGGTGAACTTCCTCGGGCGCCGGCTCGATCTGATGGTGAGAAACGACGAGCATCCCATCGCAGCGATCTGGTGCCGCTGGAAGGGTGTCCGCAACATCGACGACCTCGCGGCGCGCGACGTCGCACTGGGAACGCGCAACATCGGATCGCGGCGGCTGGGCACGAACCACTACATGGGTTTCGGCTACTGGATCTGGGTCATCCCCCTCGGCAACGGGGAGACCAGCATCGGTGTGGTCTTCGACAAGCGGCTGGTCGAACTGCATCACAGCAAGGATCGTCCCACTGACTTCGTTGCCTTCCTGCGCGCGAACCCGTCACTGAACGAACTGCTGGAAGGAGCGACCCCCAGGCTCGACGACCTCCGCTTCTACGCGCATCTTCCCTACGTCACGAAACAGTACATGGGAAATGGCTGGGCCATGGTCGGCGACGCAGCGGCGTTTCTCGATCCCTATTATTCGCCCGGACTCGATCATGCGGCGTTCAGCGCGGAAGCGACGGTGGAGATCATCGGAGCGCACCTGCGTGGCGAAGCGATGGCGGGCATCATCGCCGAGCACAACGCGACGTTCCTTCGTTCCTACGACCGCTTCTTCCGCTCGGTGTACAAGGACAAGTACTACTACATGGGCGAAGCCGATCTGCTGGCCGCCTCGATGATCCTGGATACCGCGCACTACTACATCTTCGTGGTGATCCCGTCGTACCGGTTTGCCAGAAAGTTCCTGTCGATGCCGGTGCTGGGACCGAAGCCGGCGTTCCTCAGCTATCACTTCATGAAGCTGTACAACCGGCGCTTCCAGTCCATCGCCAGCACCAGGCGGGCCGCCGGCCGCGCCGGTCAGCGCAACCACGGACGTCGCATCAAGGCCTACTTCAACCTCGGGCTCTCGCCGATCCACATGGTGTTGCGCGGCATGAAGATCTGGGCGATCGCCGAAGCGGACGCCATACTCCTGCAGATCGCCGGTCTGTTCCGCCGCCGCCGTGCCTTGCCGAAGGCCGTCGCCGATGGCGAGCGCGCCGCAGCGAATTCGTAGAGGACGCGCGACGCGCCTACAACGCCGCCAGGGCCGCGCGGCTCACTTTCCCGCGATCGTCCAGCGGGATCGCGTCGATCAGCTTGAGGATGCGCGGCACTTTGTGCGCGGGGAGGTGCTGCCGGCAGAAGGCGCGGATGTCTTCGCGCGTCACGCCGGGGTCGGCCACGATCGCGGCGGCCACCACCTCGCCGCGCGCACCGGCTGGCTCTCCATACACTTTCGCCTCGCGCACGCCCTCCAGCTGGAGAAGGACCGCTTCGACCTCGCGCGGGTTGATCTTGCGGCTGGCGGTGTTGATTAGATCGCTGGAGCGGCCGATGAGCACGACTTCGCCGTCCTCGCGGAACTCGATCAGATCGTCGGCGATGTAACGCTGCGATTCGAACGGCTGCATCGCGCCATCTTCGAGGATGTAGCCGGAGGCCACGTTCGGGCCCTGCACCACCAGGCGGGACGACTGGCGCGTTAGCTCCACGCCATCCATGGCCCGTCCGACCGTCCCGCGCTCGACAGCGCCTCCCTCGCGATCGTAGGTGATCCCGCCGCATTCGCTGCATCCGAAGAAGGTGTGGATGAAGCTTCCGAAGCGTTCGCGAAATCGTCTTGAGGTCGAGGCGCTCAACGGAGCCCCGGCGGAAATGAAGGTCCGGACCGTCTCGAAGTCTCCCGACGCCGCGCTGACCAGATGATCGAACACCATCGGGATTCCGGGGAGCACCGTGCAGCGATGGCCGTTGCAGAGGTTGAGAATCGACTGTGGCAGATAGTCGTTCGCGACGACGATGGCCGTTCCCTGCACGAAAAGGGGAGTCACCAGGTTCGAGAACCCATACGAGTGCGACATCGGGATCGCGCCGAAGTTGATGTCGTCGGGACGGATGCCCATGGTCGTGCAGATGTTCAGGCAGTCCGCCAGCAGCGCTGCCTCGCTCATGGCGATGCCTTTGGGCGCACCGGTCGACCCGGACGTCATCTTGATCACGCGCGTGTCCCGGGGAAAATGAACAACGTTCGCGGAGGCCTGTCTCGTGATGGTCAGCGACCCGGCGCTCGCATCGACCAGTGCTCGCGCGGCGAAGACCTGCATGATCCCGGCGGCCGAGGCGGCGGTCGTATCGCGATCGAGCAGGAGGACCGTCAGACGGAGCTTGAGCACGGCGCCGAATGCGGCAAGGAAGTCGACGGAGTTCGGAAGCTGGAGCGCGACCACGTCGTTCTCCACGAGGCCGGCCCTCACGAACTGCTCGGTCACCTCATCGATGCGGGCCAGGAGCTGTTTTCGGGAGTGGATGCTTCCGGAGTGGCCCTCGATCAGAGCCACTGCGTCGGGTGCCGCTGCGGCCAGCGCAAGGAAACGTTCGAGCATGGGGAGACGGGGTCGAGGATACCAAACAGGCACGTGGGACATCGGCCCCGATTTGCTCGAGAAGAAAATTTTCGTGATGAATCAGGCCCACATAGCGGAAAATCCTTCGCGGTGACCCAGCCGCGCACCTGTCGAAGTCGCTCATGAAGGACGTACTCGTCATCGGAGGGGGCCCGGCCGGCTCGACTGCGGCAACGCTCCTGGTGCGGAAGGGTTTTTCCGTCACCCTTCTCGAACGGGAGCGCTTCCCCCGGTTTCAGATCGGCGAGTCGTTGCTGCCCTACAACAACGATCTGTTCGAGCGACTGGGCGTCAGCCCGGAGATGAGCTCGGGCGAATTCGTTCCAAAGTATGGAGCGGAGTTCGTCACCGGCGACGGCGAAGTGGGTTGCACGTTCCGCTTCGACACCAATCTGAATCCTCCCTACCAGAACTCCTTTCAGGTCAAGAGGGCCGAGTTCGATCATCTCCTTCTGCGCCACGCGGCGGAAAAGGGCGTGGACGTTCGTGAAGAAACCTCAGTGGCTGCCGTGGTGCTCGACGATCCCGCCCGGGCCGTGGTGAAGACTGCCGGAGGGGAGATTCTCGAGGCTCGCTTCGTCATCGACGCCAGTGGACATGGCTCGGTCGTCGGAAGCCGCGTGGGCGAGAAAGACGGCATCGATGGCCTGAAGAAAGTGGCCATCTTCGCCCACTACACCAATGTGCCACGGGCCTCCGGGCGCGCGGGCGGGAACACGGTGATCGTGGTTCTGCGCGACGCCTGGTTCTGGCTGATCCCGGTGAGCATGGAGGTGATGAGCGTCGGTCTGGTGGTCGATCGCGATGCCATGCGCGACTGCGGCCTGACTCCCGAGGCGCTGCTGGCCAGGACCATCCAGGCCACGCCCTACGTCCGCCAGCGGATGGAGCGGGCTGAGGCGGTGACCCCGGTGTTGGTGCGGAAGGATTTTTCCTACGCCATGCGCAGGATGGTCGGCCCGAACTTCGCGTTGATCGGCGATGCCGCCGGGTTCATCGATCCGATCTTTTCCACAGGCGTATTCATGGCCATGAAGTCCGCCGATCTGGCGGCGGATGCGGTCGAAAAGCGCCTTCATGGCGGCAGCATGCGCCTGTTGAACCGCTACGAGGACTCCATGCAGGGAGCTCTGGACCGGTACTTCCGCTTCATCTCGCACTTTTACCGCCGCGAGTTCCTGGAAGTCTTTCTGCAGCCCAGCACCCGGTTCGGCCTGATCCGGCCGATCGTCGGCGTACTGGCCGGTGACGTTTTCGCCGGACGGCGGAATCGTCTGAAGCTGGAGTTGTTCTTTGCCCTGGTGCGACTGCAGAAATGGTTCGGGGTGATTGCCCCTCGCATCGAGTGGGACAGCCTGCCTACTGCATCGATTGTGTGAGAATGGAAAAATCCATGGACGATCTCAAACGCAAACTGAAAGAGCTGCTGATCGAGCGGCTGAAGTTCGAAGACATGACCCCCGAGGACATCGGCGATGACGAGCCGCTCTTCGCCGGCGGCCTGGGTCTCGACTCGATCGACGCTCTCGAAATCGTGGTGATGCTGGAGACCGAGTTCGGCATCAAGGTCAAGAACGAGAACTCGGCCCGTGAGTCCTTCAAGTCGGTGTCCTCCCTCGCCGAGTTCGTGAACCAGCGCACCGCCGCGAGCGCGTAAGGGCGGCGTTCCAGCGACATCTCCGTAGCCCAGCGCAGTGACCCCCAGCCGCGGAGCGGCGGCATCTATGTAGCCCAGCGCGTGAGCGCTGGGAACCTCGACGCCCCGCCAGCGCGAGCCGCGGAGCGGCGACATCGTCGATTCTCCGCGGAAAAGAATGTCGCCGCTCCGCGGCTCACATTCATGGACCGCACCCAACCCAGCGCTCACGCGCTGGGCTACGGAGATATCGCCGCTCCGCGGCTCCGGACCGGCTTGTCGTCAGGGAGTCGTCGGGCGCCCCCCCTCCACTCCCGCCCGTGCTAACGTCCTTTCTCGCTTCGCGACCCCATGGACTTTCTCGCCACGCTCCCGCACCAGATCCCCTTCCGCGCAGCCTCCGCCGCAACGAGGATCGACGAAAAGACCATCGAGGGCCTTTTCCTCTGCACCGCCAACGATGAGTCGAATCCGGGGCTGATGGCCGTGGAGGCGATGGCGCAGATCGCCGGCAGCCTGGCGTTTCACGAAGCGGGTGGTCCTGGCTTCCTGACCGGCATCGATCGCTGCGAGGTCGACCGTGAGATCACGGCGGGTGACGTCATCCTGTTTCGCGTCACCCTCGACGCTGCGTTCGGCGGAACGTTCAGATTTCGCGGACAGGGCTCCGTCGACGGACTAGAAGTGATCCGCGGCCGGTTCTATCTGGCCTCGCCTCCCTGACCATGCGCGCCCCCGACCCCTCCACGAGAATCGCCGTCACCGGCGCCGGCATCATCTGCTCGATCGGACGCAACAAGGAGGAGGTCTGGCGATCGATCACCGAGTCGCGCGCCGGCATCGCCAGGATGACGCGCTTTCCGGATGAGACCTTCCCGACCGATCTGGCCGCGGAGGCGGAAGCGGATCTCGACGCGCTCTCACCGTTGGGCCGCCGCGAATCGCGTCGGATGTCGCGCAGCGATCTCCTCGGAGTCATCGCCGCACACGAAGCAGTCCAGCAGGCCGGTGTGCTGCCGCTCGCGCGCACCATCGTGTCCACCGGCACTTCCACTGGAGGGTTGCTGGAAGGGGAGAGCTACTTTTTCACGCGGCGAATCAAGGGCCACGCGCACTCACGCTCCTCTCAGGTGCTCCAGCAGCCGACCTCCGGACCCTCCGATGCCGTGGCCAAAGCGACAGGTGCCGGCGGCGGAGTCTTGTCGAACGCAACGGCATGCGCGTCGGCGGGTGCTGCCATCGGCATGGCCGCCGACCTGCTCCGCGCACGTCACGCCGATGCCGCGATCGCCGGCGGCAGCGACGCGCTGTGCCGGCTGACCTACAGCGGTTTCAACGTGCTGCAGGCGGTGGACGGAGAAGCCTGCACGCCCTTCGGCGCTTCGCGCAAAGGGATCAACCTCGGCGAAGGAGCGGCCTACCTGGTGCTGGAGCGCTGGGACGATGCCGTCGCCCGCGGCGCTACCATCCTCGCCGAGCTCGCCGGCTACGGAGCGACCTGTGACGCCCACCACCCCACCGCCCCACATGAGGACGGACGGGGAGCCGAAGCCGCCATGCGCGCCGCCCTGGCGGAAGGCGCACTCGACGCTACCAGCGTGGACTACGTGAACGCGCACGGCACCGGCACCCTGCTCAACGATTCCGCCGAAACCAAAGCCATCGTCGCCGCTCTGGGAGAAAACGTTCCGGTGTCGTCGAGCAAGTCGTATTTCGGCCACACCCTCGGCGCATCGGGAGCTGTGGAGTCCGTCATCACCGTGCTCGCGCTGCAGAATCAGCTCGCCCCTCCGACGCTGCGCCTCGATCAGCCGGCCGAAGACTGCACCCTCGACTACATCCCACACACCCCGCGACCGATGGCCATGCAGAACGCTCTCTCCAACACCTTCGGCTTCGGCGGCTCCAACGTCTCGCTCCTCTTCAAGCGAGCGTAAGCCTTTCGCGTACGCCGGCTTCCGGCCGGCCGGCTCATCCATCGATCCCACTCTGCTATAACCAGAATCCAGCGATGACTCGAATCCCCATCACCGGCATCGGACTGGTCGCCCCTGCCGCCATCGGCATCCAAGCCTTCCGCAAGCTGCTGGCGGGCGAAACGAAAGCCATCGCAAACGTGGAGCGGTTCGACACGACCGGCCTGAAAGCCCATCAGGCCGCGCTGGTGAGCGACTTCAGACCCAAGGACTTCATCGCGCCGATGAAGATGCGCCGGATGAACATGCTCTCGCGTTACGCCGTCGCCGCCGCGCGGATGGCCGTCGATGACGCCGGATGCCAGCTGGGCGTCGACACGGGAGTGGCCCTCGGCACTGCGTTCGGTCCGGTGCAGACGTCGATCGATTACATGCAGGAGTATGTCGAGAAGGGTGCGGCACTCGCTCCCCCGCAGCTCTTCGCAGAATCAGTGGCCAACGCGCCGGGAAGCCACATTGCCATCGAGCACGACCTGCGCGGGTTCAACCTCACCGTCACCCAGCGCGAGTCGTCGGCCCTCTCCGCAGCGATGTACGCTGCCTCACAGATCGTCAAGGGCGTGGTTCCCGCCGCGATGATCGGCGGCGTCGAAGAGATCAACGAGATGGTCTTCAGCGTCCTGGACAGCCTCGGCGCACTGGCTCACCAGGACGGCGCGCACGAAGAGAAAGCGCGCCCGTTCGATCGCCAGCGCAACGGCATGACCATGGGAGAAGGCGGCGCCATCCTCATCGCGGAACGAAAGGCGTCACCCGAACCCTACGGCTATCTTGCCGGCTTCGGCATCGCTCGTGACATCACTGCGTCGATCTCGGACTGGGGACATGGAGAGGAGTCGGTGGCCACCGCCATGCGAGCGGCCATCGACGACGCCGGCTTGACCGCGAGCGACATCGACGCCATCTACGCCTCTGCGAACGGCACCAGAAAGGGCGACGCCCTGGAAGCCGCTGCGATCCACGCCGTCTTCGCCCGAGAGCTCCCACCCGTCGTCGCCACCAAAGGCATCTTCGGCGAGTACCCAGCCGCTGGCGCCCTGCAACTGATCGCCGCCCTGCTGGCGTTGCGCGACCAGATCCTGCCGGACAGCGCCGGCTTCGAAACCGAGGATCCCGCCCTGAACCTCACCCCCCATCGCGGTCACAAGCAGGCGAACCTGCGCCACATCCTGGTCAACTCGCTGTCGGCCGGGGGCGGCGTCGTCTGCGCCATCGTTTCGCGCGACCCCGAGTAGCCAGCGGACTTCATCCGGCGCCGCGCGCGCCGTCGGAACGCCGGCTTCCTGGTCTGCCCCCAAAAACTGGTCCAGGCATTTTGCCACGGCGTTTCTGTCGCCCGCTACTCGGGCTCCCTGCTGACTGGGCTCCGCAATCCCCCGGCTGGCGCCGGGGGCTACATTCTCGCGCCCGCTGACGCGGGCTGATCACGGACAGATTCGAGGTTCTCGGAAGATCGCATGGCGGGCCGCATCACCGTGTGGGTCTTCCGGGCCATACCGTCGCTCCTTCTTACGGTAAACCGCCCGACATAATCCGTGGTCC
>JBKJQB010000199.1:0-33085 GCA_046594105.1 Thermoanaerobaculia bacterium
GGCAGCCCGCATCGCCACAGAGGTTCATTAGAAGAGGTGGCACTGCGCGAGTCGCAGCGATTGATCGGTAAAAACGGGACTGGGAGCTGGACCGAACTCGAACGGTCGCAGCCGCGGAGCGGCGACATTCCCGCAGGGAGACGCTCAATCGTCCCTACGGGACTCGCATTTTTCGGTCACGATCGACCCAGCACTGAAGTGCTGGGCTAGCTGCTCAATCGTCCCTGCGGGACTGAAAGAAGGACTCTCGATGGGGACCTCGCCCGCGACCCGAACCTCGCCTTCTGCTTTCTGGTTTCTGGTTTCTCTGTCTGTCGGATTACGCGCACGGCCGTCCCGCATCCAGATGTCGCCTTCGGCCGTATAGAAATAGCTGACGGGCCCGCCTGTTGAAGACGGCACGGTTCTGGAGCCGGCAAAGTACATGAGCTCACAAGTCATCCCCCTTCATCGCACCTTCGACCGGGTCGCTGCTTTGCAGGCGAACGTGGAGCGCGTCATCCGAGGCAAGTCGGACGTGGTGCAGCTCTGCGTGGCGGCCCTGCTGGCGAAAGGGCACATCCTGCTGGAGGATGTTCCCGGGGTGGGCAAGACCACGCTGGCGCACGCGCTGGCGCGGTCGCTCTCGCTGTCGTTCCAACGCATTCAGTTCACCAGCGATCTTCTTCCAGCCGACATCGTCGGCGTCACCATCTACAACCAGGATGCGAAAGAGTTCGAATTCATCTCCGGACCGATTTTCACCAATGTCCTGCTCGCCGACGAGATCAATCGTGCCACGCCGAAATCGCAATCGGCGCTACTGGAGGCGATGAGCGAGGGGATGATCTCCATCGAGAAAAAGCGGCTCCCGCTCCCGGATCCCTTCCTGGTGATCGCCACCCAGAATCCGATCGAGCACGTGGGGACCTATCCGCTGCCGGAGTCGCAGCTCGACCGCTTTCTCATGAAGATCTCCATCGGCTACCCCAACGCGACCGACGAGCGGCAGCTGCTGCGCTCCGGCGGTGCGCAGGAAGCGCTGGAGCACCTCGAAGCGGTGCTCTCGGAACAGGAAGTGCGCGACCTCCAGGCGCAGGTCACGACCATCCATGTCAGCGAGTCGCTGGTGGACTACCTGATGACCATCGTGAACACCACCCGGAATCACGCCGAAGTGGCCCTGGGAGTCTCCACCCGCGGATCGCTGACGTTCTTCAAGGCCTGCCAGGCTCTGGCCATGGCCAGCGGTCGCGATTACGTCGTGCCGGAGGATGTGAAACGCCTGGCCGCGCCGGTGCTCTCGCATCGCATCGTCATGAAAGACCGTCGGCTGCTGCGCAATGACGAGACGCCGGAGCAGCGTTTCCTGGCGCGCCTCCTGGGAGAGATCCCGGTCCCGCGGTGAGGGCGTGAAGGTATCTGGATGATGTGCCTCCCATCGAGCTCCCACTCTCCGCCGCAGCGGGGTGAGGGTCCGCGAAGCGGGGGTGAGAGGTTTTGGGGGACTGCTTCACACCCCTCATCCGGCCTTTGGCCACCTTCTCCCCGCTGCGGCGGGGAGAAGGAACTCGACGGACCCCCCGCGTCAATCGAACGGAGAACTCCGTCTCGATGCGAAGGCACCCGATGACCACCTCCCAACGGTGGCAGTTCGATGGGGTGGTGCGATTCACACGCATCGGTACCTCCTTCATCGTCTTCACCGTAGTGATGGGGTTCGCGGCCATCAACACCGGCAACAACTCTCTCTACATCGGATTCGCCTTCATGCTGGGTTGCCTGCTCCTGTCGGGGATTGCCTCCAAGGGCGGCCTGAAGCACCTGCGCGTCGACTTCGAGAGCGTGGACGAGGCCTGGGCAGGCCGTCCTGCGCGCGGACGCCTGCGCGTGGCCAATCGCTCGCCGATCTGGAACGTGCGCGACGTGCTGGTCGTTTCTGACGAGTTGGGTGCGCCGATCCTGCTTCCGCTGATCCCTCGGCGCAGCGACACTGTGCTGGAGGTCTCCTTCCTGTTCGAGCGCCGCGGTCTGGTGCAACTGCAGCGGCTCGATCTTTACACCCGCTATCCCTTCGGATTCTTTTTTAAGAAACGGCGTGTGCGCCTCGACGGTGAGGTGGTGGTGTACCCGCGTCTGCTGGACGAGGAAGCCGCCCGGGAACGCTTCCGGACCGTCGAGGGGGAACTGCATCCGGCCAATCGACCCGGATCCGGCAGCGAGATCCACTCCTTCCGCGACTTCGTCCGCGGCGATTCGGTCCGGCATGTTTACTGGAAAAAGTCCGCCAGTCTGGGACGGTGGATCATCAAGCAGACCGAGCTCGACTCCGGCCGCGCCGTGCACATGGTGGTCGATCCCTACAAGCCTCCTGCGGTGTCCGACGAGGCGTTCGAGCTGATGGTCAGCGAGGCCGCCACGTTCCTGAACGATTCGCTGAAACGGGAGCTCGACGTCATCCTGAGCCTGACCCATCTCACGCTCCGATCGGACCGCGAGGGTGCAGCGGCCATGTTCCGCAGCCTGGCCCTGCTGCAGCCGGCGCACGAGGACCTCGCTCAGGCCATCGAACGCAACAGCATCATCTTCACTGCGAGGAGTGCCCGTGAGCGCCAGAGCGCGTGAGCTCGAGCTGCTGCTGCTGACCATGTTCGCGGCGCTCCCGCTGTATGGAACGCAGACGGTCTCCCTCCCGCCGCTCCTCCTCTTCCACGTTCTGATGGCCGCGATGGCGGCCCGCGTGTGGTTCGGCCGCTCACCGGAGATCGTCCCGGCCCTGGTGATGCGGGCCATCGCCGTCGGCTACGTCATTTTCTATGTCGTCGACGCGGCGCTGATCTCACGGAATGCCATCGCCGCCTCAACCCATCTGGTGTTCTTCATCGCGGCGTATCAGCCCCTCGAAGCGGCCCGCACCCGCAATACCGGTCAGCGCCTGCTCACCACGGCGCTGCTCTTTGTGGCCAGTCTGGCCACGGCTACGCACATCTCCATCGTGCCCTTCGTCATCGCCTTCAGTTTCCTGATGTTCCGGCAGCTCATCCACCTCAGCCACGTGGAGAGCGCGCAGATGGCTGGTGTGGCTCCGTCCGAAGCTCCCCGCAATCGCGCCGCTGCTTTTTATCTCGTCGGCACGACCTTCCTCGGCGTGCTGCTCTTTCCGATGATGCCGCGGGTGCGCAACCCGATCGTGCCGGGGATGGGGCGGGGACTGGACAAGGCGTCCACCGGATTGAGCGACTCCATCGACTTCAATGACGATCGGAAGATCTCGCCCGACTCGACCGTGGTCAGCCGGGTGTGGATGTCGCAGGAGGCCATTCCCTTCTTCACCCCATTGCGGTTGCGCGGCACGATCTACGACCGTTTTTATCGGAATGAGTGGCTCCAGACGCAGAGTCCTCGAGGCGGTTTTCCGCTGCCCTCGCGAAACGGGGTCACCCGCATTGCCCGGCCGGGAGGTTTCACCCGCAGCGCCGCCGTGCAGCAGCGGCTCGTTCTGGGTCGGCGATTGCTGCTGCCGCTGGGTACCTACGAAGTCAGCGGCATCGGCCGCATGTCCGAGGGGATGATCCGCGATACCTACGTGCTCGATGACACGCGGCGCGAGCTGGTTTCGTACGACGTCCGGCTGGCGCGGGATGTGACTCCCTTGCGACCGCCGCGGGTTCGTGTCACGAACTACCCGGTCACCCCGCCGGTAGCGGAGATGGCGCACCGGATCGTCGGCACCCGGACCGCGGCGCTGGAGCAGGCCGCCGTCGTCGAGCGCTATCTGTCCACCCAGTTTCGCTACATCCCCGATCCCTCGCAGGTCGGACACATGACCGTCGATGATTTCCTGCTGCGACAGAAGCGTGGACACTGCGAGTACTTCGCCGCCGGCATGGTCGCCCTGATGACCGCGCTGGACGTGCCCTCCCGGATCGTGGGCGGGTTTTATGGAGGCAAGCTCAATCCGCTCACCGGATATCTGGTCGTCCGCCGCGAGGATGCGCACGCCTGGGTGGAGGTGTTCGACGGCACCGGCTGGCGAACCTTCGATCCCACACCAGCGGACCTTCGCCCGGGCAACACGCAGACCGGTCTCCTTCGTGTGTATGCCTCCGCACTCAGCGATTCCATCAACTACTTCTGGGATCGCTACGTGCTGACGTTCGGCCTGGCCGATCAGATCGCACTGATCATCGAATTCATCGGCCGCACGCGAGATCTGGTTGCGGCGTTCAACCGCGGTGGTGCACAAACCATGGCCACCCTGTTCACGCGGCGATCCGCGGTGATCCTTTTGATTCTGGCTGCGTTGGTTGCGCTGATGGTCTGGATCGCCCGCCGCCGGCGATCGACCTTCGCGTTGCTGGCCGCGCACCTCAAGGGCCTGGGGATCGACGTCGGTCCGGCCATGACGATGGAGGAGGCGGTGGGGGATCTTCACAGACTGCACCCCGATGCCGCCATCGCGCTGCGTCCGTTGATCGGGCTTTACGAAGAGGAACGATTTTCGTCGCGGCCGGACGCAAAACGCGCGCGCGACCTCCGGCGACGGCTCGCCGGACTGCGAGGTTGAATCCGCGGGTGACGCTGACTAGGAGCCTGCGCGGCAGGAAGTCTTGGAGAGTGATATTGGCCGAGCCTTGGGCAACCAGCGCTGCCGGCCGTGCCGGCCTATCGCGTCGGGAGTCGCCGCGGATTGCGCATGAGCGCGATCATCTCCCGAACGGAAGCGTCGAGGCCGATCAGCGCCGCACGAGAAACGATGGCGTGTCCGATGTTCAGCTCCTCGATGTCCGGAACCCTGGCGATGCCATCGACGTTGCGGTAGTTCAACCCGTGACCGGCCAGCACGGTCAGGCCCATCTTGCGCGCGGCCTTCGCGGCGTTGGTGACCTTTTCCAACTCTCCGCTCCAGTTGCCGCCACGGGCCCAGGCTTCGGCGTACTTGCCGGTGTTGATCTCGATTTTCGGAGCCTTCAGTTTCTGGCAGTGGCGGATCTGCTCGACGTCGGGATCCACGAAGATTGAGACGTCCAGCCCGGCGTCGATCAGCGCGCGCACGACTTTCTCGATGTTCCCGGAATGGAGGACCACATCCAGCCCCCCTTCCGTGGTCAGTTCCTCGCGCCGCTCGGGCACCAGCGTGACCTGATGGGGCTTGATGGTCTGCGCGGCGCGGACCATTTCCGTCGTCGCGGCCATCTCCACGTTCAAATGCGTGGTCACCGTGCGACGGAGCAGCTCCACGTCGCGGTCCTGGATGTGTCGCCGGTCGCCGCGAAGGTGCACGGTGATGCCCTGAGCTCCGGCGAGCTCGCACAACGTGGCCGCCGCGACGGGGTCCGGCTCGTCGGACTTGCGCACCTCGCGGATGGTGGCGATGTGGTCGATGTTCACTGCCAGTCGCATGAGAGAGAGAGTAACAGGAGTGGGGAGGTCGCCGGTCATTCGGAAGCGAGGGCACTGCGTGAGGCCCGGCGGTTGATCCCCAGCGAGTGTCCTTCTCCCCGCCCCGATCGAGTGTCCTTCTCCCCGCCGCAGCGGGGAGAAGGTCCGCGAAGCGGGGATGAGGGGTTCTGCTCTTCGTCGCGGGAGCGCCCCCTCATCCGCCTTCGGCACCTTCTCCCCGTGTGCGGGGAGAAGGACACTCGATGGGGAAGGATGCGCGAAGCCGCTATTTTGCTAACGTTTTCTTGGAAGGTGAGGAGGGCGCGATGGTGAGCGGAAAAAGTCCACCAGCGCCTTCGCGCGCGTCCGTTCAAACGAAAACCGCCCGGAACAGATCGCCCTGCTCCTTCGTTGACGGCACGACGCAGCCTCCCGGAGGCGCGCAAAACCGACATGCTCTATCGCTTTGAAGATCTCGTGAAATCGTACGGGCCGCACGATGTGCTGCAGGGGGCCACCTGGCAGCACAACCCCGGCGAGAAGGTTGGTCTGGTCGGCCGCAATGGCGCCGGAAAGACCACGCTGTTCAGACTGCTCCTGGAGCAGGAAGAGCCCGACCGCGGCCAGATCCTGCGGGCTTCGGGCCTCACGGTCGGCCACGTGGGCCAGCATCTCCAGGCCGAGCCGGACATGTCGCTGTTCGACTACGTGGAGACCGCCTTCGCCAACGTGCTGGTCATCGATCGAAAGATGCGGGCCATCGAGCACGATCTGGCCGATGCCACCAGGAGTGCGGCCGAGCACGATCGGCTCCTGGAGAAATACTCCGCTCTGCAGCACGACTACGAGCACGCCGACGGCTACACCCTGCACGCCGAAGTGGAGCGCGTTCTGGGTGGGGTGGGGTTCGCAAAACACGACTGGGAACGTCCGATTGCGGAGTTCAGCGGCGGGCAGCAGAACCGGGCCATGCTGGCGCGCGTGCTCCTGACCCGGGTCGATCTGCTGCTGCTGGACGAGCCGACCAACCATCTCGACCTCGACGGCATCGAGTTCCTCGAGGAGTTTCTGCAGTCGTTCACCGGCAGCGTCCTGCTGATCTCGCACGACCGTACCTTTCTCAACCGCACCGTCACCCGGATCGTGGAGCTGGCGCACGGGAAACTGATCGAGTATCCCGGCAACTACGAGCGCTTCCTGGAGCTGCGCGAAGAGCGCATGGAGAAGATGGCGGTCGACTACGAGCGCCAGCAGGAGCTCATCGAGAAGACGCAGGACTTCATCCGCCGCAACCTGGCCGGACAGAAGACCAAACAGGCCAAGTCCCGCCGCAAGATGCTGGAGAGGATGGATGAGGCGGAGCGGCCGGAGACCGACGAGACCCTGGCCAACTTCAAGCTGGAGGCCGGGCCGCGATCGGGCGCGGTGGCTCTGACCGCCGATGGCCTCGATGCAGGCTACGGCGATCGCCCCATCGTGCAGGGCCTGCACATGACCATCCGCCGTGGCGAGCGCTACGCCATCATCGGTCCCAACGGTGCGGGAAAATCGACGCTGCTCAAGACGTTCGCCGGACGCCTTCCGGCGATCGACGGGACCGTCACCTACGGCCACAACGTGCAGGTCGGTTACTACGACCAGACCCTCGGCGACCTCGATCCCAAAGGAAAAGTGATCGATGAGGTCTGGAACCTCGATCACACCCAGACCGAACAACAGGCTCGCAGCTATCTTGCCCAATTCTCGTTCTTCGACGACGACGTCTTCAAGAGGACCAGCGACCTCTCCGGCGGCGAGAAGGGACGCTTGGCACTGGCCAAGATCATGTACGCCGGCGGGAACCTGATGCTGCTCGATGAGCCAACCAACCATCTCGACGTCTACACGCGCGAAGCTCTGGAAGAAGCGCTGGAGCGGTTCACCGGCGCGCTGGTGGTGGTCTCGCACGATCGCTACTTCATCGATCGCGTGGTGGAGCACGTCGTGGTGGTCGAGGACGGCGCCGCGGAAATCTTCAACGGCAACTACACCGACCACGTTGAGCGGATCAAAGCAGGGCTGGCGCTGGCCCGGCCGGCGGAAAAGCCCGCCCCACGAAGCACACCTCCGAAAACGAGAGCACAGGATCCCAAGCCGTCGGCCTCCTCCCGGCCATCTTCCTCGCCGGACGCCCGCAACGATCAGAAGAAACGCGACAAGCGGATCAGGAAGATCGACGAAGAAATCGCCGCGCTGGAGACCCGCATCGCGGCCGCGGAACGGGAGCGCGAACGGAACGACCTCCTCCTATGCAGCGAAGAGGTTTACCGCGATGGCGATCGCATGAAGAAGATCCAGTCCCAGAACGCCGACCTCAAGGCGATGGTCGACCTGCTCTACGCGAAGTGGGAGTCGCTGGCCAAAGAGAAGGAAGAACTGGCGGTCGCCTAGAGGTGGAGTCGGGGAGATCTTGCTGCCTTCGGAGCGCCGGCATCCTGCCGGCGCTCCGATCGCTCCGCTCAGAAGAAAAGCGCACGTTCATCGCCCACTCATCGGCGCACCGCGCCGTTTCCCAGCTCAGGATGACTGTCGCGGGATTTCTCCTGGCTTGCCGCTCGCCAAGCCCACGCCCTGCGATACGCTCCCTCCTATGACGGACCCACATCGCGCCGCAATCATTGCCATCGGATCGGAGATGCTGGGTCCTGCACGACTGGACACCAACTCCCTCAAGCTGACCAGCGCGATGGAGACCTACGGCGTTCCGCTGGTGCGCAAGAGCGTCGTGGGCGACTCGCTGAGCGATCTGGTCGATGAGATCCGTTTTTCGTTCAGCAACTCCGAGATCCTGATCACCAGCGGTGGCCTCGGTCCCACCGAAGACGACCTCACACGTGAGGCACTGGCAGAGGCGTTCGGGCTGAGCATGGAAGTCGATCGCAACCTCATGGAGCGGCTGGAAGCGCGCTTTGCTGCGCGCGGTGTGAAGATGGCCGAGGTCAATCGGAAGCAGGCGAACGTCTTCCGTGGGCAGACGACCTTGCTCAATGAGCGTGGCACCGCTCCCGGCTTTCATCTGCAGCTCAGCGGAAAGCATGTGTGGGTCTTTCCCGGCGTGCCGCACGAGCTGGAGTGGATGACGGCCACCTACTTCACTCCATGGCTCCAGCAGTTGATCGGATCGGTGGCTCGTTACCGGAGGGTCCTCAAGGTCACCGGCCTCGGCGAGTCCGCGGTGGAGGAGCGCATCAAGCCCTTCTACGACGCCCACCGCGAGGAGCCGCTGACCATCCTCGCCACCAGCGGCGGAGTGGAACTGCATCTGATGGCCACGGGCGCGGAAGCGGAGGCCCGATCGGTCATCGCCTCGCGCGAGCAGGAACTGCTGCGACTCCTCGGCGACAAGATCTTCGGCTTCGACAACGATCTCCTCGAGGGGGTCCTGGGCCGGCTGCTCACCGAACGCAAAGCAACCGTCTCCACGGCAGAGTCCTGCACCGGCGGGCTGCTGGGATCGCGCATCACCGACGTTGCGGGCAGCTCGAAGTACTACCTGGGCGGCGTGGTCTGCTACAGCGGCGAGGCGAAGGTGGCGCTGGCCGGCGTCGATCCCGCGCTGATCGCGGAGCACGGCGAGGTCTCCGAGGCGGTGGCCATCGCGCTGGCGCAAGGGATCCGCGCGCGGTTCGGGTCGACGTATGGCGTGGGAGTGACCGGCATCGCCGGACCGGGTGGCGGCTCGGAGGCCAAGCCGGTGGGCACGGTGCACATCGCAGTGGCCGGGCCGGAGAGGCACGAGCACCGCAAGCTGTACTGGCCGATGGAGCGCACGCTGTTCAAGCGATTCTCTACCCAGTCGGCCCTCGATCTGCTCCGCTTGTTCGTGCTGCGCGGCACAACTTTTGGAGCGTGATCCTGGCGGAGCCTTGGGCAACCAGCGCCGCCGGCCGTGCCGGCCTAGCCTTTTCGCATCAGCAGCACGTTGGTGATCACGTCGTTGTAGAGGACCACGATCATCAGCGCCGCGAGGGCGGCGAAGCCGACCTGCTGGATTCGTTCTTTTACGCGCAGGGAAAGGTCACGCCGGATGGCTCCCTCGATCAGCAGGATCATGATGTGTCCGCCGTCGAGGACCGGAATGGGCAGCAGGTTCATGATCCCCAGCTGCAGCGAGATCATGGCCATCAGAGCGATGACTTCGATCCATCCGCGCCGGAGCATCTCGCCGGAGATCCTGGCGATGGAGAGGGGGCCGCTGAGCTCCTTGACGCTGGCTTCGGCCCGGAACAGGCGGCCCAGAGTCAGGAAGGCGTACTTGGTCATCTTGATGTTCTGCTGGATGCTCTGGCCGATGGCCGGGATCAGCGAGAGCTTGTGGATCTCCGTCGGCGGCAGGAAGCCGCGATACGGATCGGCGGCGTCAAACTTTCCGCCGGGCAGGGTGGCCTCGAACGGCCGGGAGCCGCGCACCATGCTCAACACCACCGGAGCGGTCTGCGACTTGGAGATGATGGTGTCCAGCTGGTACAGGTCGGTGATGGGAGCGCCGTTGACGCGGGCGATCCGGTCGCCGGTCTGGATGCCGGCTCTGGCGGCCGGTGAGCTGGGTCGGACCCGGCCGACGATCGGATCGATCATGGGCCGGATGCCGGCGCGGCCGACCGGGCCGAACTCGCTGTTCTCGCGGTCGGGCGTCATGATCGTGGAGTGGCGCACGCCGTTGCGCAGGTAATCGACGTGAAGCGGCGTTCCGGCGTGCATGGAGATGGCCAGCTTGAGATCGTCGAAGCTGTCGGTGGCCTCCCCGTCGATGGCCACGATGCGGTCGCCGGTCTGCAGCCCTGCGCGCGCGGCCGGTTTGGCCGGCACCACTTCACCGAGCGTGGTGTGCACGATCAGCGACTCGGTCCCGACCATGCCCAGGATGGTCACGAAGATGACGGCGATGAGGACGTTCATCGCCGGGCCGGCCACCAGGATCAGGAAGCGCTGCCATTTCGGTTTCGACAGGAACTCGTCGGGAGTGGCTTCCAGATTCTCCTCAGGATTGTCGCCGGCCATCCGGACGTAGCCGCCCAGCGGGATGAGGGAGACCCGATAGTCGGTGGGACCTTTCTGAAAGCCGAACAGCCGCTTCCCGAAGCCGAAGGAAAAGACCAGGACGCGCACCCGGAACAGTTTGGCTACGAAGAAGTGACCGCTCTCGTGCGCGAAGATGAGAAATCCGAGCACGATGACGAACGCCACGAAGTTGGTGAGGAAGTTCTGGGCCATAGAGTCTGCTTTGGCGCCGCTTCGCGGCCGCCGGGATGATCAGGAATGATCAGCGATTCAGTGCAACATCAATTTTCCGCGCTTCGTTCCGGGCCCACTGGTCCCAGTGGAGGGCTTCCTCCACAGACCGGACCGGGGTCACCGATCCGGCATGACGGTCGAGCACGCGGCTCACTACCTCTACGATCTCCACGAAGGGAAGTTCCCCGGCCAGGAAGCGCTCCACAGCGATCTCATTCGCGGCATTGAGCACCGCGGGCATCGATCCGCCTGCACTGAGGGCGGCGTAGGCCAGAGCCACGGCGGGAAAGCGGGCCGTGTCCACTTCCGAGAACTCCAGGTTGCTCATCCGTGCCAGATCCAGCCGGGCGAAGGGTGCGGCGATCCGGTGGGGATAGAGAAGAGCGTATTGAACGGGGAACTTCATGTCGGTCGTCGAGAGCTGAGCGATGATCGACCCGTCCACGAACTCGACCATGGAGTGCACGATGGACTGGGGATGGATGAGGATGTCGATCCGCTCGGGAGGCATGGCGAAAAGGTGATGGGCCTCGATGACCTCCAATCCTTTGTTCATCATGGTGGCGGAGTCGATGGAGATCTTGCTGCCCATCTTCCATGTGGGATGGGCCAGGGCATCGGCGATGGTGATCCTTCCAAACGATTCGGGCTCCCGATGAAGGAAGGGGCCACCGGAAGCGGTGAGAATGATGCGCTGCACTTCCGCGGACGTTGCACAGCGCAGGGCCTGATGGACCGCGTTGTGCTCGGAGTCGACGGGAAGGATCTCGCCGCCGTGCTCCGCGGCGGCGCGGGTCATGACATCTCCTGCAGCGACGAGGACCTCTTTGTTCGCCAGGCCCACGCGCTTGCCGGCCTGCAGTGCGGCGAACACCGGCGGGATGCCGGCGGCACCGACGATTGCGGCGATCACCGCGTCGGCTTCGGGCAGCGAGGCGACGGCGCAGGCGCCCTGCGGTCCCCAGACCACTTCGGTGTCCCCCACGCGCGAGCGCAACGCCAGCGCCGCCTTCTCCTCGCGTACCGAAACGAGGCGGGGCCGGTAGCGCTTCACTTGCTCGACGAGCAGATCGAGATTGCCTCCCGCTGCCAGCGCCACCACGCGCAACTCCTCCGGGAAAGCATCCACGACGGCGAGCGTGGAGCGGCCGACGGAACCGGTGCTGCCGAGAATGGAGACGTTTCGCATGGAGAAGGGTGGGTGGCCCGGAACTACGCCGACATGATCTTGAAGCTCTGGAAGTGGTGAACGATGAGGAACCAGTAGACGTAGAGAATTGGCGCGGTGAACAGGATGGAGTCGAGGCGGTCGAGGAACCCGCCGTGGCCGGGGAGGAGCGTGCCGGAGTCCTTCACCCCGCTGGAACGCTTCCACATCGATTCCGCGAGGTCGCCGATGATCCCGGTGACCGAAAGAAGGATCGCCGCAATCACCGTGTGGATGAGCGGGAACGCCGGAATGACGGTGTAGTGAAGCACCAGCGCGGCGATGATGGAGGCCAGCACTCCGCCCGCTGCACCCTCAATCGTTTTCTTCGGACTGATGCTCGGCGATAGTTTGTGGCGGCCGAACTTGCGACCGCAGTAGTACGCGCCGGCATCGCCGAGCCACACCACCACCACCAGGAAGAAGATGAGCTTCGCTCCTTCCGGAAAATCATTGCGGATGCGGATGAGCGACCCGCCAAGCATCCCCACGTACAGCGTGGCCAGCACGGAGATGGCGCTGGCCGGAAGGGCCTGTTCGAGATCGCCGCCGGCGAAGACGTAGAAGGCGGGAATGACCAGCAGCGTCAGGAAGACGCCCATCTCCACGGAGATGGGTTCCAGTACAAACGCAGCGAGGATGAAGGTCATCGCCGCGAGGCAGAGCGGTACGGGGATGCGATAGCCCTTCTTCCTGCCGAGGTCGAGGAACTCATAGAGCGCCAGGCCGCAGACCAGCGCGATGAAGGCATCGTAGAGGTAGGGATGGGCCCAGCCGACCACCCAGACGATGATGGGCACCCCGACCAGAGCGGTCAGTTCACGGGTGTACTTCAAGAGGGGCTCCGCAACGAAGTCACATACTCCATCAGGATGACGTACGCCCGTCGGCCTCGATGAATATTTCGGCGTCCGACTCGTCCACGCCGCCGTAGCGCCGCTCGCGCGTCTGGAAGTCGAGGATGGCTTCGAAGAGATTGCATTTCCGGAAATCAGGCCACAGCACTTTGGTCACATGGATCTCGGCATAGGCGATCTGCCAGAGCAGAAAGTTCGAGACGCGCAGCTCGCCACTGGTGCGAATCAGGAGATCGGGATCCTCGATATTCGCGGTGTAGAGGTGATCGGCGAAGAACTGTTCATCGATCACCGCGTCGGACATCTCCCGTTCGCGGAGAACGGCCATCACCCGGTTGACGGCGTCGACGATCTCGGCCCGGCCGCCGTAGTTGAGGGCGATCTGAAACACCAGGCCGCTGTTGCCCGACGTCTCCTCCTGGGCGTATCGCAATTCGCGCTGGACGCTGGGGTCGAGGCCTTCCAGCCGGCCGATGGGCAGGAAGCGGATGTTGTTCTCCATCAGGTTCGCCAGCTCTTTTCGGAGGTACTCCTTGAGCAGCATCATCAAGGTGGCGATCTCGAAGCGCGGCCGCTTCCAGTTCTCCACGGAGAAGGCGTAGAGGGTGATGACCGGAAGCTCCAGGCGGGCTGCCGTCTCCACGATCTCCCGGACCGAAGCGATGCCGGCACGGTGGCCCTCCACCCGCGGAAGGTTGCGGGCACGAGCCCAGCGGCCGTTGCCGTCCATGATCACCGCGACGTGCCTGGGAAGCCGCTTCAAATCGATTTTCTCGAGAAGTGTTTCCTCCATCGAGCCGGGTTCCGCCAGCTTTCGCAGATCGATCATCAGAAGGGAGGGATCTTAGCGCGCTTCCGCCAGCTTGTCAGTGGAAGCATGGCCTCCTGCCGGATCGGCAGACAGCGAAGTCAGCCAGTGCACGACGGATGCAATCGAAAAGGCTTTCCAGCGTTTCGCAGCCACGCCCGCCCTCGGCTCGAATCGTTCAATAACGGATCTCCCAGAGGGTGAGACCTTTCGCCGGCGCGGTCCATCGGGCGGTTTCGAACAGGGGCTCCAGGGAGCGTGCCAGCATCTGGGGTGCGATTTTTCCGCGACCGATCTCGATCAGCGACCCGGCGATTCTGCGGACCATCGATCGCAGAAAGCCGTCAGCGGTCACCTCGATCAGCACACGCTCGCCGGCCCGTTCCACGGTGATGCTCTCCACCGTGCGCACCGTCGAACTGACCTCAGGGGAGGCCACAGTGAAGGCCGCAAAATCGTGGGATCCCCGCAGCGGTTGCGCCACCGCGTGCATGAGGGCAGCGTCCAGTGACATCGGCACATGGGTGTGCGTCTCCGCCGTGAAGACGTCGGCAAAGGGGGCGTTCCAGATCTGGTAGCGGTAGGTCTTGGACTTTGCCTGAAAGCGGCAGTGAAAGTCGTCTGCCACTTCCTCGACCGAAGCCACGCGGATGTCGGAGGGAAGAAGTTCGTTCATTCCGGACTGGAGTCCGTGCGGATCGATGGAGAACGGAAGGTCGGCGTGCACCTTCTGGGCTCGGGCGTGGACGCCGGAATCGGTCCGTCCTGCTCCTTCTACCCGGATGGTGCTCTGGAACATGCGCGCCAGCGCCGCCTCGAAGACCGATTGCACGGCGGTGGCGTTGGTCTGCATCTGCCAGCCGGCATAGCGCGTCCCGAGGTACTGCAGCGTGAAGAGGACGCGCATGGGTCAGAGCAGCGGTCTGGCGGGGAAAAGGGCGACCAATCTAGATCTCTGACTTGAAGGCGGGATCCGGGTTTCATCCCTCAATCGCTCCGCCCGCACAGTGCGCTCGCTTCGAACGAACCGTCTCTTGCAGCTCTCGTGAGATCTTGTTGCCTTCGGAGCGCCGGCATCCTGCCGGCCGGTCCGCGGGCATCCTGCCCGCAGGAGCTCGCCCGAATAGCGCCGGCTGGAAGCCGGCGGACCGGCCGGCAAGGATGCCGGCGCTCCGTTCGCTCCGCTCAGAAGAACGAAGCGCACGTTCATCACGCCATCATCGGCGCACAGCGCCGTTCCCCTGCTCAGGATGGCGGCACTTCCTACCGCAGATCCTGAGCGATGACCTGCTGGCGGTCAAAGCCGGTTACGTTCGACACGTCGTCGATCACTCCCACGGAGACCTTGTTCACGCCCGGTTCCATCACCAGGTCGAGAACGTAGGTGTAGTACTTGCCTTTGGTCTTCTCGAAGTCTTCCTTCGGCACTCGGATCGTCGTTGTGCGGTGGGAGACGTCCGACATGTCACCCTCCTTGTTGGCCACGCCGACGTAGACGGTGAATCCTCCCAGATAGGCCTCGCCCTGGGGGAGAAGGGTGAGGTTGTCCATGGGCACCTGGACCTCGATGGGAACGCGGAACATCTCGTCCGCAGCGAGCGGTGTATTGATCTTGACGGCGATCTTGAGGTCGTTCGCCTTGGATCGGTAAAGGAGGTTGGCGATGACCCGGTCGTTCATTTCGGCGAAGGTGGATTTCTCGACAAACGTCTGGCGGTTGCGCACGCGGAGACTGCGATTCTTCACCCGCACTTCGAGCGATCGCTGCCGGTCGACGCGTTCGGTCCCGCCGCGGTACCCCAGGGAGTAATACGAGTCGAGATCGCGCTCGATGTTCTTGAAGGCCCTGGCGTAGTTGTTGGTATTGATGGCCGCGAGGCCACCGGTCATCTCGGCGAGGAGCTGGAGGGAGTCGGTGCTGTTGCTGACGGCCGCCTGCGACACACTGAAGGAAACCGGCTTGGCGTTCTCCGCGCTGTTGCCTTCGTTCGCCGCTCCCAGCCCGCCAGCGTGAAGGGCGTACAGGGTGATCCCGTTCGCGTTTGCGGTCCTGGCCACGGACTGGATGTAGCTATTGCCGTCGAAGCTCATGCTCTCCAGAACCCCGGAGCCACCGGCCGACCAGCCCTTTTCCTTCGCGGTCTCATCCAGCATGTAGAACATCTCGCGGCCCGGCTGGATCTGGAATCCCTCCGTGGTCAGGACCAGAACCTTCTTGCCTTCCACGCCGGCCAGCGTGGTCATCAACCCGTTGATCGAGTCGACGCTCTGACGGAGGTCATGTTCCACGGACGAAGCATAGGTCCGCGCCGAGGCCAGGCCCTCGTCGTAACTCTGGGCATCGCGGATTCGTCCTTCCACGTCCCGTTTCTCGCTGCGATTGGAGAGCCCCAGCGCCGATTCGCCTGCGATCACGTCGAGGGTCTGGGCGATCTGTTTGGGGTCACGGGTGAAGGTGGCCCGGATCTTCATGCTGCGGTTGAACGTGGCGATCATCGCTTCGTCCCCCGGACGCATGACGTTCTTGGCGAAGTCCTTCATCTGGGTGAAAACGCGGTTGCGGTTGAAGGGAGCCAGGGAGAGGTTGTCGATGTAGAAAATGATCCGGCGCCGCATGTGCTCGGCGATCTCTTCCTTCGGCGGCGGCGGAGGGGCGGGGACGGCGGCATTCGGCGCTGCGGGAATGACTGCCACCTGCGTGGCCGCTCTTCCCTCCACTTCGTAGAAATTCGAGATCGGCTTGAGTGCACCGTTCTCGAACAGTTCGAAGTCTTCCCGAGTCAGTCCGCGAATGCTGTTGCCCTTCTTGTCGGTGACCACGACGTCCACGTTGATCACGCGAACGTCGATGTTCTCGCTGAGCTTGGGGACCTGAGACGCGGGCTGCTGCTGGGCGTTGAGGGGGACGATGCTGGCCGCGAGCGCGGCAAAGGCAAAGGTGATGTTCAGTCGGTTCACAGGTTCTCCGGCGAGCGCGAGCGCGCCGAGCCGGGGCAACTCCGACTCCGCTGGCACTGTCACAGGCTCTGATGGATAGACGATTCTGCCACCCTCGCCGTTACATGCGAGAATAGGCGGGCGGTGCAAACCACCTCTCCGGATGAAAATTCCGATCGAGCCGGCGCCGTCCACGCCCCCGCCGCGACTCTTTCCATGACCCTTTCTTGACCTGATCATGACCAGCCAGATCCAAGCGCCCAAACAAGATCCGCTGGCCTTCTCCAAGATGGCGGGAGGGGGCAATGACTTCGTGGTCATCGACAATCGCAGCGGCCGCCTGAGCGACGTTGCGGAGCTCACCCGGCGCATCTGTACCGCTCATCTATCCGTCGGCGCCGATGGCCTGATCCTGATCGAGCCCTCCCTTCGGGCCACGTTCAAGATGCGCTACCTCAATGCGGACGGCTCCGATGCCGACTTCTGCGCCAATGGCACCCGCTGCGCCGCCCGCTTCGCCTTCATGAACGTCATCGCCCCGCGCAGCATGACCATCGAGACCGGCGCGGGCATCATCGCTGCGGAAGTCGGCGAGGGTGGGCTGGTCACGCTGACTCTGCAGCCTCCCCATTCTTTCCGGCGCGAGCAGCCGCTCCGCGTCGGCGATCAGACCATCCATGGAAGTTTCCTGATGGTCGGCGTTCCGCACTACGTCATCTTCCTGAAGGACGATTTGTGGAGTCACGACATCGTTCCCCTCGGTCGGGCCATCCGGCATCATCCAGAGCTGCCGCACGGCGCCAACGTCAACTTCGTGGTCGTTCGCGATCAGCGATCCATCGAGGTGCGCACCTACGAGCGGGGAGTGGAGGCGGAGACGCTTTCCTGTGGCTCCGGAGTGGTGGCCTCTTCGGTGGTCAGCGGATTGTCCGGCCTGGTTCGCTCGCCGGTGGCCATCCTGACCCGCAGCGGAATCACCCTCCAGGTCTCCTTCACCATCGGCGCGCAAGAGCTTCAGGACGTGCAGCTGCGAGGCGACGCGCGACTGATCTACCGGGCGCCCCTCTCGGCCGAGGCGGTGGAAGGTTTCGATCCGGAATGGGTCCGTCGTCCAACGGGATCTCTCGCCGGCAGCGGGTACTGAGTGCAGAGAATTCTGCATTGGCGATGGCTGCTGGCTTCCGCCCTTGCCCCCATCGGCATCGCTCTGGTGCGCATCGCTGCGCAACCGGTGGCCCGTACGCCCATCGACCGGGATCTTCCACTGGTCGCGCTGCTGATCGTTGGGTGGTCGTGGGCAGCACGGGAATCGAGGTGGGCCCGGGCCATAGAGATGGCCGTGCCGCTGCTGGCGATCGCACTTCTGGCGCTGACCGATCACGATCGCCTGCGGCTTGCCGCATTCGGGTTGATCGCAGCCACTGCATTCGCCATGGCAGCGGTGCATGCCCGACGCGAAGCCGCCGAACGCGGCACCCTGGTCGCCGGCGGACTCCTTCTTCTTCGATGGCTCCCTCTCACCTCGGTCGAGGTTCTGCACGAGTCGATCGTGCTCGCGGGCACGGTGCTGGTCTTTTTTGTGTTGGGCGGCTTCGAGGACCGGGATCGGCCGCGCGCCGACGCTTCTTTCATCCTGATCGCTGCCCTGGCCGTGGGACTGGTCACCCCGATTCATCCGGGGCGGGCGATGCTGTTCCCGTTCGTCCTGGCGCTGATTCTCTTTCTGGTTCGCTCCAGTTCGCTGGCACTCCTGCTCTCGGTGGCGGCCTTCGTCACTGCGGCTGCCGGTCGCAGTTCGAAGGGCCCGCTCTTCGTGGCTGCCGGGATCGCCTTTTTGCTCCTCGCGCTCGTTCCGAAGGCGGGCGGCGCGATCTGGCGATCGTACTTTGTGCCGGTGCGGGGCCTGCTGGCCGCGATCGCGTTCGCCTTCTTCGCACTCTGGCCGTGGAGCGGCTTGATCGCCCGGGCACTGCCGCTGGTGTCTCGATACCAGGCACCGGGCGATCGCCAATTCCTCGGCTACGCGCTCGCGGCGTCCCAGTCAGTCACCATCGACCTTCCTCCGCGCGTGCGGCGGGTTGTGGTCACGGCCAGCGGCGCCAATGCCGCGCGGATGCGGCCGGGCCGCCTGCTGGGGACCATCGAAGGCGTGAGCGAAGCCTCGACCGTCTGCCGGCGCAGCCTGGTGATCGGGGACGTCGCCGACTTCGGATTCGATCGCTCCTCTCAGTTCTTCGCTTCGCGCAACTCGTTTCCGCGCTCCTCGGAGTGGGATCTTCGTGACTACGGCATGCACACCTGGGTTCATGGGGCCGGTCGTGTAGCCCTCGACTGTGGTCACCACCTCTCGTCGCTCCGCATCACCGCCGCCGCAGGTCTGGCGCCGGACACGCGCCTGCAGATCGAATCGATTGAGGCTCCGGCCCGATGATCTATCTGCTGCTCTTCGCCTCGGTCGCCGCACCGCTGCTGATGTTGCGAGGCCGCTCCCTCCGCCAGTGTCTGGTGGTGGAACTGGCGATGATCGTGGTCGTTGCGGTTCTGACGGCGTTGCTGCATCCGCTGCACATCGATTTCGATCCGTACGCGCGCATGGTCGTCTGCGCCATTGCACTGCTGTCGGTGGTCTGCGCGTTCGTCGCTCTGGCCCCCCAGGTCCGCTGGAGCGCCAACCGCGCGGGGATGCTCGCGCTGCTGCTCTATGCCGCGTCCATCCCTCTGATGACGCGCACGCCCATCGATGGGGACGAGCCGTTTTATCTTCTGATGACTGAGTCGCTGGTGCGCGATCACGATCTCGATCTGGCCAACCAGTATCGCGATCTGGCGCACTCGGCCACCGGTCGCACGGATCTGGTTCCGCAGATCGGCGACGTCACCGGGCCGCACGGCGAGCGCTACACCCACTTCGAGCCGTTCCTCCCCATTCTGCTGATGCCTGGATATGTTTTGGGCGGGCTGACCGGGGCGCTGGCCACCATGGCCATTCTCGGTGCGCTGCTGGCCCGATCGACGGTGCGGCTGTTCGAAGAAGAGGGGATTCCCGAGGCCACCGCTCGCGCTCTGTTTCCGCTGTTTGCGTTCGGCCCTCCGATCCTGATCTTCGCAACGCGAATCTGGCCGGAGGTTCCCGCCGCGCTTTGCTTCGTGGAAGCAATCCGAGGACTTCGGCAGCGGCGAACGTCGCGATGGGTCGCTGCCATCGTCGGTCTGGTGTTGCTCAAGATGCGGTTCCTGCTGATCGCCCTTCCGCTTCTGGCCACCATGGTTCGCCGGAAGCGCCACGCTGCGCTGGCAGCGATCGGAGTGGGCGTCGCACTGCTGATTGTCTGGTCCATCGCCGGCAGCGGCACGAACCTTCACCGAGTTCGCGAACTGCTTCCCGGAAAACCGCAGGCCTACCTGACGGGGTTTTTCGGGCTGCTGCTGGACGGCGCGGCCGGAATGGCGTTTCAGGCTCCGATCTACCTGTTCGGGCTGTTGGCCATCACCCGCTGGCGGACGATGCCGAAGGCCTTCCGTCTGGGCATCGTCTCGGCCGTGCTCTACGTGATCACCCTTGCGCCGCGTGCGGAATGGCATGGCGGGTGGTCACCGCCGCTTCGCTACATCGTCTTCCTCATGCCCGTTCTGGCCCTTGGTGTGGCCGCGCTATGGGAACGGATCGACGCACGGCCTCTGATGATCGTCGCGGCGTGGACCATCGCCCTGGTCATCCACGCGCTGACCTTTCCGTGGCGGTTGTTCCACATTGCCAACGGGGAGAACTGGATGGGCGAGGCGCTTTCGGCCTCGTGGCACAGCGACTTCTCGCGTCTGTTTCCCAGTTTCATCCGGCCCAACCGTGCGGCGCTGGTGGCCAGCCTGATCCTGATCGTCGCATTGGCCGTGGTTCGCACTGGCCGGCTGCTGCACCCGCTGCTCCTCACATTCGCACTTGCCGCGATGCTGTTCGCTGGCCGGAACCCCGGGAGCAGGGTCGAGTTCGAGGACGCTCACGTCGAGCATCGAGGCGGAGAGCTTTTTCCGACGGAGTACCAGGTGCAGCGGTTTTTGTACCGCGGCGGATGGATCGTCCATCCGGGGGACGCGCTTTCGTTCCTGGCCCGGCGTGGACCATCGGTACTCGAGTACACCAGTGAAGGGGGAGCGACCATCGAGCTGGGCGGAAGCGCCTATCACCTGCCCCCCACCGCCGGTGGCTTCGCTGCCGTGAATCTCTCCCGCGGTGGAAGGGTGGAGTTGCGTTGCCTGTCGGGCAGCGTGAACCTCGATCGGATGGACCATGAATGACGTCTCGGTGATCGTGCTGGACATCGATGGCGGCCCGATGCTGCAACGCTGCCTCCACTCGATTCTTGCGCAGACGCTGACGCCGGACGAGATCGTGGTGCTCGACAACGGCTCGCAGGACCCGGTCTCAGCGACGGGTGCGAGGGTGATTCGCAGCGAGGTCAATCTCGGTTTCGCCGAGGGGGTCAATCGCGCCGCCCGGACCATCCAGAGCGAGTTCGTTGCGGTGGTGAACAACGATGTCACCCTCGATGCAACGTGGCTGGCAACGGTCATCGCGGCCATGCACGCCGACGGGGGACTGGGCGCCGTGCAGACGATCATTCGCCGCGATGACCGGATGCTCGACGGCGCCGGGATCGCCATCGCTGTCGGGACGTTCCAGCAGATCGGACACCACTCGTCCCTCGACGATGGGGCGCTCCGATCGATGGCCGCCGGAGCGTGGGGCGTTTCTGCGACCGCAGCGCTGTACCGTCGTGCCGCGGTGGGCGATCCGATGTTTGATCCTCGCTTTTTCGCCTACTACGAGGATGTGGAGCTTTCGGCGCGGCTGCACGAGGCAGGCTGGCGCACCGCGGTCCTCGATGTGCCGCTGGCCCGTCACGAAGGTTCGAAGTCCGCCGGCGTGCTGCGCGGCGATGCCCTCCGCTTGCGTACCCGGAACCGCTACTGGGTCACCCGACTCCATCCCGGCGTCGGATTGATTCCGGCCTTGATGAGGGAAGACCTGAGACTTTTTCTGCGCGGGCGGACTTCGCTCCGCGGAATGGCTCAAGGTCTCTTCGGCAACATTGGAGAACGTTCTGCGGACGCCACCCAGGCCGACCGACGACCCTCCCCATCTGCCTCGACGAACACGATCGTCATCCACACCTCCGACGTGGTTGGCGAGCGGATGGCCGGACCGGGTATCCGCGCGTGGCACATCGCCATCGAGTTGGCCAGGCACTTCCCCACGACCTTGATCGCGCGGCGGGAAGGCGCGCTTCCCTCGGCGGTCGCCTTTCCCGTTCTGGAGTGGGGCACGCCCGCGGCGAAGAAGGCCATCCGCGCGGCATCGGTGCTGATCGGTCAGCCCGCACGCGGTTTTCGCCGGGTACGACCAGGCCAGCGCATGGTCGCCGATCTCTTCGACCCGGTGCTGCTGGAACTGCGCGAGCTCTACGGCGCATCGCCCTCGCCGCGTCAACGGGTCCATCTGCTCGCCGAACGATTCCGGATCTGGCGCGCGCTTCGTGAAGCCGATCTGCTCCTGGTCGCCTTCGTCAAACAACGGGAGCTTTACGGCGAAGCAAGGGCGCCGATCATGGAAGTTCCCTTTGGCGCGGAAGGGGGCGAAGTCGATCCCGCATCAGGTGACCCGGCGCGGGCGCAGCGGTTCGCTCCCGAGCACGGATCCTCGACGCTCACCGCGGAAGCCGGGCCTCTCATCCTCTGGGGCGGTGGAACCTGGGAGTGGCTCGATCCGGCGACCGCCGTGGCGGCGGTGGTTGCGGCCAACACGACCGGAACGCCCTGTCGCCTGTTGTTTCTTGGTCGTTCGCGGCCGAACGCGCAGACCGGTGGCAGACTGCGCGAGGATCGCCTTGATGTTCTGCTTGGAAGGGGAGCCCCGTACGTGACTGCCAATGCGGAGTGGATCCCCTACGCCGAGCGCCTGGGGTGGCTGCGGCAAGCCAGAATCGCGATCATGCTCCACCGGCCCACTCCGGAAGCGGATTACTCGATCCGCACCCGGCTGTTCGACGCCATGGCCGCCGGCGTTCCGGTCATTGCCACCGAGGGCGGATTCGCCGCGGGACTGGTGGCGGCGGAGGGACTGGGTGTGGTGGTGCCTCCCGATGACGTCGATGCGGTCCGTCAGGCCATCACCCGGTTGATCACCGACGACGCTTTTCATGCGAGCTGCGTAACAGCTCTTGCACGGGTACGCACGCGTTTTGCGTGGCCTGTGGTGATGGCGCCTCTGATCGAGGTGCTCAGGCAATGGCAGAAGCAGGAATCATGACGATGGAAGAGGTCGCCGACCGGCGGGCCGGGCCGCTCCCGGTGCGCGAGGCCGCCGCGGCTGCGCTTGCGCGAATCGATCTGTCCATCGTGATCGTCACCTGGAACAGCGAACGCTGGATCGAGCGCTGCCTGCAGGCCATCGAAGCCGCCTGCGACGGTCTGCAGCACGAGACCATCGTCTACGACAACGCGTCGTTCGACCGGACGTTGAGCCGGGTGGGTCCCCAGGTGCAGGTCGTTCCGGGAGGGGAGAACGCCGGCTTCGCTGCCGGGATCAACCGGGCCATCGCCCGTTCGCGCGGCCGCTACGTCTTTCTGCTGAATCCCGACTGCGAGCTGGCCCCGCGCGCTCTGGCTCAGCTGGTCGGGTTTCTGGACGAACATCCGGAGGCCGCAGCGGCCGCTCCGCTTCTCAGTGATGACGACGGCCAGTCCCAGCGCGAATTTCAGTTGCGCCGTCTGCCCACGCCGGCAACGTTCATCGGGGAGGTGCTGGCCCTGCCTCGCCTGCTTCCGCGGAATCGACAGACCGCCCGCTACCGTTACCGCGACCTCGATCTGTCCGCGCCCTGTCTGGTCGAACAGCCAGCCGCGGCCGCCCTGCTTCTGCGCCGCTCCGTGTACGACGAGATCGGCCCGCTGGACGAGCAGTTCGTGCCGGCCTGGTTCGAGGATGTCGACTATTGCCGAAGGCTCTCGGAGGCGGGCAAGAGCGTGTTCGTGGTTCCCGCCGCGACCGCCCGGCACTTCGGTGGGGCCAGTCTCGAGCATGTTGCCTTCGTGAACTTCATCGATGTCTGGTATCGCAACATGTGGCTGTACGCGCGCAAGTGGTTCACCGTGCCGCAGACGGAGGCCTTGCGCTGGGTCATCATCGCCGGCATGTTGCTGCGCCTTCCACTGGCCCTGCTGGGAATCGCGCACGGTGAGGCCGGGCGGGCCAAGGCAATGCGCGCCTACGCCGGTGTGCTCAGGAATTCTTTTTTCCGATGGAAAGCGCGCTGAGCCCGTTGCGCCTTTCGATCATCCTGGTGACCTGGAACAACGCGGCCTTCCTCGACCGCTGTCTGGAAGGACTGGCCGGGCAAACCACCGGCGTGTTCGAGCTCGTTCACGTGGACAACGCATCGTCCGATGATGGCGTGGCAAAAGTGCGCGCCGCCTTCCCTGCCTGCATCCAGATTCTCAACGAAACCAATCGCGGTTTTACCGGTGCCGTGAATCAGGGCATTGCCGCTGCGGGGGGGGAGCTCGTCCTTCTTTGCAACCCCGACGCGTACCTCGCGGCCGGGTACACCAAAGCCGTCGAGCGGGCGCTGGCCAGGGCCGGCGATCGTTTTGGAATGGCCACCGGCAAACTGCTGCGCGCTGCCGGGCCGCGGATCGTTCCTACCGGCGAGGTCGACTCCAAAGGCATTCGCATGACCCGTACCGGACGGCACCTCGACATCGGGCAGGGCGAGCCGGATGGCGAACTTCATCGGGGGATGTTGCCGTTGTCCGGTCTCGACGGCTTGTGCGAGGTGTTCGGAGTCTCGGGAGCCGCTGCCGTTTATCGGATGACCTTCATCCGCGATGTCTCCATCGACGGGCAGTTCCTCGACGAGGATTTCTTTACCTATCGCGAGGACGCCGATGTGGCGTGGCGGGGGCGGGTGCTTGGCTGGCGCGCTCTGTACGTTCCCGCCGCCGTCGCCCATCACGTGCGCACGGTCACGCCGCGCGGACGGCGCGGTCTGTCGGAGACCACGAACCGGAACTCCTTCAAGAACCGGTTTCTGCTCCGGCTGAAAAACGAAGGGCTCGGACTGGCCATCCGCAACGCTCCCTTCGAGCTGAGTCGCGATCTGCTGGCCATCGGCGCGGTGCTCACGGTAGAACGCTCCTCGCTGCCGGCGCTGGGATGGTTGTGGAAGAATCGGCGGCGCATCATGGCTCGACGATCTGAGATTCAGCGCCGCCGTCGCACTCCCGACCGCGAACTGGCCCGATGGTTCGTTTGAGAATCGCCATCCTGGGAACCCGTGGCGTGCCGGCGCGCTATGGAGGCTTCGAGACGTTCGCCGCCGAGCTCTCCACCCGCCTGGTCTCGCGCGGACATGACCTGTCCGTTTACTGCCGCCCCTCGTCGGACGATCCTGGTGCGCTGTGGAACGGAGTGCGGCGCATCGTTCTGCCGGCCGTTCGGCACAAGTACTGGGAGACGGTGAGCCATACCATGCTGTCGGCCCTCGACGCGCTGCGCCGCTCCTTCGATGTCGTCCTGGTCTGCAATGCCGCGAACGCTTTCGTCCTTCCTCTTCTGCGGGCCGCTCGCCTCCCCGTGGCCATCAATGTCGACGGGATCGAGCGCAATCGTCGGAAGTGGAACGTGGCGGGGAAAGCGGTGTACTCCGTCGGCGAATCGTTCTCGGCGCTCTTCGCCAGCCGGGTGGTGGCCGATGCCGATGTGATCGCGGCGTATTACCGCGATCGCTACGCAGTGGAGCCCCGAACGATCGCGTACGGAGCGGAGTTCCCGACCGAGTCCGACAGCGAGGTGCTGCAGTCGCTGGGCCTGCGATCGCGCGGTTATCTGCTCTACGTCAGCCGCTTCGAGCCGGAAAACAATCCGCTCGAGGTTGTGCTCGCTTACGAATCGCTCTGCCGGAGGCAACCGAAGGCCCCGCCGCTGGTCATGGTCGGTGAGGGGCTGTATGCGCCGGCGCTGGTCGAGGAGCTGGCGCGCCATCGCAGCGATCGCATTCTGTTTCCGGGAGCGGTGTATGGACGCGACTACCGCACCCTCCAGCGAAACGCGTTCCTCTACATTCAGGCCACGGAGGTGGGAGGAACCCATCCCGCATTGATTGAGGCGATGGGGTCGGGCGGGTGCGTGCTCTGCCATGACACCCCGGAGAATCGGGAGGTGGGGGGAGGGACTGTCGGTTATTTCTCACTCCGTCCCCAGGAGAGCCTTTCGGGCACACTTTCCGAATGGCTGCAGTCTTCGGATCGATGCGAGATGATGCGGGCCAGCGCCAGGGCGCGGGTTGCCGATCGTTACAGCTGGGACGCGGTGACCGACGAATACGAGGGGTTATTTTTAGAATTGGTGGTCTGAGCCGCACCGCCGGCTCAAACTTCTTCTAGACGCTCCGCCGGCGGCCCGCGTATCTCCGGAAAGGATCAAACTCAGCACCATATGGGTTAAGGTCGAACGCAGGATGCTCAAACAGAAGGCCAGCATGATCGCGAGGGTGGTGTATTTCCTCGACCTCGCATTCACCTCGGTTGCATTCTTCGGTGCCTTCTGGATTCGCGACGTCATCGCGCCGATGGTGTCCCCCCGCCACTTCCCCACCGGCCTCTTCCCCCTGCAGGACTACCTCCGGATCTACCCGCTGGTCCTGATCATCTGGTCGATTCTGTTCTTCACCTATCACTCGTATCACAGCCATCGCACCGTTCCCCTGACCCGGGAGACGCTGACCACCCTCCGCGTTGTGCTGGCCGGCAGTGTGATTCTGGCCACGCTGGCCTACCTCATTCCGCTGCGTCAGCTCTCGCGCTCCTGGTTTGCCCTCTTCGTGATGCTGTCGGCCACGCTGCTGGTGTTTCAGCGGATCCTCCTGCGGGTTCTGGCCCGCTACGTTCGAGCCAAGGGTCTGAACTACCGGACCGTGCTGATCGTGGGCACCGGCCGCCGCGCCATCGAAGTGGCCCGCATGATCTCCGGGCACAAATACTGGGGCTACAAGATCCTCGGATTCGTTTCGGACGGGCACCGTCTGGCCAATGGATGGTCCAGCTACCGCGTGTTCGGATTCGTCCCCGACCTGAGAAGCCTTCTGGAGAACCGGGTCGATTTCCCCGAGCCGATCGACGAGATCGTCTTCGCCGTGACCCGGAAGAAGCTCGACGAGATGAAACAGATCTTCCTGATGTGCGAAGAGCTGGGCATCCGCACCCGCGTAGCCATGAACTTCTTCTCGAACCGCGTGGCCCGCATCGAGCTCGAGGAACTGGAGGGGATTCCGTTCCTCACCTTCACCACCACCCCGTCGAACGAAAGCCAGCTCGCATTCAAAAGGCTGCTCGATGTCGCCGTGGCCATGTTCATCCTGGTGCTTTCCCTGCCTGCCCTCCTGATCGCAGCTCTGGGCATCAAGCTTTCCTCTCCCGGCTCGGTCCTGTTCAAGCAGGAGCGCATCGGTCTCAACGGCCGGAGCTTCCTCCTCTACAAGTTCCGGACGATGATCGAGGATGCGCACGAGCGTCGGGGCGAGGTGAGCCACCTCAACGAGATGAGCGGTCCGGTGTTCAAGCTGAAGGACGATCCGCGGGTCACCACCATCGGGCGGATCCTGAGGCGCTTCTCGCTCGATGAGCTGCCGCAGCTCTGGAACGTGCTCAAGGGCGACATGAGCATCGTCGGACCTCGCCCTCCCATCCCCGAGGAGGTCGCGTCGTACCACCGCTGGCATCGGCGGCGCCTGTCGATGAAGCCGGGGCTGACCTGTCTCTGGCAGATCAGCGGACGGAACAACATCGACTTCGATCGGTGGATGCAGCTCGATCTGCAATACATCGACAACTGGTCCCCGTCGCTCGACCTGAAGATTCTGCTGCGGACCATCCCCGCGGTCCTGTCCGGACGCGGAGCCTCCTAGCCGGCACGGCCGGCGGCGCTGGTTGCCCAAGGCTCCGCCAAGATCACGCTCCAAGACGTTCTGCCGCGCAGACTCCTAGCGCGCCGGAGATCGATCAGCCGGCTCACCTCAAACCCTCGGCTGAAGAGTCAACATTATTGAATCCCTGAGTTGCTACGGTTCCGCCCTCAAACCGCCCGCCGGCGCGCCGTTTCCGTAGATCTCCCGATACCGTCGATAGCTGTTCATGACCTTGCGGATGTAGTGCTTGGTCTCATCGAAGTTGACCGAGGAGAGGTAGAAGTCGTCGCCGGCACCCGGCGCCAGCCGACTCCACAGGGCTACCTGGTTCGGGCCTGCGTTGTATGCGCCTGCCACGTTGTAATGGTCATCGTGGAAACGCTGCGACAGGGTGCTGATGTACTTCGCTCCCAACCGGATGATGATGCGCGGATCGTAGAGATCATCGGGCGACACTTCAACGATGCCCACCTCCCGTCCGATGTCGCGGGCGGTGGTGATGATGAACTGCAGCAGTCCTCGGGCTGCGGCCTCCGACTTTGCGCGCGGATTGAAGCGTGACTCTTCCCGCATGATCGACAGCACCAGATAGGGATCGGCCCCGAATTTCCTGGAGTCCTGTTCGATCGAGTCGAAAAAATAGCGGGGATACAGGAGCTGCTTTACGGTCCGAGGCAGCAGTTCGGGAACGAAATCGCGCGGGACCGCGCTCATCATCACCTCGATGGCGTAGATGGAGTCGCGCGACGCGTTTCCCTGATTGAGAGCGAGCGACTGGGTCAGCGCGCTGCTCAGGGGTCGCAGGCCGTAACGCTTCGGAATCTGATCGGCCGCCTCATCGAACAGGCCCATGGCCATCAACAGCGTGGTGCGCGCGCCGAGGTCGGGACCGGGCGGTTGCGGGACCGGCGCAGGCTTCAGATTGGCAATTCTGACAGGCCCCGCCGGGGCTTTCTTCCCACGGGCAACGCCGGCCGGTTGAGTCTTCGCTTTCGGTTTTCCTTTCCCCGCGGCGTGCGTTTTGCTCGCCGGTTTCTTCTGCACCACGCGCGGTTTCGTCGCCGGAAGCAGCATCGCCGATTGCATCAGCGCTTGCGGGCGCGCGGGCACGAGGTCAGCCGCCGCGACGGAGGTGCCTAAAGGAAATGAAGGAAACGGTTCGGCGCGTAGATTGAGCACCGCGGCGTACGACGGAAGGTGCTGGTAGATCTCTGCCAGGCGCTTCAACTCTGCCTGGCGATTCTCCGACGAGAGCAGGATGCGATCGGTGGCCACCCGCCGCGCGAGATCCCAGTTGCCCGCCGCCACCAGCCGCGCGACCTCGGCGTCACGCGTGGCCAGCTCCTTCTGCAATCGCGGTTTCATGTCTGCCGCGTCGAGACGCTCGCGCGCGAAGTAGGCGAAGTGCGTGGACACCGGCGCGCGCAGAACGTTGAGATAGGCGCCAAAGGATGCAGTGGGATTCGACGCCTCCAGCGCGCGAGCCCGCCAGTACTCGATCTCCGAAACCTCGTAGGGATCCATCAATCCGCGCGGAATGGAGTTGAGCGCGCTCAGCCCACCGCCGCGGTTGCCGGCGCCGATCAGGCCGATGGCGTATGCCAGCGATCCGTCGTACACCGCATGATCCTTCGGCCACCCGCCGCGCAGCGCGTTGAGGTCGGCGCCCGCCTCGGCCACGCGCCGCTGCTTGATCCGGGTGCGCAGCCGTTGCGTCAGCGCAGAGGAGGTCGCCGGATAGCGGCCAGGTACCGAGAGCACCGCGGTCATCAGACGTTCCGCTCCCGCATCGTCGCCCTGCAGTTGCGTGGCTCGCGAAGCATGGAAAAGGAAGGTGGCCTTCCATTTCGGATCGCGCGTGGAGCTCGCACCGCGCATGTAGGTCTGCAGAGCGGCCCCATAGTCTTCGTTTCCGAACTGGCTGCGACCGATGGCGAAGAGCAGGTCATCAGGGCGTTCTGTGGGCGACCCTCCTTTCTGCAGCGCCAGGGTCAGGAGCGCGATCGCGCGATCGAAGTGCCGGTGATTGCGCATGGTCTCGCCGAGGATGGCCAGCTGGTTGACGTCCATCGAGCGGATGGCTTCCGGGTGATCGAGAATGCGGGCCGCGCGGTCAGAAGCGTCATCCAGCGTGCCACCCTGCAGGAGGATCATGCCGCGGGCCACGGCATCGGCCCGGTTTCCGGCGCGCACCAGAAGCTCCAGTGTGCGGGCGCTCAAATCGCGGCGCCGCCTGGTGTCGGCGGAGGGCGAGATGCGCGCGGCAAAGTCGGTCAGACCGCGAAGGTTTCCGCTGTGCGAGAGAAACTCGATCTCGTCATCGATGGCGGCATTCCGGTCGGTCGAGTGCGTCGCCTGGAAGATGAGCTGCTGCCGGTCGCGGCTGGCCGCTGCATGATCGCCGCGGCCCTCGTCGATTTCCGCCTGATGGGAAAGCGCGAGATCGCGGAAGGGGTGTCCAGGCGCGAGATAGGGCGCCAGACGTTTCCCCGCCGCGGCCATTTCGTTGGATTCGATGAGTGCTCGGGCATGCAGGTATCCGAGGGACCAGCGCTGGTAAAGATCCAGGTGTTCGCGTTCGATCTTGACGAGAAGAGTGGACAGATCGGCCCAGCGGCCGGACGCTTCGAGGAGCCGGAACTGTTCCGTCCACTCGGCTACCGGGCGCATCTCCGCAGATGCCAGCGCCTTCGTTTTGACTTCGACAGGCGCGGCGCGGAAGACGCGATGACGCGCCGCGCGCTGACGTGCCGCGACAAAAAACGCTGCGAGCCCCAGGGCCACGAGCAGCACCACGGCAGCGGCAGTGAAGAGTGCCAGGCGTTTTTTCCTGGAGAGGCCGGCAGCGGCCGGTTGCGTTCCCTGCATGGGTCGATGCGACTCGTCTGGATCCATTTTTTGTGAGAGCGATTCGCTCGGGTCGAGTGTTTGGGCGACAGCAAAAAAAGAGGGTTCGGGCCGGAGGCTCTGGTGCCGGCCGCGACTTTCCTAGGAGCCTGCGCGGCAGAACGTCTTGGAGCGTAATCTTGGCGGAGCCTTGGGCAACCAGCGCCGCCGGCCGTGCCGGCCTAGCCTTCAGGATGCCGCACACCGGCGAACTCGCCGTCGGCGATCGTGCCCGAAATCACCGCCTCGGGAGCGCGCCGCAGGATCTCGCTGCGTGCAATCGCGTAGCCAAGGATTGCATCGACCAGGAGCCTCCGGCCGTCCCGCGACATCAGGATCAGCACCTTCGCGCGGATCTCGCGGATCTCCACGATCTCCTCCCAGCGCATCCACCGCTTTTTCCGTCCCAGCAGCGCCAGCAGCCGGTTCTCGTACAGCACGCCGTCCGCACTCAGATAGATGTGGTCGCCGTACTGCACCACGGCCGCGGCGAATGTGCCGAGAAAGAGAAGGATGAACCCGGTCAGCGGGAGTGCCTCGATCTCGTCGGTGCCCTGGGCGAGGTACTGGAAAAGGAGCGCCGCCGAGCCGAAGGTGGCGGCGCAGGAAACCAGCCGGGCCAGCGGCGTGCGGTCGAATTTCAGGATCCGGCTCACCACTCGAAGTAGAACATAGAAAAGGCCCTGAACAGTCCGATCGAAACGTCGTCCAGCATCCGGCCACCGCTGTTGTTACAATGCGCCCCCTTCGATGCGCTGGAGCCAATCATTCATCGTGACCCTGCGGGAAGTTCCCGCCGACGCCGACGTCGTCAGCCAGCAGCTGATGATGCGCGCGAGCATGATCCGCAAGGTCGCCGCAGGCATCTACACCTACCTGCCGCTCGGTCTCCGTTCGCTCCGTAAACTGGAAACGATCGTGCGGGAGGAGATGAACGCAGCCGGTGCCATCGAGATGCTGATGCCCTCCATCCAGCCAGCAGAACTGTGGATGGAATCGGGGCGCTGGCAGAAGTACGGCAAGGAGCTGCTCCGCGTTCGCGACCGTCACGAGCGCGACTTCGTCTTCGGTCCCACGGAAGAGGAAGTGGTCACCGACACAGTGCGCGATTCACTCAATTCCTACCGCCAGCTGCCGGTCAACCTCTACCAGATCCAGACGAAATTCCGGGACGAAGTACGCCCCCGCTTCGGTCTGATGCGCGGCCGCGAGTTCCTGATGAAGGACGCCTACTCCTTCCACGCCAGCGCCGAGTCGCTCGATGCAACCTACGAAGCGATGCGCGTGGCGTACAGCAACATCTTCCGCCGTTGCGGACTGGATCACGTGGCGGTCGACGCGGACACCGGCAACATCGGCGGCTCCGCATCGCACGAGTTCATGGTGCTGGCGCAATCAGGCGAAGACTCGGTGGTCAGCTGCCCCAGCTGTAAGTACGGGGCGAATCTCGAGAAGGCTACCTCGAAATTTTTCGACGAGTCACCGGGCAGCGCAGCAATCGAGGAGATGGCGCCGATCCATACGCCAGGTACGCAGTCGATCGGCGACGTCGGACTCTTCCTGAAACGCCCGACCTCCGCTCTGGTCAAGACCCTGGTCTTCGACACCGACCAGGGCAGCGTCATGGTGCTCGTCCGCGGAGACCGCGACGGCAGCGAGATCAAGATCAAGAATTTCCTCGGCGTGGAGCGGCTGGAGATGATGCCCGACAAACGCTTTGAGGAGGCCACCGGCGGACCGATCGGCTACTGCGGCCCGGTGGGGACGAAGGCGGCGCGCGTGGTGGCGGATGTCTCGCTCAAAACCATTCGCAACTGGGTGGTCGGCGCGAACAAGACGGATACACACCTGAGCGGAGTCAATCCCGGCAAGGACTTTCCCCAGCCGGAGTACGGAGACCTCACCACCGTCATCGCCGGGGATCCCTGTCCCCACTGTTCCACGGCGCTGGAGATCCATCGTGGCATCGAAGTCGGTCACGTCTTCAAGCTGGGAACGAAGTACTCCGCGCCGATGAACTGCAACTACCTCGATGAGAAAGGCGAGCGGCAGCCGATGATCATGGGTTGCTACGGCCTGGGCATCGGCCGCACGGTCGCCTCGGCCATCGAGCAGAATCACGATGCCGACGGAATCATCTGGCCACTGCCCATCGCGCCGTTTGAGGTCGTGGTGACCACGCTGGGGAAAGAAGAGAGCGTCGCGGCCATGGCCACCAGCGTCTACGAGCGGCTGCGTGCTGCTGGCGTCGAGGTGCTGCTCGATGACCGCGACGAACGGCCCGGCGTGAAATTCAAGGACGCCGATCTGATCGGATTCCCGCTGCGCGTCGCCGTCGGATCGAAGAGTCTCGCCGCCGGACAGATCGAGTGGAGCTGGCGCAAGGATCGCGCGAAGCAACTCGGCGCTCCCGATGATGTTGTCGCCGGAATCATCGAAGCTGTGAAAAACGCGCGCGTTCACTGAGCGCTACCTGAACCGTGTGGCACAGCCCACACTTGCCCCAATGACGGCGCGCGGTCTCCGATCCGGTGTGCATCGAGGGTTTGTCTGGAGCCGGCGAAGCCGGCAGAAGACTGTCGCCCCCGGCTTCAGCCGGGGGAACGCAGCGACCCGATGCAGCGAAGCCCGCTTCAGCGGGCGACAGAAGGGTGCCGCGTCATCAGGCGAACCACCGAGGAGCCAATCCGCTGTTCTGTCGCCCGCTGAAGGGGGCTCGCGAAATGGGAGTTCTCGCTTTCCCCCGGCTGACGCCGGGGGCTACGGTCTCTCGCCGGCTGCGCCGGCTGAAATCCGC
>JBKJQB010000268.1:0-8510 GCA_046594105.1 Thermoanaerobaculia bacterium
GAGCCGGCGTAGCCGGCGCCAGAATGTAGCCCCCGGCGCCAGCCGGGGGACACCGAGGAGCCTCGCTTGCGAGCCCGCGTAGCGGGCGGCAGAACAGGTGTGGATCGGATCGCAGAACGACTTCGTTGGTCTTCTGTCGCCCGCTACGCGGGCTCGTTTCTGACTGGGCTCCGCAATCCCCCGGCTGGCGCCGGGGGCTACATTCTTGCGCTCGCTGACGCGGGCTGATCTTGGACAGATCTAAGGTTTCTGCCCTTGATTCCAGCGGCTGATGGGCTCGCAAACCCGCAGAAAACCTGGAGGGTTCTTGGAAGCAAGGGAGAGCGCGGCGCTTCGCCTGAGAGAAAGAAGCCGGCCCGGAGGCAAAGCGCCGGACGCGCGATTGACCTTAGCCCAGGACTTCAGTCCTGGGAGTTGAGGGACTCCTCCAAACGAGTCCCGGAGGGACGGTTGAGCAGGCTCGTTGCTACACTTTCAATCGCCCCTACGGGACTCCGCCTTCAGGGGGAAATCGAACCCAGGACTGAAGTCCTGGGCTGAGGTCAACCGCCCCTACGGGGCTCGCAAACCCGCGTAAAACCTGGGAGTTTCTTGGTCGCCCAACGGCGCTTTCTTTCGCGGCACTTCGCAGCGAGGTGAAGACCTGCCCCTCGACCTCGCCCCTCGCTACTTCCCCGCCAGCTTCACGTCCCAGTTCTGCATCAGGACCACCGCCTCGGCGGAGGCGCTCTCGATGCGCTTGTTGAGCAGGAAATGCTGGCCGTCGCTGGCCACGTCGTATTGCGTCGTGGCGTGCTGGCGGAGCGGCGCGTCGAACAGGACCGCCGGAGGTTCGGACTCGAAATCCGCGCCAGGCCGGAGGGTCACGCTCATCATCTTGCCGTCGAGCGAAGCGTAGAACAGCTCGCGCCCGTCGCCGCGCCAGACCGGCATGGTCCCGCCGGCGTTCGAGAGCAGCCACTTGCGATCGGAGTCGGGGAAGGCGCGCACGTAGATCTCCCACCGGCCCGACTCATCAGACTGATAGGCGATCCATTTTCCGTCCGGCGAGAGACGCGCGGACTGCTCCCGGAATGGCGTGGCCAGCCAGGGCCGCGCCTTCTTCTCCTTTGCCGACCAGACCCAGATGTCCATGTTCTCCCCCTCGACCGAGTTGAACACGATCCACTGACCATCTCGGGACAAGGAGGTCGGCCGTTTCTCGCGCGAGTCCGAGACCAGGAGCGCCGGCTTGCCGATTCCGCCGGCAGAGACTTCGAAGATGTCCCCCGATCCTGTCGGTCCTGCGGTTCCGGCGTAGTAGATGATCGATCGATCGTCTGCGGACCAGTGCGGGGAGGACTCATTTTCCTTCGAGTAGGTCAGCCGGGTCGCGCCGTTGCGCGCAACGTCGTAGATCCAGATGTCGCCGTTCCCGTCGGTGGGATCGGAGAGATCCATGGCGAAGCGTCGCTGATCGTGCGACAGCGACGGGCTGAAGTAGAGACCGGGAGGTCCCACCACGCGCTCCTCCCGGCCCGTTCGACTGACCCAGGCCATCTGCGAAAGCACCAGGTTGGGATTCCGCATCAGGAGCAACTTCCCGTCGTTCGAGGAGGAGAACAGCGTGAAACGATCCGAGAGGGCGAGCGGCTCGCCCACCACTCCTGCCTTCGCCGCATCGTAGCGCTGGGCCAGCAGGTGCCGGTCCGCTTCATAGAGAATGATTCCCGGCTTCAGCCACTGGACGCGGGACGAGGAGTGAATGACCTGCCGGATCGTGGCCGGATCGTCGACCGAGGCCTGGCAGATCACGCTCTTGTCGGCCGTTTCGCCCACCGCCAGAAACAGAAAGGTCTTCCCGTCGGAGAGAAAGGCCGGAAAGCGATGCGCGATCTCGCCGGCGCGCAGTTTCGTCAGCGGCTGGAGCGCGCCGCCGCTCGCGCGGACCAGTGCCAGCGGTCCGCGGGAATCCGGGGCCACCAGGATCGTGCCGCCAGAGCCCCAGCTCCCCACACCTCCACCTCCTCCCGGCACCTCGCCCACCGTGGTGACGCTTCCGCTCTGCGTGTCGATCGTCTTGAGCTTCCCGCCGGCGAAGAAGCCGATTTTCCGCGAGTCGGGAGACCAGAACGGCTGCACGGCGTCATCGGTGCCGGGAAGCTGCCGGAACGTCGACGCTCCGAGCGGACGAAGCCAGAGCGACGGACGCCCGCCCTTCACTTCATTGAGGACGAAGGCGGCAGTCTCTCCGTCGGGCGAGAGCGACAGGCCGCTGTTCGTAACGATGCGCCAGCCGGCCGGGGTGACGATCGACGACTCCACCGCGGTCCGCACCGGATCGTGCCGCGCGCGCAGCAGGGCCAGCGCTGCGATGGCCGCGATCGTCGCCAGCACCGCCAGCCCCCACGCTATCCGTTCCCGGATCTGGCGGTTGATGCTGATCGCCGGCGCGCCCCCCTGCGACGATCCCTCGGCGATCCATCGCAGTTCGCTGGCTACGTCGTGCGCCGATTGCCAGCGATCGTCCGGATGCTTCTCCAGACACTTGCGCACCACGTGGTCGAGCGCCGGTGGTGTCAGCGCGATGACCGAGGAGATCGGCGGCGGCTGTGAGGAAACGATGGCTGCGATCAGACTGGTGCGCGACGTCGCCGGGAAGGCGCGCCGCCCGGTGGCCATCTCGTAGAGCAGCGCCCCGAGGGCGAAGAGGTCGGTGCGCGCATCCGCCTCCAGTCCTTCGAGCTGCTCCGGCGCCATGTACTGGAACGTCCCGAGGATGGTTCCCTCCTCGGTCAGCGGCTTCGCCTGCGTCGGCATCTCCGTGGGACCGCTCAGCGGTGCGGTGGGGGAGGAGCGCGCCAGCCCGAAGTCGAGCAGCTTCGCGCCGCTCTTCGTGATCATGACGTTGCCAGGCTTGAGATCGCGATGCACCACGGACTGCTTGTGCGCGGCGTCGAGCGCATCGGAGATCTGCGCGCCGAGTCGCAGCACCTGATCGAGGGGGAGAGCACCGCGCGCCAGACGATCGGCCAGCGATTCCCCATCGAGCAGTTCCATCACCAGAAAGTGCGATCCGCTTTCGTGTCCGACATCGAACAACGTGCAGATGTGCGGGTGATTGAGCGAGGAGATGGTCTTTGCCTCGCGCTCGAAGCGCGCACGGAACTGTTCGTTCTGCGCGAATCCATCGGGGAGGATCTTGATGGCCACGCTGCGATCGAGCCGGGTATCGCGCGCCCGCCACACCTCACCCATGCCCCCCGCACCGAGAGGAGCGACCACTTCATAAGGTCCAAGTCGGGAGCCGGGAACGACGATCATCGAGGAGTGCGAACATTGTCGCACGCGAGCCGCCCGGGAGGGTCCGGCTGCCGCAGACCGAAGTTCATCGTGGTCTCGATGCGAAAAGCGAAGGCGTGACCACCCAGTAGCTTCAATCGCGGAGCCCGCGCCGTGCCCTCGCTTTTAACGACAACGGTGCATCGCGCCGCTGTTTCCAACGAGCGTCCCTCTCCCTGTCGCAACGGGGAGAGGGTGCCGCGAAGCGGGGGTGAGGGGCTTTGTCCTGCACCGACGAATCCCCTACATCAACGGTCCGAGTCGGACCTCAACAGGTCAAAAGGAGAACCTCATGCCCAAACCCGCGAGCACCCAGAACCCGCACATCACGCAGTCGGCCCAGGCGCACGACCTCCTGGAGAAACTGCGCAAGCCGCAGTCGGAGATCCCTGGATTCAGCGTCGCACCTCCCGGTGCGTAGTTGCCTGGCCCCCGTCGCATCGGGCCCGGACGACTTCCTCGAGGCGGCGACCGTGGCCTTGGAGAGCTCGATGGTCCTGAAGACTGCCACAGGATTGGAGCCCGACGTCGTGCGCGACCAAATGGCTGGCGGCAGTTCCGCCGCCGACAGTCGCGAGGCGCTGAGTTCGAAAGGAAGGAGGGACGAAGAGTCCTCCCCCCTCCCAATCCTCACAGCTTCCGATGACAAATCACGTAGCGAGAGAAGTCAACAATTTTTCAAAAATGGCTACACTCTCACCAAGCCAGTCCAAAACATGACAACGAATGGAGTTCATTCGGATCCAACTCGCGGGAGCCGCTCTTTGGACACGGTGGATTGAGATGGAAGGACATGAAATTCTGGGTGGGGGTTACCGACAACGGATGGTTCGATTTTCTCAGCCGTCGCGGTCTCGACGAAGTCAACTTCTGGCAGCCTAGCGCTAAGCCTCCCTTTGTCCGCGCGCCAGCCGGAATGCCCTTTCTTTTCAAGCTGAAGAAGCCATACAACCACATCGCCGGAGGCGGGTTCTTCGTCACGTTTTCGACTCTTCCTATCCGATTGGCATGGGAGGTGTTTGGGGAGAAGAATGGCGCATCCTCCTTCGCCGATTTTGGCAGCCTGCTTGACCCGCTCAGAGGAAAGCAGGCCGGTGCAGGCGAAGTCGGGTGCACGGTTCTGTCGAATGTGTTTTTTCTGCCGCGTGACCTTTGGGTCGAGGATCCTCCCGAATGGTCGAAGAACCTTGTACGTGGCCGGTTCTATGACACTTCCGAGTTTGCTGGTGCGCAGATCTGGCGAGGCGTCGAAAGATTCTTTACCGACGATTCAGCCTCCAGCTCAACTGAAGCGTCGGTAATCAGGGACGGTGAAAGGTATGGCGAACCGGCCATGGTTCGACCCCGCTTGGGTCAAGCCTCTTTCAGAGTCTTGGTTACGAACGCCTACAAAAAGCGGTGCGCCATGACCGGCGAGACCACACTGGTCGCGCTCGAGGCAGCGCACATCCTGCCGTTCTCGCAGCTCGGCCAGCATGCTGTTAGTAACGGTCTGCTGCTGCGGGCCGACTTCCATCGCCTCTTCGACCAGGGGCTCGTGACCGTGACTCCTGACTACCGCATCAGAGTCAGCCCGAGGATTCGAGAGGCGTGGTTCAACGGAAAGGCGTACAACCGGCTCAACGGGACGGAACTTGCCATCCTCCCTGACAATCCCATCGAGCATCCCAATCGAGAGTTCCTTGAATGGCATGGCCAGAACTGCTATCAGGGATGAAACGCTCAACGACAACCATGATTGGCCCGACCACTTTTCGGCGCTCTGCTCTCGAGGTGCTTCACAGCGGCGTGGAGACCTGCACCTCGACCCTCAATTCTTCTTCAGACAGGGACAGCCGGAGTTCCGTGGTGTCCGCGATCTGTTTGATAGGCGCATCCGTGGAGAACCACAGATATGCAACCATTCTTCGACCGCTACATCGGAATCGACTATTCCGGCGCCCAGACGCCGACCTCCAGCCTGAAAGGGTTGCGGGTGTTCATGGCCGACCGGTCTTCGGCGCCCATGGAAGTGGAACCATCAAAAAGCCCTCGCAAGTATTGGACGCGCCGAGCCCTCGCCGAGTGGTTAGAGGGGAGGCTCGGCGAAGACTTGAAGACGATCGTTGGAATCGACCACGGCTTTTCGTTTCCCATTGACTATTTCCGTGAACACGGCCTTCCGCATGACTGGGCCGCGTTTCTGGACGACTTTCAGCATCACTGGCCGACGGATGGAGATCACGTCTATGTTGATTTCGTCCGCGAGGGCATAGTGGGAGACGGGGCCGTTCGTTCCGGTAACTCTCGCTGGCGGCGACTTACGGAAGTGCGCGCTCGGGCAGCGAAGTCGGTCTTTCACTTCGATGTCCAGGGCTCAGTGGCGAAGTCGACGCACAGCGGACTTCCGTGGCTGCGCTACCTCCGCCGCAAACTGGGCCGACGCGTCCACTTCTGGCCATTCGATGGATGGACGATTCCGGCGGGACCGTCTGTGATCGCAGAGGTCTATCCAGCACTCTGGAGCCGCACTTTTGCAGTGGAGGGTCGCACCGGAGATCAACACGATGCCTATTCAGTTGCCGAGTGGATGCGGCGAGCGGATCTGGATGGCACTCTCTCTGGCTTTCTCGAGCCGCCACTGAACACTGCTGAGCGAGAGACGGCCGAGATCGAGGGCTGGATCCTGGGGCTCAAGTGACCGTGACGTCGTAACAGCGAGGGATGGGCGGTCAGGTCGCCATCCCGCTGCGAATTGCCACCAGAGCAGAGCGCCGGAAGATGTTCCGGATCAAGAAGTTGTCCTGACTCCCGTACCAGCGGAGCGGAGACGTGACCCCCACCTCGTCGTACCACGCATGGAGGTCGATCTGGACGATCCGCTCCTGGACGAGGATATGTCTGGCGCCTCAATGCCGCGATCTGTACTGCTGGGCGTGGATCCAAAAAAGCTACTGGCAGGATCGCCGCCGGCCATCTCCGAAACATCCGGTTTGGCGAGATCGAGGCGCTTCTGGCGGCCTTTGAATTCAGGCTGACGCGGATCCAAGGGAGCCATCACATTTTTCGCCATAACCAGATTCCTGAGCACTTCAATCTCTCCAGGATGTGGGCGGCGAGGCCAAGCCGTACCAGGTCTGGCAGTGTTGCGGCTCGTCGAGCGTTACGATCTGCGGATGAAGGGAGACTCGTGAAGGACTACCACATCAACATCTTCTACAGCGACGAAGATGAGGGCTACATCGCCGACATCCCCGACCTCGACGCCTGCATTCCGTTCGGTGCGACAGCCGAGGAGGCACTTGCTGAGGTAGCGCAGGCAAGAAACGCCTGGATCGAAGCAGGGCGAGAGGCTGGGAAACAGGTTCCGCCGCCGCGCGATCGCCCGGTCATCGATCAGACGAGATAGCAAGGTCGCGACGTTTACCATGGTCCTCACTATGCTCCAGAGCCGCGGAGCGGCGACATCGGTACTCGGCTGAGAAGAATGTCGTGCTCCGTTTGGGCACGCTTGCCGGAATTCACGACGATGTCGCTGGGCCTTGGAGATCACGCGGGACGAACTGGCGCGACGACTGTTCGGTTGATGCGGAAGCGCCTTTTCCTATTCTTCGTTCTCTCATTCACTTAACTGGAATCTTCACCCGCCAGCGTCCGATGGCGATCAATTTCTGATTGCCGGGATGCTTCGCGATTGCGAGAATGGCCACGGATGCGCGACGACGAGATCGTGGTGTTTGAGCTGGTGAGCCGCGGCGACGCGAAGTGCGATGAATGCGGCCGGCAACTCTTCAAGGGGAACCTCCTCAGGAAAGAAGGGGAGCGGGGACTGTGCATCGACTGCGCGGACTTGGGACACCTGGCGTACGTTCCGTCAGGCGACGCCTGCATCACGCGCCGCGCCTCGAAGTACTCCCCGCTGCGGGTGATCGTCCTGCGCTTCAGCCGCTCGCGAAAGCGTTATGAACGCCAGGGCATTCTGGTCCACCAGGAGGCCCTCGCGCGCGCTGAGGAGGAGTGCCTGGACGATGCCGAAGTGCGGGAGAGGCGCCGGGTGAGCGATGCGGAGCGCCGTGCCGAGCGCGACTCTGAATACGTCAAGGCATTTGCAGAAGAGATCCGCAAGCGGTACCCCAACGCTCCCGCAGATGCAGCCGCCGGCGTCGCGGCGCACGCCTGTCAAGTGCATTCGAAGCGGATCGGACGAACGGCGGGCGCAAAGGACTTCGATCCGGCGGCGATCGATCTGGCGGTGCAGGCGCATGTTCGCCATCGTCATACCAATTACGATGAGCTGATGGCCGAGGGAGTGGAACGTCTCGATGGCCGGGCGCAAGTCAGGGCGGCGATCGATCTCACGCTGAGACAGTGGCGGGGCATCGCGTGATCGCCGGACGGAACGATCCCTGCCCCTGCGGCAGCGGACGCAAATACAAGAAGTGTCATCTCGCCGCGGACACGGCGGGTGCGGCCGGCGCGCGTCCCGACCAGACCTCTCCGTTTCACGACTTGGACAACCGTCTCGTCGATGAGCTGGGCAGGTATGCATCCAGGAGGTTCGGCGCTGAGCTCAGGGAGGTGCTCGAGGCACTCGATTCCTATCCCGAGATGACCCCACAGCTCGCCGCTCCCTGGCTGGTCTACGTCTGTTCGATGGAAGGCCGTCCGGTCGTCGACTGGTACCTCGAGGAGAAAGCATCGTCTCTTCCTCGCGGACAGCGGGAATGGTTGGAGTGGCAGCGCAGAAGCTGGCTTTCCATCTGGGAGGTCACGGCGGTGCATCCGGGCCGCGGCCTCGAGTTGCGGGACGTTCTCACCGGCGAAGTGCGCACCGTCCATGAGGTCATCGGCTCGAAGTCGGCGGAGCCTCACTTGATGATGCTCGGTCGCGTCGTCGACACGAGCTCTGTCTCGCTGATCTGCGGGATGCACCCGGTTCCGCTGCGCCCGCTGCAGGCGCAACGAGTCGTGGATCGAGTGCGCAAGATCCTGAGGCGCAAGACGCTGGTGTCGCCAGATCGATTGCGGCCGGAACGAGTCGTCTGGGGAATGCTGTTGGCGTGGTCGGAGGAAGTGTCGGCGCGCCAGGAGACTCCCCAACTCGTCAATACGGACGGCGATCCACTTCTGCTGACCGAGGAGCGATGGCGCTTCGACCCCGCCAGACGCGACGAACTCATCACACTGGTCGCCACGATCGACAACGCGGA
>JBKJQB010000369.1:0-4615 GCA_046594105.1 Thermoanaerobaculia bacterium
GGCGGCCATGGCCAACGGATTCGATCAGGTGACGGGGGACGTGGTTCGCTTCCTGCTCACGCCGAACGGCGGCGTGGCCGCCAGCGGAGCATCGAAAGTCGTCGCCAAGCCTCTTCCTCCGCCTCCGCGCCGGCGCGCCGTGCGCTGAACAGCATGCGCCCCTTCGTTCAACGCGATCTCCACACCGAAACCGCCGGAGGAGGGTCAGATCTCCAGCTGGCTGCCCGGCCCCTCGGCGGAAGCCGCCGCAACGCATTGATTGCAGTCAGCTTGTTCGTCTAAAGAAAGGAGGTCAGAGGAGGGTCAGGAGGTCAGAGGAGGGTCAGATCTCCAGCTGGCTGCCCGGACCGTCGGCGGAAGCCACCGCAACGCATTGATTGCAGTCAGCTTGTTCGTCTAGAGAAAACAGCAGACGGGAGATCTGACCCCCGACCCTCGGTCGTTGTTGATAGCGCCATGAACTTGTGTGGTACCCATTCCGCCGGGATCAGCGTGCCGCAGATGTCGGATGGAGCCGAGAGTGCAGGAGAAGGTATCGGTTCTACCTTCGTCGTCCGGCTTCCTCTGAATGGCCGCGCCTTGTTAACGGATCAGCAGGAGCTAGCTCTACCATAAGCACTCTTTCCCTGTGAAAGTCGGGGTGATGGGCCGCCGCTCTCTCATGGGCCTACGGCATCACACCTCAGCGGACCTCCTCGCAGCGCACTTCGATGGTCTCCCAAGTTTTCGTGCTACGCTGATCACAACCTCTATCTTTGGTGCTTGGCCTCCACGCGTGGTCAACCCTCCCATCAAACCTAGTCGCCTGGAATCTCTCCCCGCCCTCGCGGGAGACGAAAGGACGGTTTGATGGATGAGCTAAAGCGCAAAGATGTCCTCATCGTTGATGACGATGAGTCGATTCGGACGCTGCTGGGCATCGCCGTGCAGCGCGTCGGCCTCAGTTGTGACCTCGCCGCCGATGGATTGCAAGCACTGCAGCTCACGCGAGACACGTGCTTCTGCGTCGTACTGACGGACCTGATGATGCCGCGACTGGATGGAATCGGTCTCATCCAACAGCTTGTGACGCGGGAGGCTTCTCCGTATTGCGGGCCTATTCTGCTGGTCATGACCGCCTTCTCTATGGGTGGAGAGTTGCCGCTGGTAGCCGATTTTATCCATGCAATTATCCCGAAACCCTTCGACCTGGCCGAGGTCGCTGCGCTGATTCAGGACTGTGTGACAGTGCGCCGCATCCTGACTCAAACGCCAATGGAGGGACCAACTACTGTCATCGCTTACGAAACTACCTCTCTTCCCTTCCACGCTTTCCTGGCGGTACCCGGCGTCCGTCCCCGGGGCGATGCAAGACTTGACGGTCGAGTCTTTCACCGCAAGGAGCTTACTAAGCAATGATCGTCACGATTTCAGTCGCTGGATCTGCAGCTGTTTCATTCTTTCTCCGCAATCGACTGAGACGCTTTGCGAGCCAGCGTCCGCTGGAATTTCCAGCAGTAGCGCGCCTGCTCGTGTTTTTTGCGATCTTCGTGACGACTGGCGCGGTTCAGGCGGCCGTACCTGCTTCCGAACGACAGGCGCTGGTCGATCTCTACAACGCAACCAATGGTCCCGGATGGGCGAAGCGGACCAACTGGCTCGGGACTCCCGGGAGTGAATGCACATGGTTTGGCGTGACATGTGACGCCGCACAGACAACCGTATTCCAAATCGGACTGCCCGCCAATCAACTGACCGGGAGCATCCCGGCATCACTCGGGACTCTTTCGAATCTGCAAGTCCTCCGGCTGGGCGACAATCAACTGAGCGGGAGCATCCCGGCATCACTTGGGAATCTTTCGAATCTCCAGGACCTCCGGCTGGGCGACAATCAACTGAGCGGGAGCATCCCGGCATCACTCGGGACTCTTTCGAAGCTCCAAGGCCTCCGGCTGGGCGGCAATCAACTGAGCGGGAGCATCCCCACATCACTCGGGAATCTTTCGAATCTCCAGATCCTTCGGCTGCTCTCCAATCAACTGAGCGGAAGCATCCCCACATCACTCGGGAATCTTTCGAATCTCCAATTCCTCGCGCTGGGCTCCAATCAACTGAGCGGGAGCATCCCCTCATCACTCGGGAGTCTTTCGAATCTCCAAAGCCTCTTGCTGGGCGACGAAGTAGGGGGGAACCAACTGAGCGGGAGCATTCCGGCATCACTCGGGAATCTTTTGAAGCTCCAGGAACTCGACTTTGGGAAAAATCAACTGAGCGGGAGCATCCCAGCATCACTCGGGAATCTTTCGAGTCTCCTAACCCTCAGACTGGGCCGCAACAAACTGAGCGGGACCATCCCCACATCACTGGGGAATCTCTCGAATCTCGGACTGCTCGAGCTGTTATCCAACCAACTGACCGGGACCATCCCCGACTCATTCGGGAATCTCTCGAAGATCGGAGAACTCCAGCTGGGCGACAACCAATTAACCGGGACCATCCCGGCATTCCTCGGGAGTCTTCCGAATCTCTATTACCTCACCCTGCACACCAATCAACTGAGTGGGAGCATCCCCTCATCACTCGGGAATCTCTCGAAGCTCCAAGTCCTCGTGCTGTTCTCCAACCAACTGAGCGGGACCATCCCCGACTCACTCGGGAATCTTTCGAAACTCCAACTCCTCGTGCTGAACTCCAATCAACTGAGCGGGAGTATCCCCGACTCACTCGGGAAACTTTCGAGTCTCCAAGACCTCCTGCTGGGCGCCTCGATCCCGGCCAAATTCGGCAATCCCGCGGACTTCGGTTTAAGTCTGCACAGCAACCAGCTGAGCGGCACGATCCCAGCCTCCCTTGGCAATCTAACCAGTCTGCAGTCTCTGTATCTCGACGGCAACCGGCTCAGCGGCTCCATCCCGGCCGCCCTAAGCGGTCTGTCCAGTTTGAAAGAGCTGAGACTGGACAGTAATGCTCTCACCGCCGATTTGCCTGCCTCTCTGGCCGGCCTGTCCGCAGTTACGACCCTCAACCTCTCTTACAACGGGTTGTACGCAACGAGTCCTGCCGCGAAGGCCTGGGCCGATGCGCACCAGGCGGGGTGGGATACCACGCAGACCGTCGCCCCTGGCAACCTCAGCATCGCCTCGACCGCACCGTCTTCGGCGACTCTCGCCTGGACACCGATCGCCTATACAAACGACGCGGGCTTCTACCGTGTTCTTTATTCGACGACGGCGGGAGGGCCGTATACGCCATTTGCGGCGACGACTCCGAACAAGTCTTCGAGCACGCTGACGGTCACCGGGCTCGCGGCGAACACCAAACATTACTTCGTCGTGCAGACGACGACCTCTCCTCACGCTTCCAATGCGAACGTGGTCACAAGTCAAACCAGCGCCGAAGTCTCTGCCACGGTGCTCGCAGCAGCGCCTGCTGTGGTTGTGAGCGCCCTTCCCGCAGGGATGCTTGGCTCACCCGGAACCGGCGGCTCAACCGATCAGGTGAGCTTCACGAATGTTGGCGGTTCGTCCGCAACCATCACCCTCACCCAAAGCGGTAATTTCTTTTCAATCGCACCGGCGACCCTCACCATTGCTCCGGGCGAAACGCGGAAGGTCACGATCACGGCCACGCCGCAGCCGGCCGGCTCGTACGAAGGAACCATCTCCGCCTCAGGGTCAGGCATACAGGCCACTCTCGTTGTTTCGGTCCGCCTTCTTGTCGCAACTCCGCCGCAAGGTTCTGTCGTTCCAACGCCTCAGACCTACCGTGTCGATGTCACGCAACCTGAGGGCTCTCTTCAGATCACGAACTCGGGTTCCGCCACGCTCCAGGGCATCCTCGTCGCGGACGTTCCCTGGCTCATCCCGCAGGCGGGCGTGATCACAATCCCTCCAGGACAGACAGTAACAATCACCTTTTCGATCGACCGGAGTAAACGTCCGGATGGACAGAGCCCGCTGGGTGCCGTTACAGGAAACATCACGCTCGTGTACCTCGAGCAGTCAACGAGCGGTGCAACTGCCGGGATGATCCAGGCGCTTTCCCACACTTCCGCGACAGGGACGACCAATGTGGTGGTGGTGGACCTTGCCGCTCCAGCAACATCAAAGAGCGCAATCCCACCACTCCCCAGCGGCGAGATCGCGCTCTTTCTTCCCGGTCTCGCAAATAAGGCGAGGCTGGTCAGCGATCTCACGGTGCTGAATACGACCTCGAGCCCCCTTGCTGGCCTCAAGCTGTTCTTCGCTGCGAGCGGAGTTCCGACCACGAGTGTGCAACAGGCGCTCATCGGCTCGATCGATCCCTTGGGAAAGGCGCTCTTATCGGACCTCGTCAAAGGGGTATTCAAGCTCCCCGACGGACAGGTCGGCGGAGTGCAGGTGAGAGCAACGAACGCGGGGCGAATCAACCTCGGCGCGATTTTGACAAATCCAAAACATGCGGCAGGGCTCTTCGGCGGGAGCATTGCGTCGCAGCGATCGGATCGTGGGGTCGGAGCGAACGAGAAAACAGTGCTCACAGGAATGAGGAGTGATCTCGGGGCACACACGGATCTCTACGTGCAGGAAGTTGCCGGACGGGCCGGTTCCGTAAAGACCGACTTTCTCGGCGAAGATGGGACGGTCCGGAAGACCCG
>JBKJQB010000006.1:0-19666 GCA_046594105.1 Thermoanaerobaculia bacterium
AGAGGAAATCTCATTACCGGCCTCCTGTAGGCCGTCGATTCTATCGTTGAGCCCGCTCTTCCCGCAATTCGCCGAGCTCGTCCGAAGCTACTGGCGAGCGGCGCGCCGGATCTCAGCAACACGATTCGGAGTCCATAGACGGGGACCGCACTAGGAGGCTGCGCGGCAGAACGTAGGGACCGTGATCTTGGCGGAGCCTTGGGCAACCAGCGCCGCCGGCCGTGCCGGCCTAGGGAATATGCGGCTCTCGACCCATGGCCACCATCGGCTCCGTGGGCAGCGGGCGCTCGAGACTGACCAGACCTTCGAGCAGCCGCTCGTCGAGGCGGGGATCGAGGGGGCGGATGAGCGGAAGCAGGCGGTCGACGTGAGCCATGACCAGCAGCAGGGCGGCGTAGGTCGGTTCCGCGCGCGAGCGTTCGAAGGTGTGGAACGGGAAGCGATGATCGAAGGTCGCGGCGTCGATGCTGCGCATGCTGGCGAGAGCCTGCTCGAGACCCCAGATCGTCCGTGGAACGAGCTCGTGGGGGGCGTGACTGGCTCGGGCGTGGCGCACCATGTCGGCGAGGCGATCGAGCGAGCGGCAGAGGCCGCGCAACTCGTTCTCAATGGCCAGATGACGGGGGTCATCGTGGGGCAAGGAGAGAAACGGCGCGGTCAGCAGATCGAGCCGGCGACGCAGGTCCACATCGAGCTTCTGGACGATCCACTCGAGGCGCGGCACGTGTCGCATTCGCTCGTTTTTTGCCCAGGTTTCCTGCAGTGCGGGCGTTGAGCCCGGCTCCTTCGCTTCTGTTGCCACCATGCTGTTCATTCTGTTAGGGTCACCCACCCATGAGTGTCGATCCAACGCAGTTCGAGGAGCCGATTCTCAGGCTCCGGCGCGAGATCGAGGAAGCCTCTGCCGCGGAAGGGGATCCGGGACAGCTCGCTGAGCTCCAGCAGCAGCTTACCAAAGTCGCCCGAGATATTTACGCGAACCTGACCCCCTGGCAGAAAACCCTCGTCGCCCGCCATCCCCAGCGCCCCTACACCCTCGATTTCATCGCCCTTCTCTTCGAGGAATGGACCGAGATCCGCGGAGATCGCAAGTTCTCTGATGACCCCGCAGTAGTGAGTGGATTCGCCCGGTTTCGCGGCCATGCCTGCGCCATCGTCGGCCACCAGAAGGGCCGCAACACCAAAGAAAAGGTGCTCCGCAACTTCGGCCAGCCGCGGCCGGAAGGTTTCCGCAAGGCGCTGCGGGTCATGAAACTCGCAGAAAAGTTCCACCTGCCGATCTTCAGCTTCATCGACACGCAGGGCGCCTACCCCGGCCTCGGCGCCGAGGAGCGGGGGCAAGCGGAGGCCATCGCGGTCAACCTGCGCGAGATGGCCTCGATGAAAGTCCCCATCATCATCACCGTCCTCGGCGAGGGCGGCAGCGGGGGGGCATTGGCGCTCGGCGTGGGCGACCGCGTCTTCATGCTCGAGCATTCGGTGTACTCGGTGATCTCGCCGGAAGGGTGCGCCGCCATCCTCTGGAAAAATTCGTCTGCAGCGCCCGAGGCCGCAGCGGCGATGAAGATCACCGCGCAGGACCTCAAGCGTCTCGGCATCGCCGACGAAATCGTTCCCGAGCCCAATGAGGGAGCGCACAGCGACCATGCCGCCGCCGCGGAGCTGCTCGCGCCCTACCTGGAGCGCGCCCTGAAGGACTTGATGAAACTGAAACCCTCCGCGCTGGTCGAGGAACGCTACAAAAAGTTCCGCAAGATCGGCGTGTTCGAAAAGTAGGGAGGGTGGGTGGCTGCCGAAGTGGAAGTTCTATGAAAGCCCTGTTGCCGCGTCCCAAGGATTCCGCGTGGTGGGCGGCGTCGCTGAGGCGCGCCTCAGGTCCGCCAATAGCCGGGACGCTTTCGATCGTGAGCGATGGCCAGAACCTCGACACGATCGCCCATCTCCTCAAACACGATGTGATAGGGAAATCCGGCGACAGGAAGTCTGCGCGCTTTGCCAGCGACAATCGGAATCCTGGCACCAGTGGAGGGAAAGCTTTCGATCAACTCCAGAACTCGTTGCACTTCGCGAACGAACCGACTGGCAACGTCAGGATTCCGTTCCCTGTACCAGCTCGTCGAATTGCGAAGCTCTCGTGATGCTGCGGGCTGGACGAGAACCGGTTTCAACGTTGAAGCACACTCGATCGAATGTCATCGAGCACGGTGCGCCAGTCCTCGCCACGCTCGTCCGCCGCCGCATGCGAGCGTCGTTCGATCTCGGCGGCCCATGCGGTGTGCACTTCGGCTTCGGACGCGTCCAAACTCGCCAGAAGTTCAGCGGCCAGGGAAGCTCGCTCATCCGGCTCGAGTTCCAGCGCCTGCTGCAGGACACGGTTGGTTGCGTCACTCATGGTCCTATTTTACATCGTGGTGCTAGCCTGACGCCCATGAAGGGTTTTTCGGCGCTTCGCGTCTGGGCGCGCTCGAATCGGGTAAAATCGAATCTGCCATGGCGCGAACGATTGAAGACATCGAGTCCGAGCTCCTGCAGCTTGATCGGCGTTCCCGCGCGGCTCTCGCCAAGAGTCTCCTGAAGAGCCTGGAGACTCTTTCCGAACCAGAGTTGGACGAACTCTGGATCGAAGAGGGCGAAGCTCGCTATGCCGATTTCAAGGCTGGCAAGACCGGCGCGATTGATGGTGACGAAGTGCTCGCTCGTCACCGGCTTCCGATGAGATCGTCATCGTAGCCTTATCGCCACACCGACGACGACCGGGGTATTGGCGGCATCGAATCACCGACCTGCCTCGCTGACCGTTCGGCCTGCCAGTCGGAGATCCTCATTCCACCACCCGTAGAACCACCTCCTCCCGCGCTACCATCACGTCATCGAAACGCCCTCCTCCATGATTCACGACTCCTGGGTGGTCGAGCCGGTCGCCAGCGCCTCTTTCTTCGCGCCGTCGCTCCACCCTGCGCTTCGCTCCTTGCTGCTGCGGCGGGGGATCGCTACGGACGACGACTACCGGCGCTTCATCGCTCCCACGATCGATGACCTGCACGATCCCGCCAGCATCCATGGCATCGGGCCGGCCTGCGAGCGGATCGAGCGGGCGGTGCGCGATCGGGAGACGATCCTCATCTACGGCGACTACGACGTCGACGGCGTCACGTCGATCGTGTTGCTGCAAACGGTCCTGCGCTCCATCGGCGCGGATGCGGAGCATGTGGTGCCCCACCGGCTGGTCGACGGCTACGGGTTGAAGACCGAGGTGCTCGACCGAGTGCTGCGGGAGCGGTCGGTCAAGGTGGTGATCACGGTGGATTGCGGCATCACCAGCATCGATCCGGTGCGCCGCGCCATCGAGCAGGGGATCGATGTGATCATCACCGACCATCATCTTCCGCCGGGCATCCTGCCCTCCGCGGCAGCGGTGCTCAACCCCAAGCAACCGGGATGTGCCTATCCTTTCAAGGAGCTGGCGGGGGTCGGGGTGGCCTTCAAGCTGGCGTGTGAACTGATCCGCCGCAGCGGGAGCAAGCTGTCGATTGCCTCGCTCCTCAAGATCGCCGCGATCGGGACGATTGCCGACGTCGCGCCGCTGGTGGGGGAGAACCGCACCATCGCCTGGCTGGGTCTCCGAGGCCTGGCCGATCCGAGGAATCCCGGTCTGCGTGCGCTGATCCGGCGTCTGGGGATGCTGGGAAGGCCTCTACGCGCTGTAGATATCGGCTTCAAAATCGGCCCACGGATCAACGCGGCGGGGCGCCTGTCGTCCGCGGAGACCGCGATCAATCTGTTTTCTGCAGCATCGGAAGAGTCGGCGGGGGAGCTTTGCGCAGAGCTGGACCGCCTGAACACCGAGCGGCAGGGGATCGAGCGGCTCGTGCGCGCGGAGGCGGAACGGCAGATCGCTGGCGACGAGCGCGTCCTAGTGCTGGCCGGGGAAGGCTGGCACAAAGGTGTGCTGGGGCTGACTGCCGGTCGGATCGCCCAGCGCATGCACCGGCCGGTGCTGGTGATCGGCATCGAAGGCGAACAGGCGGTCGGTTCGGCTCGGAGCATCCCGAGCATCGATCTTCATTCGGAGCTGGCCGCGGTCGGAGATCTGTTCGCACACTTTGGCGGACACGAATTCGCCTGCGGCTTCTCGCTCGATCGTGCGGGGATCGAGCCGCTGCGGCACCGTCTGACGCAACGGTTCGCAGCGCTCGACCCCTCCCTGTTCTCACGCGCGGTTTCGGTCGATGGCGAACTGACCCTCGGCGAGATCGACCGCGAATTCCTCGCCGGCCACGAGATGCTGCAACCCTTCGGCGCCGGCAACGTCCAACCGGTGTTCCTGCTTCGTGACGCTCACGTTCTCAAGGTTCGGACCTTCGCGGAAGAGTGCGTGGAGCTGACCCTGGAGGATGGCAGCGGGAAAGCGTGCGCAGTGGTGTGGCCCTCGGTAAGGCAACTCGGCGGCGCGCTGGTTGTGGGAGCAATCGCCGATCTTCTGATCCAGATCGAACCCGATTCGTACGCCTCCTCCGGCTCGCGGCTGGTGGTCATCGATGCTCGACCAGCGATGCAGCTCGCGGAGACGGCAAACGCTGCTGACGCGAGGAATAGCACTCAGCCGTAACGAGTTGCGATCCGAAGTGCAGCGCACGATCCGAACCCTTCGCATCGCGCTCCCTTTCGCCTTCTTCGGCTTCATCCTGCTGATCGTCCTCAATTGGCATCGTGGCAAGCCGCAGAAGGACCGGTCCGGAGCCGCACCGGTCACCTCCACCATGCGTCCGGTGGACAAGCCGCAGGTGGAGTCGACGACCTTCGAAGATACCCAGACCATCGCTGGCCGCGTGGCCATGCACGTCAAGGCCACCCGGCTGGTGGCGTTCACCTCCGGATGGAACACCCTCGAGGATGTCCAGCTGACGATCTACCGTCCCACCGGCCTGACGTACGAACTGCACTGCCCGCGGGCGCAGTTCAACAGCAACACCAAGGAGGCGGAGGTCAAGGGCGGAGTCCGAGTCACCACCAGCGACGGAGTGGAGATCACCAGTGCGGAGATGCACTACGACGGGACGCACCTGACCAACCACATCCCGGTGCAGTTCAAAATCGATCGCTGGACCGGACGGGCAGGAGCGCTCGATCTCGACATTCAGGGAGAGATGCTCCGCCTGACCGACGACATCGATGCCACGCTCCAGGCGGTCAAACCGGGGGAGTCCCCGATGCGGCTGCTCTCGCATGAAGTGATCTACCGCCGGAAAGAGAACAATTTCGACTTCACCAGCAAGGTGGTGATGACGCGCGACCTCGACCGGCTCAACGCCGATCACATCACCGGAAGATTCTCGCCCGACCGCCAGAACCTCATGTCGCTGGAAGGTCAGGGTCACGTGCTGATCTCCATGGGTGGCAACGACGGCGGCAGCAAGCCGGGGACGCTCAGTCTGACCGGGCGCAAGGACATCACCTGCGACCGCTTCTTCAGCGACGTCGGAGCGAACGGGCAGATCTCCGCCATCACCGCCGTCGGCGACGCCGCTCCGGTGCGGGCCGTTCTGGAGGGTCCGGAGAAGCGCGATCTGAATGCGAAAACGATTCGCGTCGGCCTGGTCAACAAGCTCGTCACCGACCTGAAAGCGGAAGGAGCGGTGACCATGCACGAGAGCGCACCGGTCCCGCGCGAGATGACCTGCGAGCACTTGACCGTGCTCTTCGACCCCACCTCGCATCGGGCCACCAGCGCAGCGCTGATCGACAACTTCAAGTACAAGGATGCCCGCAATCAGGCCAGTGCGGTCCGGGCCAATTACGACATCGCAGGTGACTCCATCGTCTTGAGTGCCGACCCTGGTTTCAATCCTTCGGTGGTGACTGACGGACAGACGCTCAAAGCCAACCTGATCGAGTTTTCGCCGCGGGCCGGAACCGCCAAGGCGTCTGGAGGGGTCATCGCGCAGTTGCTCTCGAAGCAGGGCGGACCCTCTGCCGACTCCACCAACGTCTTTCCCGCGGGCAAGCCGGTGTTCGTCAATTCCGATGCTGTCGTCATGCGGCAGGCCACGAAACTGGCGGTGTTTTCAGGAAACGTCCGGGCCTGGCAGGACACCAACACCCTCTTCGCGCAGGAGCTGCAGGTGCAGGGAGCGGGGGAGCAGATCTCCGCACGGGGAAACGTGAGGACCTTCCTCTACAACGCTCCGGTCAACGCCACGGCGGAGGTGCGCAAGGCGCCCATGACCTCGAAAAGCGAACAGCTGGTGGCCCGCAAGAACGAACGGCGCATCGACCTCAGTGGCGGCGTACAGATCAATGACGACCAGCGGCAGATGAACTCGGAGAAGGCTTCGTTCTTCTTCGACGCAGGCCATCGGGTGGAGAAGGTGGAATCGGAGACGAACCTCGTGCTGAACGAGGGGGCCACGCAGCGGAAAGCCACCGGTGACAAAGCAACGTATCTGGTCGGTCAGCGAATGATCTACGTCGATGGCGCACCGGCGACCGTAACCACGCCGACGGGCACCATGAGCGGGCAGAAGGTCAGCCTCGATCTCGCCCGCAACAAAGTGGACATCGTGAGCCCCACCGGTCCAACCAAAGCAACCCACAAGCAGTAGGGGTGTGCGAAATGCGGGCTAGCCACGGGCGGCACTCTGCATTACATTCCGCGGGCGCATGCCCGACGAGCTGTCGAAAGTGATTCCCTTCACCACGGACCGTGATGCATCCGCGGCCCCTCTGCGGCTGGCCGCCGAGCAACTGGTGAAGGTGTACAAGGGGCGGAAGGTCGTTCGCGGTGTCTCCGTGGAGATCAAGCAGGGAGAGATCGTGGGGCTGCTGGGGCCCAACGGCGCGGGCAAGACCACGACCTTCTACATGATCGTGGGGTTGATCCGGCCGGATGAGGGGCGCGTCACTCTGGGCGATGACGACATCACCCAGTTGCCCATGTACCTCCGGGCGCAGAGGGGGATCAGCTATCTCCCCCAGGAAGCGTCTGTGTTTCGGAAGCTGACCGTCGAAGAGAATCTGCTGGCGGTGTTCGAGACCATGAGTCTCCCGCTGGCGGAGCGGACGCGCCGCACGCGCGCATTGCTCGAGGAGTTCGGAATCACCCACATCGCGCGCAACCGGGCCTTCTCGTTGTCGGGGGGGGAACGGCGGCGGGTGGAGATCGCCAGAAGCCTGGCCATCAATCCGGCATTCATCTTGCTGGACGAGCCCTTTGCAGGAATCGATCCAATCGCCGTTTTCGAAATTCAACGCATCGTTTCCCAGCTTCGCGCGCGGGGGATCGGGATCCTCATTACCGATCATAATGTCCGTGAGACTTTGAAGATCACAGACCGCGCCTATATCATCAAAGAAGGCGAGATTTTCCGGCAGGGAGTCCCCGAGAGTCTTTCTGCAGACGCCGAAGTACGACGGATTTACCTCGGCGAATCCTTCAATCTGCTCTGAACGAAAGACAGCGTACCTGCTGAAGTACTGACCATGGCCCTAGAACAAAAACTCCATCTAAAACTCTCGCAGAAACTGATCATGACGCCGTCGCTGCAGCAGGCGATCAAGCTGCTGCAGTTGTCGAAACTCGAGCTCCAGGAAGTCCTGAACCAGGAACTTCTGGAGAACCCTCTGCTGGAGGAATCCGCCGAGGAAGCGAAGCAGGAAGAGGCGGAAGCCGAGGCGCAGGAGAAAACGCAGACCGAAGAAGAGGCCACCGCTGCCGAGCCCCAGAAGGAAAAAGAAGAGAAGGATTCCTTCGACGAGATCGACTACGACGCCTACTTTCAGGACTACATCGAGTACGGCTACAACCCTCGGATGGGAGAGGAACACGACGAGTTCCCCATCGAGAACACGCTCACCCGCCCCCCCAACCTCACCGATCACCTGACCTGGCAACTCGGCATGAGCGACGCCCCGCCCAAGGTGAAGGAGATCGGCCAGTTCATCATCGGCAACATCGACGAGGACGGCTACCTCCGCGCCAGCGCGGAGGAGATCGCCGCCTCCGGGGGCCACGATCCGGAGAACGTCGAGCGGGCCATCAAGGCCGTCCAGTTGCTCGATCCGATCGGCGTGGGGGCCCGCGATCTGCGCGAGTGTCTTCTGCTGCAGCTGCAGTTTCTGGAGCTCGACGTTCCTCTGGTCGAGATCATCATCCGCGACCACTGGGAAATGTTCATGCAGCGCCATTTCGTGCAGCTGGCCAAGGCCATCGGCGTGGACATGAAGTCGCTGGAGGGCATTGTCGAGATCATCAAGCACCTCGATCCCAAGCCGGGCCGCAAGTACTCCAACGAGCGGGCCATCTATGTGGAGCCCGACGTCTACATCCACAAGGTCAGCGACGATTACGTCATCGTGCTCAACGAAGACGGCATGCCCAAGCTGCGCATCAACGGCAGCTACCGGGCCATGCTCAATTCCATGGACTCCAAGTCCGACGGCGAGACGGTCAACTACATCAAGGACAAGATCCGCTCCGCCGTGTGGCTGATCAAGTCGCTCGATCAGCGGCAGCGCACCATCTACAAGGTGGCCGAGTCGATCGTGAAACATCAGCGTGAATTCCTGGAGAAGGGCATCGATTTTCTGCGCCCCCTGGTGCTCCGCGATGTGGCCGACGACATCCAGATGCACGAGTCCACCGTGTCCCGCGTGGTCTCCAACAAGTACATGCACACGCCGCGCGGTCTCTTCCTCATGAAGTACTTCTTCCACAGCGGCATCGACTCCGATACCGGCGAGGACATCTCCAGCCTCACCGTGAAGAAAAAGATTCAGGGGTACATCGAGGGGGAAGACCCCCGCAAGCCGCTGTCGGATTCCAAGATCATGAAGATTCTCAATGATGAAGGGATCAACATCGCCCGCCGGACTGTGGCCAAGTACCGCGACGAGCTGAACATCCCCTCATCGACCGACCGCAAACAGGTCTTCTGAGGATCGCAGGCAACTCTGGCAGCGCATCAAGGAGACCCACCATGGCCACCAGCATCGTCGGACGCAATTTCGAAGTCACCTCGCAAATCAAAGAACTGATCGGCAAGAAGCTCGACAAGATCGTCGAGAAATTGTTCGACGGCGTCATCGACGTCCGCTGCGTGCTGCAGGTCGAGAAGTACCGCAACATCTGCGAGATCCACATCAAGGGCAAGGAACACGATGTGCAGTCGGTGCAGGAGTCGGACGAGTCCATGACCGATGCCGCCAACCTCGCTCTCGATCACGTAAAGCGCCAGGCTCAGAAGCACCGCAAAACCATCCGCGATCATCACCGCAAGGATGGCGGCCGCAGCAAGGCTCAGGTCACCGACTGGACCGTCTCGGTGCTGGAACCTTCCCAGATGCGGCACGCCAAAAAGGGAGGGAAGGCTGCTCTCCCTCGCATCATCAAGACCAACAACCTGCCCATCCGGGCCATGTCCATCGAGGACGCCGCGCTGTTGCTGGACGACTCCAAGAACGAGTTCATCGTGTTCCGGGATGTCGACACCGACAAGGTCGCCGTGATCTACAAACGCCGGGACAGCAACCTGGGACTGATCTCGCCCGAGGTCTGAGGGTCCACATGCCCCGTGTGGGGCGGCCGCCCTCGGCCGCCTCATGGCCAACGCACCTTGCGGAGGGACCGGGCGCACTTTGCGGCCGGGACGGCCGCACCACACGCGCTACTGCTACGATAGTCCCCGTGCCGCAGAATCAGGATTTCATCGAGACGACAGTCCGGTCCCTTCTGTCGCCGGATCTCGAAGATCTGGCGCTCAAGATCGTCACCGGAGACGATGGTCTGGACCGGAAGATCCTGCGACCACGGGTCCAGAAACCAGGACTGGCCTTCGCCGGCTACTACGAGTACATCAAGCCTGGGCGGGTGCAGATCATCGGCGAGTCGGAAACGAACTATCTGCAGAGCCTTCCCGGTCGATTGCGGGAAAAGCGCGTTCGCGATGTCACCGCCCTCGAGGTGTCCTGCTTCATCGTGACCAAAGGCATCACCCCGCTCGACGAATTCAAGCAGGAGTGTGAGAAACGTTCCGTTCCTCTCTTCTCCACGCCGGCCATGTCGTCCACGTCGATTACCCGGACCACCTACTTCCTCGAGGAGACCATGGCCCCCAGACTGACCATGCACTCGGGACTGCTCGATGTGTATGGCATCGGTGTGCTGCTTCTGGGCGACAGCGGCATCGGCAAGAGCGAGTGCGCTCTCGATCTGATCTACCGTGGTCATCGGCTCATCGCGGACGACATGGTCATCGTCAAGCGGCATCCCAACGATGTCCTGCTCGGGTACTCGAACGACCTGCTGCGCCATCACATGGAGCTTCGCGGCATCGGGATCATCGACATCAAGGACCTCTTCGGGGTGGCCTCCACCCGGGACGTCAAACCGATCGACGTGGTGGTCAAGCTCGAGAAGTGGGTCGAGGGCACGGAGTACGACCGGCTGGGAATCGAAGGGGAGACCTACGACCTCCTCGGCGTGCCCAAGCCGTACGTCCGGCTGCCGGTGGCCTCCGGGCGCAATCTGGCGCTGCTGGTGGAAGTCGCCGCGCGCAATCATCTGATGAAGCTGCAGGGCTACGATTCCGCCCGCGACTTCACCCAGCGCATCGACGAGCAGATCGCCCGGCAGGCGGCGGTCGACCCGTCAGCGCCGGTGACGGACGGATCCGGCCCGGTCACGCCGGAAATCCGGAACGTCTACACGCGGACACGCTTCAATCCCGACGTGCTCAATCGCACCCGACGCCAGCGCTAGGCCGGCACGGCCGGCGGCGCTGGTTGCCCAAGGCTCCGTCAAAATCCCCCTCCAAGACGTCCTGCCGCGCAGGCTCCGGCCTGAGCTTCCCCCGCGATACACTCCCACGCATGCGCCGTCCGGAATACCTCGTGATCATCAGCGGCCTTTCCGGCTCCGGAAAGAGCTACGTGCAATCCACGCTTGAGGACCTCGGGTTTTACTGCTGTGACAACCTGCCCATTCAGCTCATCGAGCCGCTTCTGGAGGAAGTGGGATCGCACGAAAACGCAAACAAGGTGGCGGTGGTGGTGGATGTCCGTACCCACGACTTCGCAACGATCTTTCCGGAGTTCTACCGCGAGCGGATCCAGAAGCTCGTCCCCAACGTCGCCCTCCTGTTTCTGGAGGCGTCCAATGAAGTGCTGGCCCGACGCTACTCCGAAACCCGGCGACCGCATCCGCTGGCACAGGGCCGCCCGATCGAAGAAGCGATTCAGGCGGAGCGCGACGCGCTCACCGAGGTCAAGTCGCTGGCGCACATGGTCCTGGACACCAGTCAGTTCTCGGTGCATGAGCTGAAGGCGGAGGTCATCCGCCGCTTCAAGTTGCCGGACCAGAAAGTGGCGATGCTGGTCACCATCATCACCTTCGGTTTCAAGTACAGCATGCCCTACAGCGTGGATCTGCTCTTCGACGTGCGCTTTCTGCCGAATCCTCATTTCGTGGAGGAGTTGAGGCCGAAGACCGGACTCGATGAAGAGGTAGTGAGCTACCTGAAGAACCAGCCGGAGTACGACCGGTTCTACGAGAAGTTGTCCGATTTCGTGGGCTACCTGCTGCCGGAGTACCAGAAAGAGATGAAGAGTTACCTCACCATCGGCATCGGCTGCACCGGTGGAAAGCATCGCTCGGTGGCCATCGGGCAGAGGCTGGGAGCGGAGCTTGCCGAGCGCGGCTACTCCGTGGAAATCGTGCACCGGGACTGCAAGCGCTGAGCAATGCCGTACCCGCGGAAACCGAGGTCGATCCTTTATGATGGCGCGTTGCGGAGGTAGACCTTGATTGGTGCCCTGATCGTCACGCATGGAAATCTTGCGTACGAACTGTTGAAAGCAGCTCAGAAGATTGAAGGGGAAGTGGGGATCATCGAGGCAGTGCCGCTCGAATGGACCGACACCGTCGATGAAGCGCGGGAGAAGATCCGCCTGGCCATCGAGCGCGTGGGAACCGAGGGCATCATCATCTTCACCGACATGTTCGGTGGCACTCCCAGCAACATCAGCCTCTCGTTTCTGGAGAAGGGAAGGATCGAGATCGTCACCGGAGTCAACCTTCCCATGGTCGTGAAGTTCGCCATGCTGCAGCAGGAGGCGAAGGACGTGGCCACCCTCGCTCATGTGATCAGTGAAAAGGGCTCCAAAGCGATCCGGGTGGCCTCCGATCTCCTCTCCGCCGAGCGCGTGGCGGGAGTGACCAGTTGATCACTCGCGATCTGGAGATCATCAACAAGCTTGGGTTGCACGCGCGCGCCGCTGCCAAACTGGTTCACGTCGCCGCCCGCTTCCGGTCGGACATCAAGATCCGCAAAGGCCAGGAAGAAGTGGATGGCAAATCCATTCTTGGAATTCTTCTCCTGGCGGCGGGCAAGGGTTCGGTCATCACCGTCAAGGCGGAGGGCGAGGATGAAGCCGCGGCGGTGGACGGCATCGCTGCGCTGGTGGCGAACCGCTTCGACGAAAGCGAGTAGGAGGGCCCTCCGGCGTCCTGACTGAAAGTGGGGCTCCGTTCATGGCGCCCTCAGCCGAACTTCCAGCCGGTACAATGCCGGCATGACTTCCCAGGGCGTGCGGTCCCCGACCGCGCACGCGCGCAGTGACGTCCGGACCTACAAGGGCATCGGTGTATCGCCGGGGATCGCCATCGGCCGGGCTGTGATCGTGGAGCGCCGGGAAGCGTCGGTCTACCGAGTGCCCATCCGCGAGGAAGAAGTGGAAGCGGAGGTGGAGCGCTTCCACCAGGCGCTGGCCAAATCGCGCGATGAGCTGCTCACTCTCAAACAGAAAGTCAGCCGGTCGATGGGGGAGGAGTACGCTTCCATCTTCGAGGCCCACGCCATGATGGTCAGCGACCCGTCCTTCGCCGACAAGGTGGCCCAGAAGATCGAGTTCGAGCAGGTGAACGCGGAGTGGGCTCTGGCGGAAGTGCAGGAGGAGCTGCAGGCCCGCTTCGAAAGCTTCGACGACCACTACCTCCGCGAGCGGGCCGTCGATGTCAAGGACGTGGGCACCCGGGTCCAGAACAACCTGCAGGGAGCCTCACACCACGACCTCTCCGAAATCACGCACGACGTGATCATCCTGGCGGAGGACCTCACGCCCTCCGACACCATCCAGTTCAACCGGCGGCCCATTGTCGGATTCGCCACCCAGGCCGGCGGACGCACCTCGCACACTTCGATCATCGCCAAGTCCCTGTTCATGCCGGCGATCATCGGCGTGCCCCGCCTGACCAGCATCGTGGAGGACGACGAACTGATCATCGTCGACGGCTACGAAGGCACCCTGGTGGTCAATCCCACGCCGGCCATGATCGCCGAGTACCAGGCGCGGGTCCTTCGCCATGAAGAAGCGGAGCGCAAGCTGCTGGGCAACCGCGAGCTCCAGGCGGTGACGCGCGATGGCCGGGCGATCACGCTGCAGGCCAACATCGAGCTGGTGGAGGAGTTGAAGGACGCGGTGCGTTTCGGCGCCCAGGGGATCGGCCTCTACCGGTCCGAATTTCTCTACATTTCCAAGAGCCCGCTCCTGCCCACGGAAGAGGAGCATTTCGAGATCTACAAGAGTCTGGCCGCGGCGCTTGCCCCGAGCACCTGCATCATCCGAACGTTCGATCTCGGAGGGAAAAAACTGGCGCGGGAAGTGATGGGAAGCAAGGAAGACAACCCGGTGCTCGGACTGCGCGGTCTGCGGCTATGCATGAAGCATCGCGACATGTTCCACACCCAGCTTCGCGCCCTTCTGCGCGCCTCCGCGCACGGCGACATCAAGATCATGTTCCCTCTCGTCTCCGGAGTGCAGGAGTTGCGGCAGGTGAAAACGCTGGTGCGCGAGATCAAGGCGGAGCTCGATGCGGAGGGCCTGCCCTATGACCGGAACCTGAAAATCGGGATCATGATCGAGGTTCCTTCCGCAGCTGTCATCGCGGACTTCCTCGCGCAGGAGGCGGACTTCTTCGCCATCGGCACGAACGATCTCATCCAGTACTCGCTGGCCATCGATCGCTCCAACGAGAATGTCAGCTACCTCTACGAGCCGCTGCATCCAGCGCTCCTCCGCCTGATCAAAGGAGTGATCGATGCCGGCAAGCGGGCGGGGATCCCGGTCTCCCTGTGCGGCGAGATGGCCTCTGACCCCGTCTTCGCCATCGTGCTGCTGGGGCTGGGTCTGGAAGTCTTCTCCATGAACCCCTCGTCGATTCCAATCATCAAGAACATCGTGCGGACGGTGCGCTACCGCGACTGCAAGCGGATTGCGGACATCGCTCTGCAGAAGCGCACCGCACAGGAAATTGAGGAATTCATCATCGAAAGCGTGGCCATGCGCTTTCCGGAAGGTCTGGTCGACGAGCATTCATGAGTGCCGAGAACCTGTTTCGTCATCGCGAAGTGAAGAGGGTTCCCAAGCCTTGGGGCTACGAGCTCATCTTCGGCCACACCGACCGCTACGTCGGCAAGATCCTGCACATCGATCGGGGCCACAGCCTCAGCCTGCAGTACCACGAGAGAAAAGAGGAGACCCTCTTTGTCGTCAGCGGAGAGCTGGAGTTGACGATCGAGAGTGACGGGGATCGGCGCAGCGTGTCCCTTCGAGCCGGCCAGGCCTTTCACATTCCGCCGCGACTCATTCACCGCATGCTGGCCATCGAGGACACCGATGTCGCGGAGGTCTCCACTCCCGAGCTCGACGACGTCATCCGTCTCGAGGATCGTTACGGACGAACAGGCACTTCGGAACCATGAAACGACTCCTCCACACGGCGCTGTTCGCAACTCTGGCCTGCTCCGCAGCGCTGCTGGGCGCCGAACCGCCCCCCTCGGCGGCAGCGGTGCAGCCGAAGAACTCAGCCCTGGTGCAGGCCTCCAAAGACAACGGTGGCGCGCGCAAAAAGAAACCGCGCAAGGTGATCACCAACGCCGATGTGAAACGGTCGAAGGGCAAACTGGTTGTGCTGCCTCCCAGGCCCGGCGCTGACGTCGTCGCGGAGCCGGAGGCACCTTCGAAGGGGATGCTCCAGCTGCAGGATGAGAGCCGCAAGGCCCGCATCTCCGCCGAGAAGCAGCTATCCGAGGCGGACAGTCGCGTGAAGAGCCTGGAGAAAGAGCTGGCCCGGATCGAACAGTCCTATTACAACGAGGCTGATCCTAACCACCGCGACTCCGCCATCGGGCCTCGGTTCCTTCAAACAAAACGTCAGCTGGACGATGCCCGCAAAGAGCTCGCTGACGCCCGCGACCGGTACGATCGCGCAGTCGGCGTCAGGCCATGAGCAAACGGCGTCTGCCCATCCCGCTGCCGTCCGAGCCGGTCGAGCCCAACACCTTCTTCATCGAAACCTGGGGCTGCCAGATGAACGATCTGGACAGCCAGCGTCTTTCCGGCAGCCTGAAGTTGCGCGGGTACCGGCGCGTTGAGGACGAGACACGGGCCAGCCTGATTCTGCTCAACACCTGCAGCATTCGGGAAAAGTCGGAGCACAAGGTCTTTTCGCGGCTGGGAGTTCTCCGCGCGCTCAAGGAAGGGGGCGCGCGCATCGGTGTCTGCGGCTGCGTGGCACAGCAGGAAGGGGAGGCCATCCTCAAACGCGCTCCCTGGGTCGACTTCGTCATGGGTCCGGGAAACGTCGGCCATCTCGACTCCATCCTGGACGGCGGCAGAACTCTGGCCATCGACTTCCCGGAGGATCGCCGTTACGACGCGCTGGCCGTCGATCGCCCCTCGGCCACGCGCGCGCAAGTCACCATCATCGAAGGCTGCAACAAGAACTGCACCTTCTGCATCGTGCCCACCACCCGCGGCCGCGAGGTCTCCCGTCCCATGACCGACGTCGTGGCAGAAGTGAGGGCTGCAGTGGCCAGCGGGCGCACGGAGATCGAGTTGCTGGGCCAGACCGTCAACGCCTATCGCTGCCCGATGACCGGGAAAAACTTTGCCTCGCTGCTTCGTGCGACCGCCGCAGTGGCAGGGGTGGCCCGGTTACGCTTCATGACCTCCCATCCCGCAGAGGTCGACGACGACATGATCGCGGCGATGCGCGACCATCTGAATATCTCCCGTTACCTGCATCTGCCGGTGCAGTCGGGCTCCTCACGCGTTCTCCGCCGGATGAAGCGGCTGTACACGCGCGAGCAGTATCTGGAGACGGTCGCCCGCATCTGCCGGGCCATCCCGGAGATGCTTTTCTCGACCGACTTCATCGTCGGGTTTCCAGGGGAGACCGAAGAGGACTTTGCAGAGACCCTGTCGCTGATGGAAGAGGTGAACTACGGCTCCATCTACGCCTTCAAGTACTCGCCGCGGCCGGGAACACCGGCGTTGAGACTGGGCGACGCCGTCGACGATGCTGTGGCCTCAGAACGGCTGAACCGCCTCTTCGAGATTCACGAGCGGGCCAAGCGGCAGCGGCTGGAGGGATATCGCGGTCGTGTCCTCGACATTCTGGTCGAAGGTCCGAGCCGGCATGACCCGGCCATGCTTTCGGGGAGGACGGACGACAACTGGGTGGTGAACTTCACGGGCGATCTGTTGACGCCGCCGGGGAGTATGCTGGGTGTCCGCATCGCATCAGCGCAGCATCACACGCTGCGCGGGGAGGTCGTCGCATGACAGATCTGGTTCCCATGTTCATCAAAGGCCTCATGCTCGACCCCGTGTCGAACTCGCCCATCGTCGTGCTCAAGGACGATGACGAGAAGTTCTTCCTTCCGATCTGGGTCGGCATCTTCGAAGCCAACGCCATCGCCCTGCAACTGGAGAACGTGACCACGCCGCGACCGATGACCCACGATCTGCTGCGCAACCTGATTGCGGAGCTCGACGGGCGCGTCACTCGCGTGGTCATCAGCGACCTCCGCGACTCGACGTTCTTTGCCCAGATCCGGGTGATCAGCGGAGGCAGAACTCTGGAGCTCGATGCGCGCCCGAGCGACGCCATCGCTCTGGCCCTGCGCACCGAGGCGCCCATCTTTGTTTCGCAGGATGTGCTGGACCAGGCCCAGACGATCTCGCCCGATTCTGAGGAGGGGGAGGAGAAGGTGAAGAAGCTGTTCGAACAGCTCGATACCGATGATCTGGGCAAGTACAAGATGTAAGCGTCTTCCGCCCTCGATTCTGGCGGTAACCGTGAGAGTTCTCACAGATTGGGTTCCGAACCTCGCTTTTCAGCCTCTTCCCGCCGTGTTTCCCGCGATTTCGGATCTCGTCGCGACTGAGAGTTCCCTTCCCAAACCATGATCCCGTCCGTACAATCGAGCCAGGCCTGATGATCACGACGGTTGCCAATCAAAAAGGTGGGGTCGGCAAGACCACCACTACGATCAATCTCGCTGCCGCGGTCGCGAACAAGGGGTTCAAAACCCTTCTGATCGACCTCGATCCGCAGGCGAACTCGACCATGAGCTACGTCGATCCGCGATCGATCTCGAAGTCGATGTTCGACGTGCTGGTCAGCGAAGAGCTTTCCTTCAACGACGTGATCGTTCCGACGCCGCTGCCCAATCTGTTCCTCGCTCCCTCCAGGATCGCCCTGGCCAAGCTGGAATCTAAACTGATCGGGGAGATGGACGGACCGTTCCGGCTCAAGGACAAGATGGTCGATGCCGCGGCCGAGTACGACTACATCTTCATCGACACGCCACCGACGCTGGGAATGATCACGGTCAACGCCCTGGTCGCCTCCACCCACGTGCTGGTCCCCATTCAATCCTCGTACTTTGCGCTGGAGGGGACCGACGATCTTCTGGAGACCATCGAGAAGATCAAGGCCAGGCCGAACCCGAATCTTCAGCTCCTCGGTGTGGTCATCACCATGCACGACAAACGAACCACTCTGGCCCGTGACATCCACGCACAGATTGGCCAGGTGTTCGGGGAACGCCTCTTCAACACGATCATCACCAAGTCCATCCGACTCGAGGAAAGCCCCGCGTACAAAGAATCGATCTTCACTTTCGCGCCGAAATCGAGCGGTGCGATGGAGTATTACTCGCTCTCCGAGGAAATCCTCTCCAGGGTTTGATCAGCGGTGAGCACGACACTGGAAAGGAAAGATCCAACGACATGGCCATGAGAAAAGGGCTTCCCGAACGCGCCACGATGCGCCACGATGCGCACTTCGTCGACGAGCTGGCCAGACGGTCGGGACGGAACATCGGCGCGATGATCCCGCTCGAGCTGATCGACCCGAATTCCGAGCAGCCTCGCTCGAACCTCGGCAACATCGAAGAGCTGGCAGACTCCATCCGCGAAAAAGGAGTGCTGGAGCCGATCCTGGTCCGACCCTTCGGTCCAAACCGCTACCAGATCATCGCCGGGGAACGCCGCTACCGAGCCGCCACTCTGGCTGGACTGGACGAGATTCCGGCGATCGAGCTCGATGTCGACGACCAGGAGACGCTGGAGATTGCGCTGATCGAAAACATCCAGCGTAAGGACCTGACGCCGTTCGAAGAGTCGGAGGGCCTCCTGGTCCTTCAGCAGAAATTCGACTACACCCACGAACGCATCGCCCGGGTGATCGGTAAGTCCCGCACCACGGTGACCGAGACTCTGCTGCTGAACGAAATCCCGGAACGGATCCGCGTGATGTGCCGCGAAGCGGCGATCACGAACAAGTCCGTGCTGGTCCAGATCGCCCGCGCCGGAAGCGAAAAGGCAATGGAGAATGTGGTGCGCCGGGTGGCCTCCGGTGAGATGAATCGCGAGGACGTCCGCCGCCAGACGGCAAAGCCGGAGGCCAAGAAGGCCGGTCGCCCGAAACACTTCGTCTGGCAGATCAGGGACAAGGCGCTGCCGTTCAGTTTCAACATCAGCTTCAAGAAGGCAGACGTGGACAAGCGCGAAATCGCGGCGGCCCTGCGCGAGCTGTTGCGACGCCTGGAGTCCGAGTAACGGACGGCCCTCCGCCCATCTTTGCCACAAGGAGGAGACCCCATGAAAAAGTCGGGCGCGAGCGCGGATCAGCCGGCATCGGAGCTGATCTCGAAGAGAATCGCCGATCTCGGGGACTGGCGCGGCGTCACCCTCAGCAGAATGCGCAAGTTCATCAAGGCAGCAGACCCCGGCGTCGTCGAGGAGTGGAAGTGGATGGGCACTCCGGTCTGGTCGCACGACGGCATCCTCTGCACCGGCGAGTCCTATAAGAAGGTCCTGAAGCTCACCTTCGCCAAAGGCGCGTCTCTGAAGGATCCGGCCCGTCTTTTCAACTCGAGCCTCGACGGAAACGTACGCCGCGCGATCGACATCCATGAAGGAGAAACGGTTGACGAGTCCGCCTTCAAGGCGCTGGTTCGTCAAGCGGTTGCCCTCAACAGATCTGGCAAGTCGAAGCCTGCGAAGAAAGCCAAGTCGAACCCTGCGAAGAAGAAAGCGAAGTCCTGACGGGCGACCCGCGGACCGGGTGCCACGCGGAAAAACGCTTGATCGGTGACAGGGAGCGAACGGATCGACCAGCGCAGAGAGGGTATCGCCGACGGACCTCGTCTTTAACATAATCTATCTTATGGGACGCTGCGGAAAACCGCTGAGGTTACGGTTTGCCTGCGCCCAAGTTCCCGATTCTCCAACCAGTTACAATCGCCCCGTCGATGAAGATCCTCACTCGCTACATCCTCAAAGAGATGGTCGGACCCACCTTCCTGGGGTTCGCCTTCTA
>JBKJQB010000090.1:0-44508 GCA_046594105.1 Thermoanaerobaculia bacterium
AAGCCGGCGGACCGGCCGGCAAGGATGCCGGCGCTCCGTTCGCTCCGCTCAGAAAAACCACGAAGCGCACGTTCATCGCCCACTCATCGGCTCATCGCTCTTTCCCAGCTTCCAGGATGACGGGGGGCGGAGCGCTGCCGGAAGGGGGTTTCTGGTTTCTGCTTTCTGGTTTCTGCTTTCTGGTTTCACTACGCCGTGATCTTCTCCAGCGTGGCCTTCTGGTCGGAGATGAACCGGAAGACGTCCACTTTGCCGGCGGAGTCGAGGTGCTGGGAGACTTCGAAGAGCTGGACGGAGAGCAGCGTGTTCAAACCTTCATCGAGCACGGCTTTGCGCCGCTCAAAGGGAAGCTCGGAGATATTGGCGATGAGCATGTTTTCGTCGAAGCGGCCATATTGGTCGAAGAACACGCCGCTCCACAGATCGTCGCTCTCCGAGTTCTGCAGGGCGGTCATGAAGATGTCGCGGGCCGGCTCGTCGCCCACCGCCCGCACCAGCGATTCGTAAAGCCGCCCGAACATGTCGTTGTACGTGGAAATGACCTTCAGCAACTCCGGCGAGTCCTCCACATCGAGGAAAACCGGGCGGAACGTCTTCTCCTCGGCGGCCACCTCGATCAGCCGGGCGGTGATCAGCTGGAACAGGATCCGGGTGACCTCGAACTCCGTCAGCTCCGACTTGCCGATCAGCTCGCGCACGGTTCGCTTGCCGTCGAGGTTGTTGTAGACCGAAACCTCGTGCTCGCTCATCTCCAGATCGTGAAAGTCGGGCGTCGTCCCCGGGACTTTCATGAAGATCATGTCCAGTCCGGTGATCTTTTCGCCGATCCGCGCCGACTCATCGAGCCGGCGGATGCCTTCCATGATCACGCTGGAGGTGTTGATCGAGAGCACGATGCGCTCATTGGCCAGCTCGTCGACGGCATCGCCGAACGCAAAGAGCCCACCCTTCCAGGCGAAGAGTGAATAGATGATCTCCAGGGCCTGATTCTTGACTCCCCACCACAGATCCTTGGGAGAGAGCGCTCCCATCTGCACCAGCAGCTTGCCGTGGCGCATCTGGGGTGTGACGCGCTGTTTGGACTCCTCGTATTGCGCGCGGGTGATCTTGCCATTGCGCAGCAGGAACTGTCCGAGGGAGTGCTCGGGCGAGTTGGAAACGGCGAAGATGATGTCGCCGTCAGTCCAGTGGATGGCCCGCTCCATGTCGCCGTTGCGGACCAGGAGCTTGCCCGAGCCGCGGATCATCGACACAAAACTCATCACATCCGGAAGAGGAATGCGTGAGAGATCGCCCTGGAGAATCGGTGTAAGTTCCGGCATGCCCGCCCGCGGATCACTGTGTCAAACATCGGCGCGGGGAGCAACTTATTTCAACGTGGTTGGGAGAATCCATCGCGTGAGCGAATGAGTTCCGCCCGCAACCTTGTCAGGGAACGCCGGCACGTCCCGTCCCGTCGGGCCTCGACGCTTCGTTCTGCCGGAGCGCCTTGGGAACGATGGCCACGAGCAGCTCGACCACGCGCTCCATCTCCTCGCTCGTGGTGAAGCGGCTCGCTGAGAATCGCACCGTGCTCCTGGCCTCCTGAGGGGTCATGCCCATCGCCAGCAGCACGCTGCTCGGCTCAATCCGGCCGGACGAGCATGCCGATCCCGTGGACACCGCGACTCCTTCCAGGTCCAGCCCGATGACGATCCCCTCGGCGTCAGCCCCGCGGAAGGTGACGCTGCTGGTGTTCGGAACCCGCCTGGCCTCCGCCCCGGTGATAGCCACGTTGATGGCCCCGTTGATGGCCCCGTTGATCGCAACGTCCAGCCGCTCGCGCAACTCTGCCTCGAAGCGGTCGCGGCGCGCGGCCATCTCACCGCGAAACCCGCCGCCGGCCGCCAGTCCCGCGGCCACGCCGAAGGCGATCGCCAGCGGAACGTTCTCCGTGCCCGCCCGCCGCCGCCGCTCCTGCGCGCCGCCGAGCAGCAGGCGATCGAGAACGATCGACTGGCGGACCCACAGCGCGCCGATGCCTTTCGGCGCGTGCAGCTTGTGCGCGGAGAGCGCGAGCGTGTCCACGCCCAGACGTTCCACGTCGAGATCGATCTTGCCGGCCGCCTGCACCGCATCGCAGTGCAGGTGAATGTTCCGCTGGGCACATCCCTTGGCCACGTCGACGACCGGCTGCAACACTCCCGTCTCGTTGTTCGCCAGCATCATGGCCACCAGGCGGGTGTTCGGTTGAATGGCGGCCAGCACTGCTTCCGCGGAGACCTCCCCGCTGCGTGAGGGCGCCACCGTCGTCACCTCGTGCCCTCGCCTGGCAGCCTCGGCAATCGGTTCCAGGACGGAGGGATGCTCGATCGCCGTTGTGACAATGTGATGACGACCGGTGCTGCCGAGCGCGCCGAAGATCGCGGCGTTGTTAGACTCGGTGCCGCCGCTGGTGAACACGATCTCGCGGGCGGAGGCGCCGATCAGACCGGCCACCGACTCGCGCGCTTCCTCGATCCTGCGACGGGCTGTCTGGCCCTCTCTGTGTATGCTGGAAGCATTGCCATAGACATCGCGCAACGACTCCTGCAGCGCCTCCAGCACTGCCGGGTGGAGGGCGGTCGTCGCGTTGTTGTCGAGGTAGATGCGCATCGATCGATCCATTCACGAGGCCCCTAATGAAGAGGATTTCTCTCGTCGTCCTTCTGGCCGTTGTCACCGTCACGAACGCCTTTCCGCAAACGAACAATCCTCCCGCGCCGAAGGACCCGGTCTCCGCCCCTGCCCCGCCGCCCCCCGGTATCGCCAAAGCGGCTCCGCAGGATCCCGGCATCCGCAAGCTCTCGCGCCGCGAACGGAAGGACCGCATCAAGAGCCTGGGGAACGAGTACCGTCAATTCCTCACCGATGTCGAGCCCATCATGCAGCCGTCCGAGCTCGATACGTTCCTGATCCTGGAGACCGACCCGCAGCGCGAAATCTACATCACCGAGTTCTGGCGTCGCCGCGATCGGGCTCAAGGCACCACCAATCGCGCCTTTCGCGACCAGTACTACGAGCGCCTGGAAACGGCCAAAGAGGATTTCAAGAACGTCTCGTCGGATCGCAGCCGCATCCTGCTCATCCACGGGCTTCCGGCGGAGCGCCTGATCGTCGACTGCAGCAAGTTTCTCGTTCCGATCGAGATCTGGACGTACGTGTTCATCCCGGGATTCGGTCACGAGGTACGGTTCCTCTTCTACGTGCCGCGCAACGGCGTGGAGTTCCGTCTGTGGACTCCGATCAATCCCGACGCGATGCAGGAGTTGCTGTCCCCCGACGCCGTCGGTTCCTCGTTCCAGCCAGGGGATGCCCTGCATACGGTCTTCGGGGCGGTCGGCCCCGGGACCAGCGTGACCAACCTCCAGATGCAGTGCCGCTACGGCGACGAGGTTCTGAAGGCGATCACCGCCTCGCAGATCAACAAGTCCGGCCTCAGCCGCATCTTCGAGCCGCCGCCGGTGAACGAAGAAGACGTGCACAAAATCCTCCGCTCGGTGGTTCTGGCCGACCCACAGGCGCCCCGGCTCGATTCTGAGTTCAGCGTCCAGTTCCCGGCGAAACAGGGAAGCCGCACCGACGCTGAGATCACCATCCTGGTGCCTCGCTCGCAACTGACGGCCAAGGACGTCAACGGCACCAGGCTCTACAGCCTCGACGTCACCGGCGAGGTGCTGAAGGACGACGCTCTGTTCGAGAACTACCGCTACCGCTTCGACTATCCCGGCGATCTCAGCTCGGAGAAAGTGGCCATCGTCCTCGACCGCTTTCTGCGGCCCGCCGACTACACCGCGCGGGTTCGGGTCAAAGACATCCACTCCGGCGCGGAATCGATCGTCGAGAAAAAGATCACCGTCCCGGAGATCTTCGACACACCGGAGCAGCGCAAACAGAAAGAGAGCGCCCAGTCCACCCTGGGGCAGATCAAGGACGATGTGGAGTCGGGCGCCACAAGGCTGCGCATCGTGCCCCTGACCGATGACCTGCTCAGCGGCGTGCAGCACATCGAGACCATCGCCTCCGGCAGCGACATCGCGGCGGTGGAGTTTTATCTCGACGGCAGGAAGGTGATGACCAAGCGCCAGCCTCCCTACACCCTCGATCTCGACTTCGGCAATGTTCCTCAGGTCCGTCGCATCCGTGCCGTCGCCTTGAACGCGAACGGGGAGCCCATCACCGGCGACGAGATCCACGTCAATACCGGCAACGATCCGTTCCGGGTCCGCATCGTTTCCCCCCGCGTCGCCTTCAAGCTGCATGGCCGGACCCGGATCGAGATGAGCGTCAGCGTTCCGGAAAGCAAGAAGATCGATCACGTCGATCTGTTCCTCAACACCACGCGTGTGGCCTCGCTGTTCGATCCGCCATGGGTGCAGACCATCGACATCCCGGTCACCGAAGGTGTCGGTTACCTGCGCGCCGTGGCCACGCTCAAGGACGATCCGCAGCCGCCGGTGGAAGACCTGGTGATGATCAACACGCCGCAGTTCATGGAGGAGGTCAACGTCCACCTCGTCGAGTTGCCCACCACGGTGCTCCGCAACGGCCGTCCGGTGAACGACCTGGTGGAAGCCTCCTTCAAGGTTCTCGACGAAGGCAAGCCGGTCAAGGTGGCCAAGTTCGATCACGTCACCAACCTGCCGCTCTCGCTTGGGTTGGCCATCGACACCTCCGGATCGATGCAGCCGCGGATGGCCGAGGCGCAGAAGGCTGCTTCGCAGTTTCTGAGCAACGTCATGCGCAAGGGCGACCGGGCCTTCCTGGTGTCCTTCGATACCCAGCCGCAGCTGATCCAGCGATGGTCGTCGCACCTCGCCGACGTGAACGCCGGCCTGGCCAAACTGCGCGCCGAGGAATCTACCGCCCTGTACGACGCTGTGGTCTATTCGCTCTACAACTTCCTCGGCGTGAAGGGGCAGCGGGCCCTGGTGCTCCTGACGGATGGCAAAGACACCGCATCCAAGTTTTCGTTCGATCAGGCCGTCGAGTACGCACGCCGGGCAGCCGTGCCCGTCTATGCCATCGGCATCGGAATCCGGCAGACGGAAGTGGATGTCCGCTACAAGCTCGGCCGCTTCTGCACTGAGACCGGCGGCAACGCCTACTACATCGAAACCGCCTCCGACCTGGGACGCATCTACACCGATATCCAGAACGAGCTGCGCTCCCAATACATCCTGGGCTTCTATCCCCCCGAGGGAGTGAAACCAGGATCGAAGTGGCGCGAGGTAGCGGTGCAGGTCGGCGGAGGAAAAGCGAAGACCATCCGCGGGTACTACCCGTAGGAGAAACCAGAAGGCAGAAGGGTCGAGGGTAGAAGGCGGGAGTGAAGATTCAATTCCGTCATCAGAAGCCGCGCAGACGGCGAGGCCGTGCTCTTCCATCGAGAGTCCTTCTCCCCGTGCGCGGGGAGAAGGACTCTCGATGGGGAGCTCCCGTTTCTCACTATCAATCGCTGCGTCTCACGCAGTGCCCCCGGGTTGTGGAGGAAGATCGCGGCGCTTTCGCTGTCCCTACATCCAGCCCAGTCTTCGAACGGCCCCGAACACGAGGTAGCCGCCGAGGATGACGACGAAGATGCCGAAGGTGAGGCGGAGCCAGGGGCCGTCCACCCGGTTGGCGGCGAAGGCACCCACTCCCCCGCCGACGATCATCGCGGCGGCGATGATCAACGCCGCGTGGAAATCGACGTTCCCGTTCCGGTAGTACTCGATGACGGCGGCGATCCCGATGGGCGGCAGGAGAACGGCCAGACTGGTTCCCGTGGCGCGATGCTGGCTGAATCCGCCCCAGTAGATCAGCGCGGGGACGATCACGATTCCGCCGCCGATCCCGAAGAATCCCGAGGCGATCCCACCGACCAGTCCGATCAGGATGTAGCGCATCACCGCAGGCATCGAGCTCCTCCAGCTCCGTGACGGTTTCAGGCCGCTGCTTCGATCACCGTGTCGCCCCGCGCGGTCAGAAACGCTCCGACCATGATGAGGATGAGGCTGATCAGCTGCGCGATGGTGAAGGGTCCTAGAAAACGGTCGTCTTTGGCTCGAACGATCTCCACCAGAAATCGCTCGATGCCCATCATCACCAGAAAGAGGCCGAAGACCCGCCCTTTGGGATGCGGCTCCCGGCTCACCCTCATCAGGATGAAGAACATGATCAGCGCCGCGGCCGATTCGTAGAGCTGCGTGGGATGAACGCGGAGCACCTGATCGGCAGCGATGGAGGGATCGACGTGCGCCCCGAAATTCCGGAGCTCATACGCGGTAGTGGGAGGCGAGCCTTTGGGGAAGGCGATGCCGACCCAGGAGTCGGTGGGACGGCCGTAGTCGTCGCCGACCAGGAAGCACCCGATCCGGCCCAGCGCGTAGCCGATGGCCAGCCCCGGCGAGGATGCGTCGGTGGCGGTGAGATAGTCGATCTTCTGGATCAGTAGATAGGCGGAGCAGGCCAGCATCCCGCCGATCAGGCCTCCGTACCAGACCAGACCGGCACGATCGAACAGCAGATGCCAGTCGCGGAAAAGGATTGCGTAGTAAATCTTGGCGCCAGCGATCCCGCCGAGCGCGGCACCCATGACGATGGACGACGCCGCGTCATCGGCCAGGCCGTACCGGCGGAACTGCCTGGTGAGAACCCATCCGCCGATCACGAAGGCCAGAAACATCATCAGGCCGAAGGTGGTGATCTCGAAGGAGCCGATTTTCAGGAGGGTCGGATACATGCGGCGCGAAGGATAGCAGGGTGGGGGGAGGCGGAGGGCGGAAGGAGAACGGGAAACCAGAAACTAGAAACTAGAAACCAGAAACCAGAACCAGGCGGCGGCAGGAGCGTGGGTGGAAGGCGACGGATCCGACGCTGCGGTGGGAATCGCCAACCGTCATCCCGAACGGCGTAGGTGGTGGGCGGGAAGTGAAGGATCCGCAATCAGGAGGCGGCGGCCTGCAACAGCCTTGTCGATGCAGATTCTTCGACGTCTGCGCGGCTTCTAATGAACCGTCTCTTGCAGCTCTCGGGAGATTTTGCTGCCTTCGGAGCGCCGGCATCCTGCCGGCCGGTCCGCGGGCATCCTGCCCGCAGTGGGGATGCGTCGGGTGATTGAGTCCCGGAACCAACGAACCCCGTGATGGCATCATCACGTTGACGTCAATGAGCCAGCAACGGAGGAGCCGCTCAATCGTCCCTCCGGGACTTGCTGTTCACTCCCTCGCAAACCCAGGACTGAAGTCCTGGGCTAACGTCAATCGTCCCTCCGGGACTGCATCCGGGAGTAGGCGGTCAGACCTTGATGGTCTCTTCGCGACGCGGTCCCGTCGAGACGATCGAGGCTTTGCACTCGATCTCATCCTCGATGAAACGGATGTAGTCGCGTGCGGCCTTCGGCAACTGACCGATCGACGTCATCCCCACGGTCGACTGCTTCCAGCCGGGGAAGGTGCGGTACTCCGGTTTGTAGTCGTCGTGTCCCACCGAAAACGCGGGGAACGTTTTCCAGCGCTCGCCGTGAATGTTGTAGGCGACGCAGACGGGGATCTCGTCGAACTCGTCCAGGACATCGAGTTTGGTCAGGGCCATCGAATCGAGACCGTTCAGCATCACCGAGGTGCGCAACACCGGGAGATCCAGCCAGCCGGTGCGCCGAGGACGTCCGGTCACGGTACCGAACTCGTTGCCACGCTTGCGCAGGTGCTCGCCATGAGCGTCGTTCAGCTCCGTGGGGAACGTCCCGCCGCCGACGCGCGTGGTGTAGGCCTTCACCACTCCAAGGACCTGGTGGATGTGCTTCGGGGCGATCCCCAGGCCGGTGCAGACGCCGCCCACAACGCAGTTCGAGGAGGTCACGAACGGGTAGGTGCCGTGATCGATGTCCAGCATGGTGCCCTGGGCGCCCTCGAACATCACCCGCTTACCTTCGCGGATCAGGCCGTTGATCAGAACAGTTCCGTTCGTGATGCGCGGAGCGAGCACTTCTCCGTAGCGCGTGTAGTCGTCGAGCAGCTTCCTCGGATCGAACGTCGGCTTTCCGTACACCGTCGAGAGAACTGAATTCTTCTCCGCGCAGGCGAAGTCGATCTTGGCGCGCAGCACATCGGGATCGAGAAGATCGGCCACCCGGATTCCGTAGCGGCTGACCTTGGTCTCGTAGGCGGGGCCGATCCCGCGGCCGGTGGTGCCGATCTTGGCGGCGCCTGCGGCTTCCTCCCGAGCGAGGTCGAGAGCCTTGTGGTACGGAAGAATCACGTGGGCTGAATCGGAGATGCGGAGGTTCTCCTCGATGACCACACCGAGGGCCCGCAGTTTCTCGATCTCATCGAGCAGCGCTTCCGGATCGATGACCATCCCGTTTCCGAGCAGGCAGAGCTTGTCGGGATGAAGGATGCCAGAGGGGATCAGCTTGAGCGAAAAGTGCTGGTCTCCGAATTTGACGGTATGACCGGCATTGTGACCGCCCTGGAATCGGGCCACGACATCGAAGTCCTCGCAGAGAAGATCGACGATTTTACCCTTGCCTTCGTCGCCCCACTGGGCACCGGTCACGGCCAGATTCTGCATGCGGCGCGGAGCCTAGCACAGGCCACAGGCCACCGAGGCAACCCGAACCGGAGCGGGTACGATGGTGCGTCGCTGGGGCTCGCGGTCCTTTGCATGCGGGGCGCGAAACTTGCTCCTGCTGTCTGCGGGCGGTAGAGTTCGAATCGTCGCAAGGAGGGCCGCATGGACTTGCAAAAGACCTCAGCCGCACCCCACCCGATCGCGGCTCCCACCGCGATCCCGGTCGAGCAATTCATCGACGGCATCCGCGAGCTCGCCGAGGGCGTCATCACCAAGCAGGCGCTGTACGACTACCTCGTTGCGTACGAGATTCAGTCGAAAGACCTGGAGCGGTACAAGCTCTGGATGCCCGATCGACACACCCGCAACAAGGTGTTCCGTAACGACATGATCGAGGCCATGGTCATCTGCTGGCCGATCGGCGCCATCACGCCGCTGCACACGCACAACGGACAGCTCGGCTGGATGACCATGATCGAAGGGAAGCTGGTCGTCGACAACTACAAGAAAATCGACTGCAACCGCCCGGAGAATCAGCAGGTCGTCGGCATGGACTGTCTCGCCGGAGCGACGAAGATCGACATGCAGCACATCGGGACCGAGCTGGTGGTACCCGGTGGCCCGCTCAATACCGTCGACAAAACGCAGACCATCCATCGGATCAAGAACCTTCCGGAGTGGGACGAGCGAGCCGTCAGCCTGCACGTCTACTCGCGCCCCATCGACTCCTGCGTCGTCTTCGATCTCGAGAAGCAGTCCTGCTTCCGCAGGGATCTAAAGTACGACAACGAGTAGGCGGCCGGCACGGCCGGCGGCGTGGGTTCGCGCCTTTGATTGCAGATGAGCTCTACAGGCGGTGAAGAAATCCCCCGACCGTCATCCTGAGCGGCGTGGGTGGCGGGCGGGAAGCGAAGGATCTGCAATCACGAGAATGTTGCTGGGAGCCGTTGCGTCGTTGCAGATCCTTCGCCGTCTGCGCGTCTCAGGATGACGGCCGGGGATTCCTTCACAAGCTCTTAGGATGACGTCCCCCCAAAGTACAATCCGCCCCCCGACACCAATACCCGAGGTGTTCATGTCTCTGATGTCTACGCTATCCGCCGAGCTCGATGCCATGGGCACTGCCGGCACTCTCAAGCGCGAGCTCCCGATGCGTTCTCCGCAGGGAGCGGTGGTTCAGATCGAAGGCCGGGGCGAGATCATCATGCTCACCTCCAACAACTACCTCGGACTGGCCAATCACCCGGCCATCGTCGAGGCTGCGGAGAAAGGAGAGCGCGACTACGGTTACGGCCTCGCTTCGGTGCGCTTCATCTGCGGAACCCAAATCATCCATCAACAGCTCGAGGAGCGGCTCTCGCGGTTCTTCGGCACAGAGGACACCATCCTCTACGGATCCTGCTGGAACGCCAATGAGGGTCTGTTTCAGACGGTGGCCCAGGAGCAGGATGCCATCGTCTCCGACGAGCTCAATCACGCTTCGATCATCGATGGAATCCGGCTGGCCAAGGCGCGCAAGGAGCGGTTCAGGAATCGAGACATGGCGGACCTCCGGCGCGCGCTCGAGGCAACGAAGGATGCGCGCAACAAACTGGTGATGACCGACGGAGTCTTCTCCATGGAAGGCTCCCTCGCTCCGCTTCCGGAGATGGTGGCCCTGGCGAAGGAGTACGACGCCTTTCTCGTCGTGGACGAGTCGCACGGCACTGGAGTCCTCGGCCAGACCGGTCGGGGAACCGCGGAAGAGCTGGGAGTCTTCGGCCAGATCGATGCCTACACGTCGACCCTCGGAAAGGCCCTTGGAGGGTCGCACGGCGGATTCACTACAGGCCCGAGGGTGCTGGTTGAGTACCTGCGCCAGAAGTCCCGGCCCTATCTGTTCTCGAACACGCTGCCGCCCGCTGTGGTCATGGCGTCGATCGCTGCACTCGACCTCATGGAAAAGGATTCCAGCCTGGTGACTCGGTTGCGGGAGAACACGACGTACTTCCGGCAGCAGCTCACCGCGAAGCAGGTGAACGTGCGGGAGGGCATCCATCCCATCGTCCCCATCCTCATTGGCGATACAGCGAAAGCGATCGCCATGTCGAAGGATCTGCTCGATCGGGGAGTGTACGTTTCCGGATTCGGCTTCCCGGTTGTGCCTCAGGGGAAGGCGCGCCTGCGCTGCCAGATCAGCGCCGCGCATACCCGCGAGCATCTCGATGCAGCCATCGCAGCCATCGTAGCGGTAGCCGACAAGCACGGAGTGGTGGGCGCCGCAAGCCCCGGAGGGGCCATTGAGCGGTAGCCCAGGACTTCCACGCTTGGAAACCACTGGTCGCGCGCACGAACGTTTCTGGTTTCTGGTTTCTGGTTTCAGAACCGACTGTAAAATGATCGTGTTGAACCGCCCCCGATGACACGACCCCCTTCCCTGCACCCCGTATCCTCCCCGACCGCTCGTGATGTCTCTCCAGCCTTCGTGCATCTGCGGGAGGGCATCGACTCGTTTCTCCGCCTGGCCCGCGGCAAAGTGTGGGAGGAGGCGTCGAGGCGGGAGAAGCTTCACGCGCTCTCCGTCGCGGTGCGCCGTCCCGCTCTCGACGCCATGCGCGAGAGCGAGCGCCGCTATCGCGATCAGGACGCCAAGCGCCTGTACTACCTCTCCATGGAGTTCCTCATGGGCCGCTCGCTCGGGAACAACCTGACCAACCTTGGCCTGTACGACAACGCCAAGGCGATCATGACCGAGCTCGGCGCCGACCTGGAGGAGCTCGAGAACCTCGAGCCCGACGCCGCCCTCGGCAACGGCGGCCTGGGGCGGCTGGCCGCCTGCTTCCTCGATTCGCTCGCCTCCCTCGATCTTCCCGGTTTCGGATACGGCATCAACTACGAGTTCGGTCTCTTTCGTCAGACCTTCGTCAATGGTTTCCAGCACGAGAAGCCAGACCACTGGCTGGAGGAGGGCGGCTCACCGTGGCTGATCGTTCGGGCCGATGAGGCGGTGGCCGTCCCGGTTTATGGGCGGGTCGCCCACGAGAGCGAGCGCGGCGAGTACAAGCCGGCGTGGATCGATTACAAAGTGATCATCGGCGTTCCGCACGACATGCCGGTGGTCGGCTACGGCGGGACGACCGTGAACGTCCTGCGTCTGTTCAGCGCGCGGTCGTCGGACGAGTTCGACATCGGCATCTTCAATGCGGGCGATTACATCTCCGCCGTGCAGCACCAGATCAACACCGAAGCGATCTCCAAGATCCTCTATCCGTCGGACTCCGTCGACCGCGGCCGTGAGCTTCGTCTGCTGCAGGAGTACTTTCTGGTTGCCTGTTCCGTTCGCGACATCGTGAAGAAGTATCGCGAGTCGCACGATTCGCTCGCGCACTTCGCTGCAGGCGTGGCCATCCAGATGAACGACACGCACCCGGCGCTGACCGTCGCAGAGCTGATGCGGACCTTCATCGACGATCTGGAGATGCCGTGGGAAGAAGCGTGGCCGCTGACGGTGGCCACCTGTGGCTACACCAATCACACCCTGCTCCCGGAAGCGCTGGAGAAATGGCCGGTCAGCCTGATGGAGAGGTTGCTGCCGCGCCATCTGCAGATCATTCAGGAGATCGATCGCCGGACGCAGGCGGAGATCGAGCTGCGATTCCCGGATGAACCCTCCATGGTCGAACGGGTGTCGCTCTTCGAAGAAGGGGAGCGACCGTGTGTGAGGATGGCCAACCTGGCCATGGTGGGAAGCCACTCGGTGAATGGCGTGGCCGCGCTGCACTCCGAGCTGGTGAAGACGCGGCTGGCGCCGGAGGTCTATCGGCTCTGGCCGCAGCGCTTCAACAACAAGACCAACGGTGTGACCCCGCGACGCTGGCTCCTGCACGCCAACCGGCCGCTGTCCTCGCTGATCACCCGCGCCATCGGCGACGGCTGGACCCGCAATCTCGACGAACTCAAGCGGCTGGAACTGTTCGCCGAGGATGAGGCGCTGCTGGAACGACTCGATTCGGTGAAGGCGGGCAACAAGCGTGCGCTCTGCAGCCTGACCAAGGAATTGACCGGAATCGTTCCCGATCCGCAGTCGATGTTCGACGTCCAGGTGAAACGGATTCACGAATACAAGCGACAGCTGCTCAACGTGCTGCACATCGTTCACCGCTACTGGCAGATCGTGGAGGATGGGCAGCTGCCGGCGCAGCCACGGACTTTTTTCTTCGCGGGCAAGGCGGCGCCCGGCTATCTGACCGCGAAGCTGATCATCAAGCTGATCCAGTCGGTGGGCGACGTGGTCAACGCCGATCCGCGCACGCGCGACTGGCTGCGCGTGGTCTTCCTGCCGGACTACCGGGTGAGTCTGGCGGAAGCCATCATTCCGGCGGCAGACCTCAGCGAGCAGATCTCCACCGCGGGGAAAGAAGCGTCAGGAACCGGGAACATGAAGCTGGCGCTCAACGGAGCCCTGACCATCGGGACGCTCGACGGCGCGAACATCGAGATGCGCGAAGAAGTCGGCGACGAGAACATCTTCATCTTCGGCCTCGACGCTGGCGAGGTGGCCGCGCTGCTGGAGTCGGGCTATTACCCGGAAGACTATCTGGCCGCCGACCCCTCGCTCTCTCGAGTGCTCGACACCATCGCCTCGGGACATTTTTCGAGAGGGGACAAGGAACTGTTCGAGCCGCTCATCACCAGGCTGCGGAGCGGCCACGACGAGTATGTGCACGTGGCCGACCTGAAGTCGTACCTCGACGCGCAGAGTCGTGTCGACCATACCTACCTCGATCGATCGGCGTGGCGCCGCATGGCGCTGTACAACATCGCGCGGATGGGCAAGTTCTCCTCCGATCGCACCATCGCGGAGTACGCCCGCGACATCTGGCACATCAAGCCCGCCGTGATCAGAAGCTTCACGCACGTTTCCCTGCAGGAAGAGTAAGGTCTGTTGCTTTTCGGAGCGCCGGCTTCCAGCCGGCCGGTTCGCCGGCATCCTTGCCGGCCTGACCGGCGGAGGTCAGCGCAGCCGCGCATTCCAGGCAACCGAGCGATGGCGAACCAAGGGTACGCAGGACCGGAATACACCCCACCCCCCTCAGGTTGTCACGGGCCTTGACGGGAGAAGGGCTGGCAACGATAATCCGCCCTCCTCATCGCGGTGGCCTCCCGGCCGCCGGCAGTTACAACCAGTGTCGCGGGGTGGAGCAGTCTGGTAGCTCGTTGGGCTCATAACCCAAAGGTCGCAGGTTCAAATCCTGCCCCCGCAACCAGGAAATCCAATTGAACCCACTGGAAACAGTGGGTTTTTCGTTTCGGGGCTGCTTTTCCGCCCCCGCCGTCCCCACCCCCTACAACCCGAGGAAAAAGCCGAACGGCCTTTCTCACCGAAGTGCCGATCCGGGGAGTTCACTACCGTTTGGCCCCGCTATTTGGAAAGCGACGGGTTCGGAGTCGTATCAGACGCCGCGGGCGTTCCAGGGTGCCCTTGGCGCGCATTTCCAGGGTCGGCGCCACGTTCTTAGAGTCTCCTGAGAGTTTCCTGATGATCCTTGGGCGCCGGGGAGCGATTCTGCTTCTCATGCAAAACCTGGTTCTGCTTCTCATTCCCGCAGCCGGAACCCGTATCCGATTGATCGCCATCTTCGCGGTCCTTGTTTGTTGCACTGTCTCCGCCCGCGCCGGGGTGGACCGCTTCACCAACATCTCACCGGAAGGCGCGGAGATTCTTGCGCTGGCGGTCGACCCGTTGCAGCCGTCGACGGTATACGCCGGCTCCACGGCCGGAGTCTTCAAGAGCATCGATGCCGGTGAGAGCTGGGCGCTGTTCCTCGACACCGGAACCGTAGCCAAAGGGTCCACGGAGGGGGGGAGGATCACTTCGCTGGCCATCGATCCTACGCACGCATCGACGGTGTACGCCGGAACAGAGACCGGCGAAGTCTTCAAGACGCTCGATGGAGGAGCGAGCTGGACGCGTTCTTATGTCATGGTGAAGACGGGTCCAACATCGGGGTTTTCATCGATGATCAAGAGTCTGATCGTGGATCCCTTCAACCCGAACATCCTCTACGCTCTCCAGAGTCCCGCGGTGATGGTGAGCGTGGACGGCGGACTCTCGTGGACCGCCAAGATGACGCTGTCACTGGACACGAACTCCAGCGGGTCGTCACTGGCCTTCGACCCGTCCACGCCCTCGCGTGTCTACGCCGGCACCAGAAGCGGCCTGTACGTTTCGAACGATCGCGGTCAGCAATGGCAGCTTCTCCGGCAGGGTGGCGTTTGGGCCGTTGCGGTTGACCCGAAGGATCCGGCGGTTCTCTACACGGCGCAGGGTTCGTTTTTGAGCAGCACAAGGGATGGCGGCAAGACCTGGGACGACGTGCCGCTGGGTGTTAAAACGCCCGGAGTGGCAGTGGTCGGATTGCGGATTGTCGTCGATCCAATGTCGTCTTCAGCCTATGCGCTGACTTCCGCCACAACTCCGGGTGGGGTGGGCGGGATCCTGACCACGAGCGATCGGGGTAAGACCTGGGCGCCTCTCCCTCCGCCGCCGCTCAATCCCAGCCTGCTGGTGATCGGTCCGACCCCGACTCACGGTTTCTACGCTTCCGACGGGATCGATCTCTTCAAGAGCGAGAATGGCGGCACTACCTGGCGGCGGCTGCACAAGGGATTGAACGCGCCTCGGACGTTCGATGTGGCGGTCGACCCGAAGGAACCATCGACTCTGTATGCGGCCACCTCGAAGGGCGTGGTGAAGTCCGCTGACGCCGGATCGAACTGGAGTGACCAGAAGGTCTCGCTCTCTGACGCGCGACTGGCCATTGATCCAAACCAGTCCTCGAGGGTTTTCGCCTTCACCGACAGCTCCACGGTGCGCAGCACGGACGGTGGTGAAACGTGGACGGCGGTCGATCCGGGACCGCGCGTGAGAGCCATGGCCATCGATCCCTCCAACTCAGCGAACGTGTATGCCATTCTCATAAACGGCCTGTCGCGCAGCACCGATGGCGGCTCCGCCTGGACCCCCATCACCAACGTTCAGCTTCCTCTCGGCTATTACGGGTTCCTCGGAGGCGCGATCGCCGTCGATCCCGTGACCCCCACGACCATTTACGCCGGCGGCGACGGCGGCATCATGAAGAGCATGGACGCCGGCGTGACCTGGGAAACGATCTTCAAGGACTCGAGCAACTCGTGGTGGATGTCCTTCGGATTTCGCCGCATTTTGATCGATCCCCGGAGTCCGTCCACCGTCTACGCCCTCGGGTGGGACAAAGTGTACCGAAGCGGAAACGCCGGGCAGAGCTGGAGCATCGTCTACGCCCCACCAAGCCCGCCAGCGTATCTGTATTTAGTCGATCTGGAGCTCGACCCGCGTGAGCCTTCGCGGCTTTATCTGGCCACGAACTCCGGTCTGCTCAGGAGCTTGTACAGCGGAAACCAATGGACTGAGTTCAACGAAGGGCTGCCCACGCGGCGCATCGACTCGCTCACGGTCGGTGCCGAGGGGAACGTGTATGTGGCCACGCCTCGCGGGCTTTTTGTCAACAGCCCTCACGACGAGGCAGTAAGCCCGTCGCCCCTCTCTGTGTCGCTTCGCACCCATTCAGGGAACTACGTATCGGCCGCTGGTTGCGGGTTCAGTTTCGTTCATGCGAACGCCAGCGACGCCGGCCGTTGCGAGGCCTTCTCGCTCTTCGACATCAACGGCGGGGAACTGAAGGATGGCGACACCATCCTCCTCCAGGCCGCTGGTGGAGGGTTCGTGGTCGCGGAAGGTGGAGGAAGCGTAAGCGCCGATCCCTCTCCGGTGAATGCGAATCGCGTGGTGCCCCGCGCATGGGAGACGTTCGTCATCCATCGCCAGAGCGGCTCGCGGCCGATCCAGTCCGGCGACTCGATCGCACTCCAGTCCGTGAGCGGAGGCTACATCGCCGCCGAGGGCGGGGGACGCAGCGGCTGCCAATGCGACAGCCGCCTCAACGCCAACCGGGCGGAGGTGCGCGAATGGGAGACATTCGTTCTGATCTTCAACTAGTCAACCGAGCCTCACGCTACCGAACGAGGCCGGTCCGCGTTTTCAACTGACGAATACAACAACATAAATGCGCCACTGGCGCGAAAGATGGAGGGTTCGTGGAAAGGACAGTCGTGCCTTTACTCGTGGCAGCAGCTGTTGTCGCTCTCCTCGCGCCTACGCAGATGGTCGCGGTGACCGTTCCGCTTGCAAATATCACCATTGTCAAAGCGGGTGGCGGCTTCGGTCTCGCGCTCAGGCAGGACGGCACCGTCCTGAGTTGGGGAGCTAATACGGGCGGAACGCTGGGAAACGGAAATACGAATCCGAGCTTTCTCCCAGCGCCGGTTTTGGGTCTGGAGTCTTCGTCAGGCGTCATTGCGCTCGCTCCAAGCACCTCGTTCGGCCTCGTGTTGAAAGCGGATGGTAGCGTGTTCGGATGGGGCGCAAACTTTCTTGGTCAACTCGGCGACGGCACATTCGACAACCACCTCGCCCCGGCGATGGTCTCCGGTTTCGGTAGCGGTTCGGGCGTCATCGCCATTGCCGCCGGACTATCGCACTCGGTGGCGCTCAAATCCGACGGAAGCGTCTGGACATGGGGCAGCAACAACAACAGCAATCTCGGTAACCCGGCTATCGTCGGCCCGCGGAACATTCCGGTTCCCGTCGTTGGTCTCGGCTCGGACGTCACCTCAATCACAGCGGGCGGTAACTTCTCGCTTGCGCTCAAAGCTGACGGGACAATCTGGGCATGGGGCAACAACAACAAAGGTCAACTCGGGATCGGCAGCACGATCAATCAACCTGTTCCTGTCGAGGTTAAGGGACCAGGGGCTATCGGATTCCTAGCGGGCGTCGTCGCCGTGTCGGCGCCACCTGGCAGTGGTGGAGCGTTCGCGCTGGCACTTCGGAACGATGGCACGGTGTGGGCCTGGGGCAACAACTCGAACGGACAACTCGGCGACGGCACGACTGTGAACCGGACGTCGCCCGTTCAAGTCAAAGGCATCGCAGGATCTGGTGTTCTCACTGACGTATCGCGCATCGTCGCCGCAGGCGGCCTGAGCAACCCGCATGCGATCGCTCTGCGAACCGATGGAAGCGTCGTCGCCTGGGGGAGTAACGCGAACGGTCAGTTGGGAACAGGTGACAAGACTTCGAGCACTCTGCCCGTCTCGGTGACAGGACTCGGCAGCGGGTCGGGTATCACTGCTGTCTCGGGTGCGGCAGGCCTTTCGTTCGCACTCAAGTCTGACGGCGCAGTGCTGGCGTGGGGTGATAACAGCAGCGGCCAGCTCGGGGACGGATCGTTCTTTGGCAGAACAACGCCGAGCGTGATTGGCGGCGTCGGCTCCGTACTGGCCATCAGCGCACAAATAGAATCGAATCACTCGCTCGCGATCCGGGCTGATAAGACGATCATCGGCTGGGGCAATAACAGCAGCGGCCAACTCGGCACGGGAGATCGATTCGATCGCGTCTCGCCCGTTGTCGTGCCGACTCTGACAGACGTAAATGCGACTGCTGTAGGCGCAAACCATTCGCTCGCCATGAAAGCGGACGGCAGCTTGTGGGCGTGGGGTGACAACAGTAGTGGGCAACTTGGAAACGGAACAACGTCCGCTCAGCTCACGCCCACTGCAGTGAGAAATTCCGTGAACAGTATGCTGAGGGGCGTCACCGCAGTTTGTACGGCGCTTGATGCCTCCTACGCCCTCACAGCGGACGGATCGGTGTGGGCCTGGGGTATCAACACTGTCGGGCAGCTCGGCATCAACAGCCAAACGAATCAGTCCTTCGCGACGCGCGTTCACGGCGTGAACGACATCGGCTTCCTCGGTGGGGTCAGCGCGATTGCGACAAATGGCGGTTCGGCCTATGCGCTCGCAACTGATGGAACTGTTCTCGCCTGGGGTCTGAATGCAGGAGGCCGACTCGGCGACGGCACGACCACCGAGCGACTGACTCCCGCACGAGTGAGTGGTCTCGATCCCGGCTCCGGCGTCACGGCGATTAGCGCGATTGCGGGAGGCGGCGCTGTATTGAAGATCGATGGCGCAATGCTCGCGTGGGGCCTGAACGGCGGCGGCCAGGTGGGCGATGGGACGACGGTCGTACGCACCACGCCCGTTCCGGTGGCCGGAGTCGGCCCTGGATCGGATGTGATCGGTATCTCAGCGGGTGGAGGCGCCGGCGCGGGGGGACATACATTCGCTCTGAAGCGCGATGGCACGTTGCTTTCGTGGGGCATCAACGGCAGCGGCCAACTCGGGGACGGAACGGTGTCCGATCACTTGACACCGCGCCTCGTCTCCGGTGCCAAATCTGCTCTGCGAATCGTGGCCGGGGGAGCACAGCATTCGATCGCTGTGGACTCGGCAGGCAACGTATGGTCATGGGGCGCAAACGGCAGCGGACAGCTCGGCGACGGAACCACCTACACTACGAACCTCCGCCCCTCATTCGTCCTGTTCGACGATGTCACCCCTCCGACGTCTTCATCAATCGTCATCACGCCGATGATTGTTGGCGCTAATGGCCAGATCACGATCACGAAGACACTTTCTGACCGTGATAGCGGCGTCGCATCCGCCACCGAGAGTCTGCAGGGACCTGCGCCGTCGTTCTCACCAATCGCAACGATCGCTCTGACGCGCCGATCAGGAACCTCCTTCGACGGCGTGTGGAGCGGCACATTGTCGATTGCACCGGATACGCCCGACGGCACATTTAGAGTGACGGGATCAGCTGTGGATGGTGCGACCAACGAAACGACGTCATCGGACGGCGCGATCATCGTCGATCGAACCCCGGCGGTCGTGTCGATCTCTGTGACGCGAACCACTCTATCGCCACCGAATCGCGCGTTTCTACCGGTGACGGTCAGCGGCGTAATCAGTGATGCAGTGTCGGGGGTAGCGAAAGCCACGTATACGGTGAGTGACGAGTATGGCAGTGTTGAAGCGACAGGTACGATTTTGCTGAACAGCGGCGGCGCGTATGTTGTTAACCTTGAACTCGCGGCATCACCGGGCGAGGATGACTTCGACGGGCGCCTCTACGTCATTGTCGTCGCTGCGGAGGATCGGGCCGGCAACGCGCGCTCGGCCGGCGCGCGGGTGACCGTGCCCCATCGCGTGGCTGATCGTGTTCACCGCCCCGGAAGTTTGTGAAGTGGGAAGAGCCACCGGTGAGACCTTTTTGCGTATCAGGTATTCGGTCGGCTGTTCGCCATTTGATTGAGCGGGCGGGAAAATGTTGAGGATCAGAGGGTTCCCGCCGACCGGCGCCATCGAGCAAGCAGTAGAGTGGAGATCTGACTCATCCAGGACCGACCCCATCCATGACCCCGTAGGACAAAAAAGAAGCGACCGTCACCTCGCCAGAACTTCTCATCATCGGACAATTCCAAGACGCGGCCCCGCGGTTGTGAGTGCGTGCCTGCAGAGCCGTTCTCGGCCGCTCTTCCAGTCCATTTGTCGCCGGTTCGCTCTCGATCGTAAGACTCCGAGTGAAGTGATCCGCATTCTGGCCTCCGGTGTTCTCACAACATCATCAGAACATTCTCAGAATGGCTCTCAGCCGTTGACGATGGGAGTAAACTGCACCCACATTCCATCTCGGAGAATCGACCATGCCGGCCTCTTTCGGCAAATTCACCATTGACGAAGGACGCCGTCAGCTTCTCTGCGCAGGAGAAGGGGTCCGCCTCTCGCCGAAGACATTCCAGCTGCTGACAGCCCTGGTTCACGAATCGCCGCGGGCGATCTCGAAGGCAGACCTGCAGAATCAGCTTTGGCCAGGCACGTTCGTGACCGACGGGAGCCTGGCCAACCTGGTGACCGAGCTCCGCGGCGCGCTTGGGGACGACGCTCGCGATCCGCAATTCATTCGAACGCTCTACGGCTTCGGTTATTCGTTCACGGCGCCGATCAGCGATACAAAAGACGCTCCGCAACCTCCGGCGCGAGCGCAACGACGGTTCGGGCACCTGACGGGCGCCGCGGCGTTTGCGGTGTTGATTCTCGCTTCGAGGAGCACGGTCGTGTCGGCACCCCCGTGGCAGCAGCAGCCAATCCGCTCGATCGCGGTGCTTCCGTTCGACAGCAGCGGCGCCGACCGCGGCGATGAGTACCTCGGCCTGGGCCTGACGGACGTGGTGATCTCTCGCCTCAGTAACGTTCGGCAGCTGGTGGTACGACCCACCAGCACGATTCGTCAGTACGCGGGAAAACACTTTGACTCGCGAGACGCGGGCCGCAAACTGAAAGTCGATGCGGTGCTGGAGGGAAGCGTCCGAACCACATCCGACGGCGTTCGGGTCACCGTCGCGCTCCTGAGCATAAAGGACCAGAAGACGATCTTCGCCGATCGATTCGATGCGAAGCGAGGCGAGATGTTCGTCCTGGAGGACGACATCTCCGCCAAAGTCGCAGAGGCCCTGATCACGCGACTGACGCCCAATGAGGAGACGCTTCTCGTCAAGCGATACACCGCAAATCCGCAGGCATACGAGCTGTACATGAAGGGGCGCTACGAGGTCGAGCGGTCGCGTCGATCGGGCTCGCCCGCGCCTCACAAACAGGCTGTTGAGTTGTTTGAAAAGGCGGTGGCCATCGATTCCTCTTATGCTCTGGCCTGGGCGGGAGTCGCCCAGGCCTATAGCACCCATGGCAGCCTGACCGCGAAGACCATGGGAATCTCACCACGAGTTGCTTACGAGAGGGCAAAGCCGGCGGTTCAGAAGGCACTGCAACTCGATCCAAATCTCTCGGAAGCGCATTGCGCGGCGGCGGCCATTAAGATGTATTGGGATTTCGACTACGCGGGCGCGGAGCAGGAGCTTCGCCGCGCGCTGGAACTCAATCCGCGAAATTCAATCGCCCTGACCCACTACGCGTTTTTGCTGCAATGCCTCCGCCGATTCGATGAATCGATGGCCGTCAGGCAGAGGCAGCTCGAAGTCGACCCGCTCACTGCCGGTGTTCAGTGGGGAGTCGCCAACTGTTACCTTACCGCGCGTCAAGACGAGCGTGGAATCCGGCAAGCGCTGTTCGTCCTGTCGATGGAACCAAACTTTGCGGAAGTCTACGTCGCCCTGACGCGGATCCACGCGCTGCGCGGTGAATACGACCTGGCCATCGCGTACGGCCGAAAACTAGTGGGAATCGATCCCTCATCGACGCGAGGCCAGGCGTTCCTCGGCTACGCTCTCGCAAAGTCAGGGAAGACAGCCGAGGCGCGACAGATTCTGCAGCAGCTACAGGAAAACCCGCGCGCGGTGCCGTTCGACATCGCAGTGATGCATCTCGGATTGGACGAGCGCGAAGCGGTCTTTCCACTGCTCGACAAGGCATTGAACGATCGGATGTACGGCATCCGGCTGAACAGTGAGCCGGTGCTCGATCCTCTCCGTTCCGATCCACGATTTACTGCCTTATTAAAGCGCGCCGGTTTCAATTGGTGAACCCTTGAAACACTTCTGCAAGACGGCACGGGACTGATCACCGGGCGTGGAGACGGCTCGTGTTACTCGCCAGATCACGCTCGACAGGTACTCACTTCGACGAAGGTCACCGGCGCGTCTCGTCGGGTACGATCACTTCTCGTGCTCGAGGATCATCGATTGCCAGTTCATCACCACGTTCAACGACGGGATCTTCTCGTCGGCCGAGGATCGGAACAGGAACTTCCCTCCATCCGGCGTCACGCCACTGATCAGCGAACCTCTTCCCAACCCAGCCGCGAGAGACGATGCCAACAGCTGATTCGAGAGGCTGAACATCGGACGCGCCGCTCCCGGTTTGAGCTTCTCGTCTCCGGCGATCGGCACCATCATCAGACCAGCCGAGCCGATGTAGTAAAGCTCGCGGCCGTCGGGGCGCCAGAGCGGCGCAAAGCCACCATTGGCCGATACCTGCCATTGATCGGCCGTCGCTGGGAAACGGCGCACGTACACCTCGGAGCGTCCCGATTCGTTCGACTCATACGCAAACCATTTTCCGTCCGGTGAAAATCGCGCGAGAGTCTCGGCGTAGGGCGTCTGCACGATGGGCTGCATCGTTCCCTTGCCATCCGTGGTGACGGAATAGATGTCGAATCCCGTTGCCGGAAGCTGCCTTCCAATCAGGAGAGCACGTCCGTCCGGCGCGAACGAATAGGGCAGGCACCACTCGCCTGTACTGACGACCGGCTTTGACTCGCTGTCCCGACTGAGGGCCTTGACGAACGGCTGCCCATTGCTGCCCACGACCAACATATAAGCCAGCTGCGAACTGTCAGCACTCCAGACCAGGCTGCCGTACTGCCCAGGGTGAAACGTGAAGCGCGACCAATGGCCGTCCGCAAGATCGACGAGCCAGATGTCGCTCGCGTTCGGTCCCCCTTTGACTACAGCGACTTTCGTCCCGTCGGGTGAGAGTGCTGCCGACACGTAAGGGCCGGGGTCTCCGACAAATCCGGCGTCATGACCGTTACGGTCGATCCAGACGATTCGCGAAACGGGCGATGTTGCTGGGAGAAACGCCAGTGTCCCGTTGCGTGCGACCGAGAAGATACTGAGACCCTTGGGATCCCACGTCGATACCATTCCGAACGGAAGAGGCGTCGGTTCCCCTTCGGTCACCAGGTTGTGCGGGTCGATCTTCTGAGTCATCAGGACCGCCCCCCGCGAGAACAGCAAACGATCTGGCGAAACGAAGATTGCGTTCGAGGCGTCATCGCTCAGCTTCTTGACATCGTGCGAATCCAGCGACCCGACGTACAGCCTCTTTTCGCCCAGGAACAGAAAGTGTTTGCCGTCGGGAAGGAAGGATGGCCAGCGATGGCGATCGTCTTGAGTTGAGGACAGGTCCGTGATTTTCACAGGAGCACCGCCCGACGAAGGAACCCGATACAGAGCGCTCTTAAACGTCGGCTCAAAAACGATCGTTCCCTGTTCGTTCCAGGTTCCACCACGACCGGACGCGGCGTCACAAATCACCACTGGCGGGCCGCCGGCCGCTTCGATCTTCTTCAACTTTCCATCGGCAAAGAAGCCGATGTAGCGTCCGTCTGGAGACCAGAAGGGGTACGAACCATCCTCGGTGCCGGCGAGTGGCTGGGAGGAGTTGGTCCTGAGCGCCCGCAAGTAGATCAGCCTTCGTGCATCGTCACTGGCGGCAACGAACGCCAGCCTCGAGCCGTCGGGTGAGAGGGCGATGCCGCGCTCGTCAAATGGAAAGAGAGAGGCTCGTTCCGGCGTGTCGATCGAGAAATGCACGACCGGCGCTGGCTTCGGAAAACGCTGGATCAACGCGATCGCCAGGACGATCGCTGCGATCGTCGCCACTGCAGCGGCGACCCAGGCAAGCCCTTCGCGCGTCTCACGGCGCTTCGCGATCGGCGTCGCCACTCCCGCCTGCGACCCTGCCTCGCTGATCCATTTCAGCTCCTCCGACGTGTCGTGAGCCGACTGCCAGCGATCGTCCGGGTCCTTCTCCAGACACTTGCGCACGACGTGATCGAGCGCCGGCGGAGTCATCGGAGCGATCGAAGAGATCGGCGCCGGATGCGATGAGACGATCGCGGCGATGAGGCTGGTCTTTGTCTTCCCCTCAAAAGCCCGGCGGCCGGTAGCCATCTCGTAAAGGAGTACGCCGAAGGAGAAGATGTCGGTCCGCGGGTCCGCCTCCGCCCCCTCGAGCTGCTCGGGTGCCATGTACTGGAACGTGCCCAGGATGGTTCCTTCCTGCGTCAGGGGTCTGTGCTCGGTGGCGCCGTCGATGCTCAAGGCCGGTGATGTGGAGGTCTTGGCCAGACCGAAATCGAGAAGCTTCGCTCCCGTCTTCGTGATCACCACGTTGCCTGGCTTGAGGTCACGGTGGACGACGCCGGAGCGATGCGCGCGGTCGAGCGCCGCGCCGATTTGCACCCCATAACGCAACACCTCGGCCAACGCCAAGGGACCTCGCGCCAGACGATCAGCCAGCGACTCCCCTTCGAGCAGCTCCATGACGAGATAGCTGGTCCCATTCTCGTGACCGATGTCGTAAAGAGTGCAGATGTTCGGATGATTCAGCTGGGAGATCGTCTTCGCTTCCCGCTCAAAACGAGCGGCGAATTGTTCGTTCTGTGCCAGCGCGGCCGGCAGAACTTTGATGGCCACGTCGCGATCGAGGCGCGTATCCCGCGCTCGCCATACCTCACCCATTCCTCCCGCGCCAATACGCGAGACGATCTCGTACGGCCCGAGGCGTGTGCCGCTGTCGATCTGGAATGTCAATGGGTAGAGGGACCAGGCGGCATTATAGGAGAGCGACCGTGCCGACCGAGGATTCGCTGTGCATGCTCGTCGCTTCGCCGGGTCCGGATACCATGCCATCTCCTCCTCGGCAGATCCTCAGTCCCCCGACGTCGACGTGCTCTCCGCCGCCGTGGGCATCTCCCTCGGGTCCCCGCTCTCCGCATGAATCCTCCAGATCGCCGGGATCCTGAGCTGATGAAGCACGAGAACCGTGACCAGCGACAGGATCATGACCCCGTAAAACCCTTCGGCGTGCGAGACCGAGAGGTAGAGGTCCATGGCGATGAGACGGCGACTGTCATCGGAGCGTGGATAAGAACGCACGGCGGGGATGGACTTCCAGAGGTCTGCTGCTGGCATTCCCTGATGTAGACATGAGTCGTAGCATGGCAACGATGGCCACATCTCCGACAGCTCTACGGTTTCCTCGCTGGACGCTCTTCGTCCTTGGCTTCGTCGCTTTCGTCACGTCCTTCGGAGCGCACGTCGTCGCCGTGAACCTGCCCGTATACGCGAAGCAGGTCGGGGCGGGCCTGGCGATGATCGGCCTCTTGATCGCCATCTACGACTTCGCGGAGATCATTGCCAAACCTCTCTTCGGCTTCATCGCCGACAGGACGGGGATGAAACCGACCATGCTGGTCGGGCTCGCCGTGTTTTCACTCGCCTCGCTCGGGTTTTTCGCGGTTGACCCCCGATTGCTCCTCCTCGTCCGGCTCCTGCAGGGGGTCGGCGCAGCGGCTCTGTCGATCGTCTCCGCCGCACTCGTCGCGGCCTACTTCCCACAGTCGCGCGGCCAGGCCTTCGGTGTCTACAATGCGATCAAGGGTGCCGGGTACGTTCTGAGCCCGGTCGTCGGCGGCGCGATCGTCTGGGCGTCGAACTTCCGGATGATCTTTCTCGCTTGCTTCGGGATCGGCGTCGTGGGCTTCCTTCTCTCCCTCACGCTCCCGAAAGTTCCCGCATCGGCCACCTTCAAGGATGACGACGATGGGGATTTCTCCATTGCGCAGTTCGCGTCGGTCTTCAAGAACCGCACGCTCCTGCCCTGGTACCTCATCATCGTCGTGAACATGTTCCTGGTCGGCATCCTCTTTGGTTTCCTGCCGGTGTACGTGAATACGCTTGGCTATGACCAGCTCCGGAACGGCCTCATCATCGGCGCGGCGACGCTCTCCTATCTCCTGGTTCAACCGCTTGCCGGCCGGTTGGCCGACCGGGTCAACCCGATCGCCGTCATTTTCGGAGGCCTCGTGCTCTCGGCGGCGGGTGTCGTTCTCATTCCATTCACCCGTGGGCCGCTTCTCATCGCCGTTGCCATCATCGGCGGACTCGGCGTCGGTACGGTCTGGACGAACACCGACGCAATGGTCAGCAAGCTCGCCGATCAAGGCAGGATCGCCGCGACGCTCGGTGCCGCGGGATCGTTCAAGGAGCTCGGCGACATGCTCGGGCCGCTGCTCATCGGTGCCCTGGCGCAGACACTTGGACTTCGCGTGGCCTTCGTGATCTGCGGCGTGCTCGGCTTCCTCTCCATCGCGCTCCTCAAATTCGCGCGCGGGACGTCACCGACTCAGGGCGCAGCTTCGTAATCGAACAGCGAGCGATCACTCTCTGTGCACTGCTGCCAGAAGTGAGGCTGTGGCCAGGCGGCGTCGGGCCTGATTCTGCGTGCTACAGTGAATCGGTCGGTGATTGAACAATGCTCACGATGAGAAATACCGTCGCGGTACTCGGATTCGGATTCGGCCTCGCGGGGTGCGTCTCGCCCATCCCCTCGATCGCGCTGTCGTTTCCTATGACATCGCGACGGCCGACGCGGTCTCCAAGCAGCTGTTGCTGAACATCGCCCGCGCGCGAAACAACGAGCCCATTCATTTCACGGCCGTGTCCAGTATCGCCGCTACGTATCGCCTCAGCACCAGCGCCGGAATCGGGCCGGCCATGACCGGCGATCGGGCGGAAGAGTCGTCCCTTTCTTCGGCGTCACCGCTGAGGAGAATCCGACCATCAGCATTTCCCCGATGCAGGGGGACGAGTTTACGCAACGGCTGCTGACGCCATTTCGGGAGTCGCAACTGACCCTTCTCCTGCGCCAGGGCTTCGACGTCGATGCGCTTCTTCGATTGCTGGGGGCCGCGCTCCGTCTCGACAACGACGGTTCGGAGACGTCAACGACCTTTTCCAACCGCCCCTCGGATCGGGAGGGCTACATCGTTTATCGACACGTCATGGCCCAGCTCTCGAGCATCCAGGACCGGCATGCCCTCTATGCCGAGCCGCTGCACTTCACGCAGAGCTTTACGGTTCCCGAAGCCTCGGTCACCCCGGAGAGCTACCAGTCCACCTACAAGGACTTCACCATCGTGCGCGATGCCGCGGAGCACGTTTACCGCGTGTCGCGGCGGGTCAATGGTCGGGTCATGATCACGAACTTTGATCCTGACATCCTGTCGAACGAGGAACGTCTGCGACTCCATCAGAAAGCGGAAGAGGCTCCTTTTAACGACGTGCTGATCGACATCAGACCGGGTCACGTCGGTGGAGAGTTGCCGATTCAGGGCAGGCTCCGTCTCAGGAGTTTTCATGAGGTGCTGAACTTCATCGGGCGGGGAATTCGGGAGGAGCCCGAATTCGACGCGACACCAGACCCGAGGACGCCGGCCATCACCGAGAATCCGCGCAGTGCATTGGAGATCCTGGAGACCCAACACCTGCCGGTGAGCTCACGACTGACTGTGCGCCTGAACGGTTTTGACTATGCCGTTGCTCCGCAGGCCGGCTATCAGTGGAACCAGAAAGCGTTCAGCCTTCTCTATCAGCTGTTCCAGACGACCGTGTCCGCGGTCGCGCCGTCGGGACCATCGATCACGATCGCTAAGTAACGCGCGCCGTCAACGTCGGGAATGGATCGTGTGTTGCGGTCGGTCGCGCTCATAGCACGCCCGGTCACTGCACGCGTCGCCCCCATCTCCTCACCCCACGTCGTAGAAGAACTCTTCCTTGACGATCTTGCCATCCTTCACGGTGTAGAGCGCGACTTCCTGAAATCGGTTGCGCTTTCCCTTCTGCGGACCGGCCTTCGGTGTGATGTCGTAATCGAAGATCACCGCGAATCGATCCTGCTGCGGGAACGGACCCTCCGCGCGCGCATGATGGATGTCGTGGTTCTCGTACCACCACTTGTTCTTGGCCACGACTTTGTCGATGCCTCGCTGCTCGGCCGGCATCTCGGCGTTGCCCATGGCCTCGACGCTGACGATGTCCGGGCTGTAGAGGGAACTGATCGCGTCGAGGTTCAAACCGTTGCGACAAAACTCGACGAGCTTCATTCCGACCTGTTTCGCGTCCATGACGATCTCCTTCTGAGTGACTTCGCTTTCTTGTCTGACTTCGGCGGCATCGGATGCAGAACGCGTTTCACGCAAGCGACATCTTACTTCCGCCATGCCGCGCGTGGCCGCTCACCAGTCCGTCAATGACGCGAGAGCGCCGGGTCGCTTGTTCGGGGTCGGACCCTCGGTCCCCGTTTGTAGTCGGTTGCGTTTGTCGTCTCAGCCGCGGAGCGGCGACCCAGGGCGTCAGCCCTGGGAACGTTCCGGCGACAAGACGAGAGCCGCGGAGCGGCGATAGAGTCCCTGCCGAAATGCCGATGAGATGTCGCCGCTCCGCGGCTTGCGAGATCAGGTAGAACGAGGTACCCAAGGCTCACGCCTTGGGCTACTTGAATGTCGCCGCTCCGCGGCTGGGAAGACGGAAAGACAGGGGAGATGTGATCCGCGATTTCAGCGCTTAAGGTAGGATCGCGCCGTGGTCGATTCACCGGACTCTCGTGTGCTGTTTGAGTCGGCGCCGTCGCTGCACCTGGTCGTCGATTCGGAGCTACGCATCGTCGCTGCGAGTGATGCTTACCTCTCGGCCACGATGACCGACCGCGAACCATCATGGGCAGGCCTCTCTTTGAGATATTTCCAGACAAGCCTGACGACCCTGGGGCGACCGGCGTGGACAACTTGCGAGCTTCGCTGAAGACGGCTCTTCGCCCCGGCAATCCTCAGACGATGGCGGTTCAGACGTACGACGTTCCACGGCCCATTGCAGATGGCGGGAGGCTTTGAGGAACGCTTGGTCCTGTCGATCTGGCCCACGAAGTTGCACGGCTCGCGCGGCCAGACGAGAAGCTCCCCGCGGAATGAGTCCCTGACGATTGGTAAGGCCTCCGTGATGAGGCCGAGAAGAACCAACCAGGGGAGCGGGCTTCTGTTGAGCACTTTCCGGGTGACCCCTGGGACAGTCTGCGGACGAACAGGCGGTGCAGGCTTCGAGGAGCTCGGAGGCTTTCGAACTGCCCCACAGCATTCCCCTGGTCCCCGTTTTCCGCTCCGAACGCGGCGTCAGGGCGGGGCTGAGCGATTCCAATCGCTGGACTACCGCTCCGCGCTCTCCTCGTGGATCAAGGTCGCGGCACGCTCGATTGCCGTACCGAGCGACCCCTTGAAATTCTGGCGGCCAAATACGCCGACCTTCTGAGCTCGAACGAATTTCCTTAATAACGGCCGCCGCATTTCACAGAGAATCAGCGTCGTGCCCTGCGCCCGGCATCGTTTCGCCAGTGTCTCCAGCGCGTGCATTCCAGTCGCGTCGAGCGCCGGGACGTGCCGCATCCGAAGAATGAAGACACGTGGCCTGCCTCCGATGTCGCTGAGAACCTCTTGAATTTTTTCGGCAACGGCGAAGAAGAATGGGCCGGTGGCGTCGACGATCTCGATCCCCGGCGGCATCGGAATTCTCGGGCCGCCGCGCAGTTCCCGCATCAGGTCAGGGTCCGTCGGATCGTTCAACGCGCGTACGTCGTCGGTGATCAGGGTCATCGTGGTCACCTCGGTCATTCGGCGAAGGAACAGCAGCGCCGCTACGACGATCCCCACGGCGACCGCAACGGTCAGGTCCACGAGGATGGTCAGGGCGAACGTAAGCAGAAGAACGACAACATCACCACGCGGAGCGCGCAGAAGTGACGCGAATGATCGCCACTCGCTCATGTGATACGCGACCACAACCAGGATCGCTGCGAGCGACGCCAGCGGCACCATGGCCGCCCATTTTCCAGCGAAGATGAGGATGAGTAGCAAGGTGAAAGCGTGCACCACTCCGGCCACCGGGGTCCGTGCACCGGCCTTGATATTCGTGGCGGTGCGTGCGATTGCGCCCGTTGCCGGAATGCCGCCGAAGATGGGGCTGGCAATGTTGGCGATGCCTTGGGCGATCAGCTCTGTGTTGGAGTCATGACGGTCACCGGTCATGCCGTCGGCAACAACCGCTGAGAGCAGGGACTCGATCGCTGCCAGAAGGGCAATGGTGAACGCCGGCGGGACGAGATGGCGCAACGTGTCGAGGTGCATCGGCGGCAGGCCTGGCGCGGGAAGACTCGATGGCACGCCGCCAAACCTGCTGCCGATCGTTTCCACCGGGAGGTCCAGCAGCCGCACAGCGATCGTCGCCAGCACCATTGCAGCGAAGGGTGCGGGCACCTGTCGCCATGCTCGCGGCCAGACGAGGATCAGAATCAACGTCGCCGCTGCCACCGCGAATGCAGAGGGAGTGAGGGTCGAGAAACGCGCCGAAATCGCAATCCACTTTTCGATGAATTCCGCTGGCAACAATCCCATGTGCAGGCCCAGCAGATCCTTCATCTGCGAGCTGAAGATGATGACCGCGATTCCCGAGGTAAAACCGGTGACCAGGGGATGGGGGATGAACTTGATGAGGGAACCCATCCGCGCGAGCCCGAGGATGATCAGAATGACTCCTGCGAGAAGAGTGGCCTGCACCAGCCCCTGGTAACCGTACTTCGTCACGATCCCATAGACGATGACGACGAACGCACCGGTCGGGCCGCCGATCTGGACGCTGCTCCCCCCCAGTGCCGAGATGATGAAGCCGGCGACGATGGCGGTGTATAGCCCGCGCTCCGGTGGCACGCCGGAGGCGATCGCAAAGGCAAGCGCAAGAGGTAGCGCGACGATCCCCACGACCACCCCGGCACTCAGATCGCGCAGGAAATCGTTTCGGGTGTAGCCGCGCAGCAGCTCCAGACTCTTAGGAAGAAAACCGTTCACGTGCACCTATTCTCGCTGAAACAAGAAGCTGTGCTCGCCCGAAAACGACGTCACTCGGCAACCAGCGCAGAGGAACCTCGCGAGCAGGTAACAAACCCTGCCCAGGCAACCAGTTTCCTATCCACCGGAAATCTGATCCGGGTCCGACCCTTCGAGGGCCGCGAGGGATCGAAGGAGGTGGGGTCTGCCTGCTTCCCCAAAGCGCCGCCGATGCTCCGCGTACGAAAACCGGGCAAGCCTGGTGAGGAATTCAGCTGGTTCGCGGGGGCTCCTTCATGAACCGGACGTTCTTTGATCTCGACGACATCGCCGCGTTCCGCACCTGAAACTCGCAGCGTCCGTCGCCGTCCTGAAAGCGGCGTTCGCGCACCACTTCGCGGCCCGTCAGGCGACGGAGGGCGCTGACGGTTGTGCTGCAGATTCCGGGGCGCTCCAGGGCGACCTCGAGATACGGGCAGTTCTGCTCGATGAGGACGAAGTCGTCTCCGCGCTTCTGAACCTTTGTGAAGGGATCCCGATCGGCATAGATTGTCCGCAGCCGTTCCATCTTCTGGTCCAGTGGGAGAGAGGCCATGCGGGGTTCGAATTGCGCCACACGCCCGTCGGTGATTCGAGTGAGCAACGCTGTCGTCGCTTCTTCGCCGCCGGCGGCCGCAATCATGTCCAGCAGTGCGATCAGTAACTCCGGGTATTGCTTCGGGAAGAAGTGATCCCCGGCGGTGGTGAGGCAGTAACGCACGGCAGGTCTGCCCGGCGCTGGCGTGCTCCGCAGGGCTCCCCTCGACCCGCACTCAGCGTCAATCCATCCGCTTCGTTTCAGATCGACGACATTCTTGCGCGCCGCTTCGTGGCTGACGCCGAGGACCTCGGCGATACGATGGATCGTGGCCAGCCCTTCGGTTTTGAGGAGCCGAAGGATCGTCGCGCGGGGGACAGGAAGTTCCTCAAGTGCAGTGGGAGTGGGACTCATGATCGGAGCTGCTTCAGGAAGCATGCCCTGCCAGTCGCGGCATTGTCCAACCGTCAGGTTGTAGAATTGCGCGCGCTTCTTGCAAGCCTGGGGGACGGAGGCTTCTCATCTCATGTCGATCCCTTCGTTCCGCCGCGGTGTGGTCCCGTTCGCTCTGGCTGCAGTCGTCGCCTGTCTCAGTCATTCATCCTCGATTCGGGCGGCGACGCCTGGAAAGAGTGCAAAGGGCAAGGCGGAAGTTCAGAAAGCAGGAGAAGTAAAAGCCACCAGGGAAAACTGGAATGCGGCAGTCGATGCGAACGCCACGGCGTTTTATGCCGAGGGGAAGAGGATCTTCCGCTTCGACACGTTCGGCGACGAGGTGTTCTGGACGGACACCTTAAAACTGCATCAGGCCATCGCGGGCGCGAAGCTGGGAGGCGTTGGAGGAGGAGTCAGTCCGAAGACCGCTCTCAGCGTGGGTTTGAAAGTCGATACCGACGCCTTGCCGGCGGCGGTCGTCAGCGCCATCAAAACGGGAAAAGTGGATCTCGACGACCCGGCCACCACGCTCACACTGCTCAAGCTCAACGCCGTGGTTGGTGTGAAAGGAACGCTCAACGACGATGGAAGCCTGAGCAGTGTCGGACTGACGTGCGCGGTCTGCCATTCCACGGTCGATGATTCCTTCGCTCCCGGCATCGGGCGCCGCCTCGATGGCTGGGCGAACCGCGATCTCAACGCCGGCGCCATCATCGCGCTTTCTCCTGGATTGAACGCGATCAGCAAACTGCTCGGCGTGGACGACGCAACGACCCGCAAGGTGCTGGCAAGCTGGGGGCCCGGAAAATTTGACGCCGTGCTGAACCTGGACGGCAAGGCGTTCCGGCCGGACGGCAAGCCTGCAGCCACGCTGATCCCTCCCGCCTTCGGCATGGCCGGTGTGAACATGCACACATGGACCGGAGGTTGGGGCACGGTCACGTACTGGAACGCCTATGTTGCGAACCTGGAGTTGCAGGGGCAGGGAACGTTCTACGATCGGCGGCTCATGAATGCCGAGCAATATCCTGTGGCCGCGAAGAACGGCTTCGGCAACAAACGAAGCGGCGTGGACATGGTGACGTCGAAGCTGGGCGCGCTCCACTTCTATCAACTGGCGCTTCCCACTCCTCGCGCTCCGCAAGGGTCGTTCAATGAGGCGAGCGCGAAGCGCGGGGACGTGGTGTTCCGAGGAAAAGCTCAATGCGCGACGTGCCATGTGCCGCCGTTGTTTACGGAGCCGGGGTGGAACACGCATCTACCGTCAGAAATCGGGATCGATGACTTCCAGGCGAAACGCTCGCCCGAGGGAACGTACAGGACGGCGCCTCTGCGCGGCCTCTGGTCGCATCAGAAGGGCGGCTTCTACCACGATGGCCGCTTCGCGACGCTGCTCGAGGTCGTCAATCATTACGACACATTCAAGAAACTTCAGCTCACGGACGCCGAGAAGAATGACCTCATCGAATACCTGAAGTCGCTTTGACACAGTTCAAAAGAGTGAATCAAGGGGAGCCTGCTGCAGGCTCCCCTTGGTCCTTGCAGGGATCGAGGCATACAAGCTGAGGTGTTGGATCTCGGGCGTTTTTCGCGTCAGCAACGTGGAAGAGCAGACTGGCCGTAAATCGATGGGATGGCCGTGACTGGAGAAGAGTAAGCTGCCGGCCATGACTTTCGGGAGAGTGGGGAGTGAGCGGATCGTTGCGGCCTCCTGGGGCGTCGCGTTCACTGCCGTGCTGGCGGTCCTGATCGTCTTCGGCTCGCGGAACCTGCAGCATTTCGATGCGCCGCTGGTCGGCTACACCTTCGCGGTCCTCTTCTCCACGTTCGCCATCACCTATCGCTATTCGATGTGGCTGCACAAACCGCCGACGAAGCTCTACTGGCGGCGCGGCTGGCAGGTGTTCTTTCGCCGGCGCTGGTTCGGTCACAACTCATTGCAGTGGGTCAAGCAAGTGACGCTTGATATGGCGCTCAATCGCTTCATCCTTCACCGCAGCAGGCTGCGCGGGCTGACGCACATGCTGATCATGTGGGGCTGCATCCTGGCCTTCGCAATCACCTTTCCGCTGGTCTTCGGATGGATTCACTTCGAGACGCTGCCGGATCGCCTGGACTGGTATCGCACGTACGTGTTCGGTTTCCCCACCTTTGCCTTTCCGGTGCACTCGCTGGTCGGCTTCCTCACCTTTCATGGCCTGGTTTGGGCGTCGTTTGCGGTGATCGCCGGCGTGATGCTGGCCATGCGCCGGCGCATGCGCGACCACGGCGCAGCGGCGGTGCAAAGGTTCGGCGAGGACATCCTGCCGCTCATCCTCCTCTTCGCCATCAGCGTGACCGGCCTGATGCTGACGGCGAGCTACACCTGGATGAAGGGCTACGGCTACGAGTTCCTCTCCCTGATTCACGCCGTGACGGTCATCTTCACGCTGCTCTATCTGCCGTTCGGAAAGTTCTTCCACATCTTCCAGCGGCCGGCCCAACTCGGCGTGGCGTTCTACAAAGACATCGGCCCACGCGAAGGAATGGCCCACTGCGCCCGTTGCAATGAGCCATACGCGTCGCAGATGCACATCGACGATCTGATCGCCGTGGAACGCGAGCTAGGCTATCGCTTCGAAATGAACGGGCCGGTCGATCACTACCAGCGCATCTGTCCATCCTGCCGCCGATCGATGCTGGCCATCGCGCAGGGGACCCTCTGGGCGAAACCAGAAACCAGAAACCAGAAAAGACTTCCGATCTTGAGATTTTGACTTCTAACTTCTAACTACTGCTTTCTGACTTTGTTTCTGGTTTCTGGTTTGAACGTATGGCCACGCTACCTACAGAACAGGATCACCTCGACGACGCCTACGGTCCTCATCTGAACCGGATGGAAGGATTGCGTCTCGATACCGGCGTGGAGCCAGACAAAGTGGTCTCCACGCACTGTTGCTTTTGCGGACAGCAGTGCGGGATCAACCTCAAGGTCAAAGACAACGTCGTCATTGGCTTCGAGCCGCGCTACGACTTCCCCTTCAACAAAGGCATGCTCTGCCCGAAAGGGGTGAAGCGGTATCTCCAGGGAGGCCATCCCGATCGGCTTCTCACCGCCCTCGCGCGCGATCCTTCCTCCGAAAGCGGTTTCCGCCCCATGGCCTACGACGCCGCGATCGCCCGCGTGGCCTCGGAGATCGAGCGCATCCAGTCGACGTACGGCCCCGACGCATTCGGAGTCCTCTCCGGTGCCAGCCTGACCACCGAGAAGTCCTACCTCATGGGCAAGTTTGCGCGGGTCTGCCTGAAGACGCGCTACATCGATTACAACGGCCGGCTGTGCATGGTCAGCGCCGGCGCGGCGAACAAGAAGTCCTTCGGCATCGACCGCAGTGCCAGTCCCTGGGACGACATCCTCAAGGCTGAGGTGGTCGTGATTGCGGGGTCGAACACGGCGGAATGCTCGCCGATCACCACGAACTACGTCTGGCAGGCGCGGGAGAACGGCGGCAAGGTCATCGTCATCGATCCGCGGATCACGCCGATTGCGCGGACGGCCGACCTCTTCCTCCCGGTCAAGCCGGGGCGCGACGTGGCGCTCTTCAACGGGATTCTGCATCTCATGATCGAGAACGACTGGCTCGATCATGACTTCATCGACAACCACACCTCAGGGTTCGATGCCGTCGCCGCACACGTGCAGCAGTGGACGCCGAAGCGGACCGCCGAAATCACCGGAGTCGCGGAGAAATCGATCCGCCAAGCGGCGGAACTGTGGGGTCAGGCGAAGACGAGCTTCCTGATGCATGCGCGCGGCATCGAACATCACTCCCACGGCGTGCAGAATTGCCTCAGCGCCATCAATCTGGTTCTGGCCTCAGGCCGCATCGGCAGGGAGTCCTGCGGGTATGGAACGGTGGTCGGTCAGGGCAACGGTCAGGGCGGGCGCGAACACGGACAGAAGGCTGATCAGCTGCCTGGGTGGCGGGACATCAGCAATCCGGAGCACCGCGAATACATCGCCGGTGTGTGGGGCGTGAATGCCGCCGACATCCCGCAGGCCGGCGTCGACTGCTACGAGATGATGCGCAAGATCGACGCCGGCGAGATCAGGGGCCTCCTCTGCATCTGCTTCAATCCGAAAGTCTCGCTGCCGGACAACGCCTTCGTCACCCGCGCGCTGGAGAAGCTGGAGTTCTTCACCGTCATCGATTTCTTTCTCAGCGAAACGGCGCAGCACGCCGACATCGTCCTGCCGGGATCGCTGCACGAAGAGGACGAAGGCGTCGTCGCGCAGGTGGAGGGGCTGGTCATCAAGATCAACAAGGCCGTCGATCCTCCCGGCGATGCCCGGCAGGATTGGCGGATCATCCAGGACATCGCTGCCGCGCTTGGCCGCCCTCACGGCATGACCTTCGACAGCCCGCGGGCGATCTTCGACGAGCTGCGGGTGGCTTCGAAGGGCGGCGTGGCCGACTACTTCGGCATCACCTACGAAAAGATCGAGGCCATGAACGGTGTGGCCTGGCCCTGTCCAACCGAGGATCATCCGGGAACGCCGAGGCTGTTTGAGGCGGGGTCAGTGAACTCGGTGGCCAAGGGCGCGGGACCGTTCTACTTTCCGGATGGCAAGGCCCGGTTCAACGTGGCTGAGTATTCGCCTCCGGCGGAGGATGTCGACGATGACTATCCGGTCATCCTGACCACCGGCCGCGTCATCAGCCATTTTCTCTCCGGCACGCAGACACGACGGATCGGCCCGCTGGTCGATCAATACCCCGAGCCCCTCATGGAGATCCACCCGAAGCTTGCGGCGAAGTACGGCATTGTCGACGGCGAGCTGGCCACGGTCGAGTCGAGACGGGGCACCATCACTCTGCGCGCGCAGGTGGTTACCACCATCCGCCCCGACACGATCTTCGTTCCCTACCACTGGCCGGGACGACGATCGATCAACCAGCTCACCATCGCCGCGCAGGACCCGATCTCCAAGATCCCGGAGTACAAGGTGTGTGCGGTGCGGATCCGGAAGGGAGCTTCTTGAGAAACCAGAAAGCAGAAACCAGAAACCAGAAACCAGAAACCAGAAACCAGAAACCAGAAACCAGGAGTCCTCGATGGTAGTTGAACGAAGAAATCGAGATCGCGCGGCCGGAAGCGCCTTTCTTTCTGGTTTCTGGTTTCTAGTTTCTGGTTTTGGACAAGCTGCGGGGCCCGAATGAACCTGCAGGAGTTCTTCGTCGATCCGGCCCGCTGCATCGGTTGCCAGTCCTGCGTCGCTGCCTGCAGCGAATGCGACACCCACCGTGGGCATTCCATGATTCATCTGCAGTACGTTGACCGGCCGATCTCGGTGCAGACCGTTCCGGTGGTCTGCATGCATTGCGATTCGCCGGCGTGCGCGGAGGTCTGTCCGGCGGACGCCATCAAGAAGACGGCCGATGGCGTCGTGCAGACCGCGCGCAAGCCTCGATGCATCGCTTGCAACAACTGTGTGCTGGCCTGTCCCTTCGGCGTCCCGAAGATGGAGGTCAAGTTCCAGCTGATGATGAAATGCGACCTGTGTTACGACCGGACTTCGGTGGATCTGAAGCCGATGTGCGCCTCCGTCTGTCCGAGTGGCGCGCTCTATTACGGATCGCGCGAAGAGATCGAGCGCCTTCGTCCGCGCTCGCAGCCGACCAACACCTTCCACTTCGGAGCGCAGGTCATCACCACGAAGGTGAACATGATGGTGCCGCGCGACGGCGCGTCCGGCCCCGGCTTGCCGCAGCACATCGATGTCACCGCGGCGATGGATGGCCATCCCACCGGGCGCTCCACCTTGCTCGATTCTGTGTTCGACGACATGTGAGGCAGGCGCGATGACACCGACGCATTCCGGACCGCCCCCCGAGCAGTTTCCCGATCAACTCACGGTGCCGCCCGACGGGCGTCCGTTTCACGATCAACCGCAGTGGCGGAACGACTTCCCGATCGACTTGCCGCAGGACGAACTGGTGGCCCGCCGCGAATTCACCAAGTTCCTGGTCCTGATCAGCTTCGGATTCGCGGCCGGACAGATCTGGATCATCTACGAGAACTGGAAGCGGCGCCGTCGCGGCGCGCCGCCGGTGCGGAGAATCGCCGCGGTCAAGGATCTGCCCGTGGGCAGCTCGTTGACGTTCACCTATCCCGACGTTCACGACGACTGCATCGTGGTGCGCACGGCCGCCGATCGTTACGTTGCCTACGGGCAGAAATGCACGCACCTGAGTTGCGCCGTCGTCCCCGAACTGCAGCAGGGCCGACTGGCCTGCCCCTGCCATCACGGCTACTTCGACCTGGCCACCGGCAGCGTGCTGGCCGGGCCTCCGCGGCGTCCCCTGCCACGCATCCTCCTGGAGATCCGCGGCGGCGTGCTGTACGCCACCGGGATCGACGTGCGGGCATGACCCGTCACCGCTATTCGCGCGCGCAGAAGATGCCCATCGCGCTCGGCATTCTGTCGATCGTGCTGGTGATCGTCATTCTGCAGCTCTGGCTCCTCACCGCCACCATGAACGCCTTTCTGGCAGGCGAACAGGCGGTGATCATTCCGGCGGCGGCGGGCAGCCTGATTCTCTTCGCGCTGAATGCGGGATTGTTGTTCTACCTCTATCGGATGGAACAGCGATGACAGACCGCAGTCCGTGGATGGAAGGCATCCGCACGCTTCACCCTGCGTACTTTGCCCTGGTGATGGCCACCGGAATCGTGTCGATCGCTGCGAAACTTCTGGGCATGCCGGCCATCGCCCAGTCGCTGCTGGTCATCAACATCGTGGCCTTCACCATCCTGTGGATCATGACGATCATCCGGATCCTTCGATTTCCGCGTGAGGTCTTCGCCGATCTGATCGATCACCAGCGCGGCGTCGGATTTTTTACGGCGGTGGCCGCGACCAGCGTGCTCGGCTCGCAACTGGTCATCCTCCTGCAGAGCAACCGCATCGCCTTCGCGTTCTGGATGGCCACGCTGACGCTCTGGCTGTTCCTGATCTACGCGGTGTTCACCGCGTTCACGGTGAAGGAGAGCAAGCCAACGCTGGAACAGGGCATCAGCGGAGGCTGGCTGGTTGCCGTGGTGGCCACGGAATCGGTCTCCACGCTGGCCTCGCTGCTTGCCCCCTCGATCGGACGCGCCGACATCCTTCTGTTCGTCAGCCTTTGCTTCTGGCTCGCCGGCGGAATGCTCTACATCTGGCTGATCTCGCTGATCTTTTACCGCTACACCTTCTTCCGCCTCCTGCCGTCCGACCTGATGCCTCCGTACTGGATCAACATGGGAGCGATGGCCATCTCCACGCTGGCCGGCACGCTACTCATCGCCAACGCTGCACGGTCGCCGCTCCTTCTCCGGCTGCAGCCGTTTCTCCTCGGCTTCACCTTGTTCTTCTGGGCCACGGCCACCTGGTGGATTCCGATGTTGCTGATCCTCGGATTCTGGCGGCATGGCTACAAGCGCTTTCCGCTGGCCTATCACCCGCTGTACTGGGGGGCCGTCTTTCCGCTGGGCATGTACACGGTCTGCACGTTCCGCCTGGCCACAATCGCGAACGCGCCGTTCCTGATGTTCGTCCCGAACGTGTTCGGATTCCTTGCCCTTGCTGCCTGGGCGCTGACGTTCTTCGGTCTGCTCCGTCACCTCGCCGCAAGCATCCTGCACCGACCGGTGCCGGCAGCCTGATCGCCTCTGAGTGGAGACGACGGCCTCGCTCAGGCGCTGAGAATCACCGTGCCATAATCGAGCGCAGTGGCGATCCAGGCTCACGTTCCGTTTGATTCTGTGCCTCTGCTGGCGACGCTGAAGACGGAGGATCGGATCGCAGTGGAGCCGCTGTGCCGCATGCGTGGCTACGAGAAGGGAGAGGTCATCTTCCGGGAAGGGGATCCAGCCGATCGGATCCACTTCCTCTACACCGGCCGCGTGAAGATCGTGAAGTCGGCGGGCAACCGCGACATCATCATCGAGTTGCTCGGCCCCGGGGAACCGGTTGGTGCGGTGGCCGTCTTCGAGCGCCGCCCCTTCCCGGCGACCGCGATTGCCATCGAGCCATCCGGGATCGTCTCCTTGCCCGAACAGGAGTTTTTTCAGCTGCTGGCCGGACGACCGGAGATGACTCGCAGTCTGCTCGGCGGTCTGACCATGCGCCTGATGATGGTCAACAAGCGGCTGGCCGACATGACCGGCTCCGTCGAGGGGAGGGCCACGCGACTCTTTCTGACTCTTGCCGAGCGCCTCGGCACTCCGCGCAACGGAGGGGTCTTCATCCCCCTCGCGCTTTCCCGTCAGGAAGTGGCCGACCTCCTGGGGACGACCATCGAGACGGCGATCCGGCTGATGAGTCGCTGGCACAAGGAAGAGCTGGTGTTGACTGAAAAGACCGGTTTCACCATCCCCGCCCTCAGTGCCTTGCGGGAAATCTCCCAGACGATCTGATCGAACCGCTCCGGCGTATGACCGATGTCATTTGCCGGCGGCTCGACCTGTCGCAGACTGGCTCTGCAGCCAAAGGAGATCCGCAAATGCAGACCACACCGAATACCGTCGCCGACCTGGCCACCGCCTTCCCGCAGTCGCTCATGGTTCTGGAGAGGCTGGGGATCGACTACTGCTGCAAAGGGAAGCAGACCATCGAGCAGGCCTGCATCGGAAGCGGCATCACTCCCGACGAGCTCCTGACTCTGATTTCCACAGCCCCGAAACCATCCACTGGCGAGCGCAGCTGGGATCACCAGCCGATGTCCGAAATCATCGCGTTCATCGTGAGTACGCATCATCAATACACGCGCGAAGCACTGAGCATGCTGACCACGGTGGCCACGAAGGTGCGCGAGGTGCACGGGGCCAATCACATCGAGCTGCGGCTGATCGAGAAACTCGTTCTGGAATTGTCCGACGACCTGATCCCGCACATGATGAAGGAGGAACAGGTGCTCTTCCCCTACATCAATGCGGTGGAGACCGCTTCGATGATCGGCAAAGAGGCACCGCAGCCGTTCTTTGGCACGGCGCGCAATCCGATCCGCATGATGATCCTGGAGCACGAAGTGGTCGGCGAAAAGCTGCTCGAGATCCGGACGCTGACGGCGAACTACACCCTCCCCGCGGAAGCGTGCAACAGCTACAAGGCACTGTTCATCAAGCTCCAGGAGTTTGAGCAGGACATCCACCGCCACATCCACCTGGAGAACAACATCCTTTTCCCGCGGGCCATCAGTGTGGAGGACAAGGAGCGCGTCACACCCATCAGCGCGAAGTTCAACGATCACTGTTGCGCAAAGTAGGCGGTGAGCGGCATGAGTCGGGGTCGTTCGAGGGGACGACCGATGGAAGGGGAGATGAGCGGACCCAAGGCTCACGCCTTGGGCTACTTAGATGTCGCCGCTCCGCGGCTGGGAAGCCGGGAAGCCAGGTGGAGAGGTGACCCGCGATTTTCGGCGCTTGGGGTAGGATCGCGCGGTGGCCGATTCACCGGACTTTCGTGTGCTGTTTGAGTCGGCGCCGTCGCTGCACATGGTCGTCGATTCGGAGCTACGCATCGTCGCTGCGAGTGATGCTTACCTCTCGGCCACGATGACCGACCGCGAAACCATCATGGGCAGGCCTCTCTTTGAGGTATTTCCAGACAATCCTGACGACCCCGGGGCCACCGGCGTGGACAACGTGCGAGCTTCGCTGGAGACGGTTCTGCGCACCGGCAAACCTCACACGATGGCGGTTCAGAAGTACGACATTCCACGGCCCCTTGCAGATGGCGGCGGCTTTGAGGAACGCTACCGGAGCCCCATCAACTCGCCGGTCTTCGTCGCTGGTCAATTGACCCACATCATTCACCGCGTCGAGGACGTGACGGACCTCGTTCATCTGGAGGAGCAGAAGCGCGGCGCCGAGGAAGGGGCGGAGCATCTGCGTGCCGCCGACCGGGCAAAGGACGAATTCATCGCCATCGTGTCCCATGAGCTGCGCACACCCATGACTTCCATTCTGGGGTGGACCCGCATGCTCGCTCTGGGCGACCTGGATGAGGACACGCACCGCGAGGCGCTGGAGGCGCTCGAGCGCAGCACGCTGGCCCAGGCGAAACTGATCGAAGACCTTCTCGACGAGTCGCGAATCGCTTCGGGCAAACTCCGTCTGGATCTGAAGAATATCGATCTCGCTGCGATCGTCGATCAGGCTGTGCGATCGGCACGACCGACGGCAACGGCGAAAGGACTCTCGCTGCTGTTCGAGGCGCCCGAAGAAAGTTACGAGGTGTTCGGCGATGCCGGTCGCCTGGAACAGGTGTTCGGCAACGTCATCGGAAACGCCATCAAGTTCACGCCCGAGGGCGGCAAGATCGTGGTTCGGCTGGGACGCGAAGACACGTTCGCGCTGATTGAGATCCGGGACTCCGGTCGCGGCATCGCACCTTCGATGTTGCCGCATGTCTTCGAACGCTTCCGCCAGGGCGATACGGATGGTGCGCGCAAGAGCGGCCTCGGGCTCGGTCTTGCCATCACGCGGCATCTCGTCGAGATGCACGGCGGACGCGTCGAGGCGGTCAGTGAAGGCGAGGGGCAGGGCGCTGCCTTCACCATCCTGCTGCCGCTCCTCGAAGCGACACTGACCGAGGAGTTCGTCGGTCGCGACGAGGGGGCCCGAAAAGCAGCATTGCCGGCTCTTGATCACGTGCGAGTGTTGATCGTCGAGGACGAAGTGGATAACCAGAAAGTGCTTGCGGCCATGCTCAAGCGCTGTGGCGCTGACGTGAGGTGCGTGGGGACAGCTGGTGCGGCATCCGATCTCCTTGCCCAGTGGAAGCCGGGTGTCGTCGTGTGCGATATCGCGCTGCCGGATCGGGACGGTTGCTCGTTCCTCGAAGACGTGCGCCGAGGGGGATGCGCTACGCCGGCGCTGGCGTTGACGGTGCTGGGCCGGCCGCACGAGCGGGCCCGGATCATCGCCGCCGGCTTCGACTCGTTCCGACAGAAGCCGATTGATCCTGTCGATCTGGCCCACGAAGTTGCACGGCTGGCGCGGCCAGACCAGAAGCGCCCCGCGGAACAAGGCCCGGACGGTTTGTGAGGTCTCTGTGACCAGGCCGCGGGAAATCCGTCAGGCCGAAAACCCCTTTCGCCGTGTTGAGGGGAGTGCCGCGCGCGCTCCAGCCGCGTGCCGGTCACGCGCCCGCCGAGGGATGCCAGCCACGCTGTGGAGCGGAGAACCACGAGGGCGGCCACGCCGAAGAGGATCAGCACTGCCGCGAACCAGCGAAGACAACCGCGACGACTCGATCTCACAGGCTCATTGTGCTGGAAAGCGCTGCGCCGCCGGGAGACTTCTTGACTGCGCACTGCCCGCGTCGTAGTGTCTGCCTATCCAAATCGTTCCCTACAATTGAATCGCGGAGGAAGGCATGAAGCTTCGGCTGCTTCTGGTCATTGCCCTGGTCTCTCTCGTTGTCACCACGCTCAGCGCTCAGACGGTGACCGGCACGATGCGCGGCATGATCACCGATCGATCCGGAGGGGCATTGCCCGGGGTCACGGTGACCATCCGCAATGTCCAGACCGGCCTGCAGCGCATCGTCACCACCGATCGGGCGGGCACTTACAACGCGCCGTTCCTGCCGATCGGACGGTACAACGTGCTGGCCGAACTGTCGGGCTTCGGCACCGCCCGCCACAACAACGTGCAGGTCGATCTGAACCAGACCGCAGTTGAGGAGTTGACGCTCGATCCCACTCTGCAGGAAAGCGTGACGGTCTCCGCTGACGCTCCGCGCATCGACGTCGCGGACGGCGAGATCAAGCAGACCATGCGGGCGCGGGAGATCGCCAATCTGCCTTCGGCCGACCAGACGAATTTTCTCAAGCTGGCTTCCACCTTCAGCGGCTACCAGGAAAACCCGACCAGCGGCCAGGACAACCCGGCGTTGTCATCCGGTTCTTCCGTGAACTTCAACGGGACCGGAACGCGCGGCGCGACCTTCCAGATCAATGGCGTCAACAACGACGACGCCTCGGAAAACCAGCACCGGCAGAACGTTCCGGTAGCCACCATCCAGTCGTTTCAGATCCTGACCAACAGCTATAGCGCCGAGTTCGGCCGCGGTTATGGCTCCGTCGTGCTGGTGCAGACCAAACAGGGAACCAACGACATCGATGGCGAGATTTACGGATATGGGCAGGACAACAAATACATCACCCGCGACGCCACCCAGGTGTCCATGAACCACGGCAAGCACTATCGCCGCCAGTTCGGCGCCACCGCCGGCTTTCCGATCCTGCGGGACAGGCTGTTCGCATTCCTGAACACCGATCAGGTGCAGGACAAAGGCGACGTGCTGACGACGCGGGGAGTGTTCCTTCCCAGCGATCTCGATCCGGCGAAGAGACTGACGCTCGGAAATGACACGCCGGCGAACCGCGCCTGGCAGGACGGAATCATCGCCCGGTTCCCCCAGGGACCGCCGAATGCGACCGGCATTGCGTCGCGCGCCTACCAGGCGCGGTTCGCCGGCGTGTCATTTCCGAGCGTCAGTCTCTTCGCCGGATCG
>JBKJQB010000155.1:0-5295 GCA_046594105.1 Thermoanaerobaculia bacterium
AGCCCACGCTTGCAAGCCCGCGTAGCGGGCGACAGAAGCGCAACGTAGTCGCCCTGCGATCCAACTCCGGACCTCTTCTGTCGCCCGCTACGCGGGCTCGTTTCTGATGGGCTCGGAGAACCCCCGGCTTGCGCCGGGGGCTAAATTCTTGCGCCCGCTGACGCGGGCGGAGGACAGATCTGAGGTTCCGGCCCCTTGATTCCAGCAGCGAGAGCGCCCGCAACCCCGGATAGAACCTTGGAGTTTCTTGGAAGCTGGGAAACAGCGCGATGAGCCGATGAGTGGGAGATGAACGTGCGCTCCGTGGTTCTGAGCGAAGCGAACGTAGCCCCGGCCTGCCTCGCGATTCAGGATGACGAAACCTCCGAATCACACCTTGATCAGCTTCGCGTATTTGGCGATGAACTTCTTCGATCCGGCGCGCTCGAAGTAGACCGTGAGCTTCGCATCGCCGCCCGACCCTTCCATGGTCAGGATCGTGCCCTCGCCGAACTGTTCGTGGCGCACGCGGGTGCCTCGCTTGTATTCGGTGGTCGCCTGGGGACGCGAGGACGCTGCGGCGATGGCAGAGGGATCGAACTGCACGGGTGCGTCTTTGAAAAACGAGAGCACGCCGTTGACTGACTCGTTCTTGCGCGGAGCGGGCGGAGCCGAGGCTGCGCGCGAAGGGGGGGGAAGCGGCGAGGGACGGGAGGGGGGGCGCGCATTCGACGAGGGCCGGCTGTAACCGGACGACGACGATCCACCCCGTCGCGATGGCTCACCCGAGTAGCGGTCGGTGTAGCGGTCCGAACCGCCCATCGGCTTTTCCCGCCAGGAGGGCGCTTCGGAGCTGTAGCGAGTGCGTGCCAGACGCGTTTCTTCGCGCACTTCCTCCGGGATCTCCGCCAGAAACGGAGACGGACTCTGTTCGCGGAACTGGCCGTGCAGCCGCCGCTCCAGACAGTGGACGCAGTAGAGCTGCTCGCGCGCCCTGGTCATGCCGACATAGCAGAGCCGGCGCTCTTCCTCCAGGTCTTCATTCTTGTCCAGCGACTGCGAGTGCGGCAGCACGCCTTCCTCGAGTCCGGTGAGGAAGACCACCTTGAACTCCAGCCCTTTCGCCGCGTGCAACGTCATCAAGGTCACGCCCTTCTGCGACTCGTAGCGGTCGAGATCCGACATCAGCGTCAGCGAGTCGAGGTAGTCGGCCAGCGAAGCGCCCTCGTTCTGCTCCCAGTACTCGCGAGAGGAGTTCAGGAGCTCGTCGATGTTCTGCAGCCTTGACTCATCCTGGATGTCGCGCGACTCCGACAACATGCGCCGGTAGCCGGTGCGCAGCAGCAGGTAATCCATGAACTCCGGCAGTGGATTGGTCACCACGCGCTGCAGATCGTGAATGATGTCGCGGAACTCCTTGACCGCTTTGGCAGCGCGCGGCGGAAGGAACGCCAGGTCGCCTTCCAGCACGGTCCACAGGGAAACGTTCTGCGACGTGGCCGCCTCATTCAGCGCCTTGGTGCTGGTGTCACCGATGCCGCGGGAGGGCACGTTGATCACCCGATCGATCGACGGGGTGTCATGCGGACGGATGGCCAGCCGCAGGAAGGACAGCACGTCCTTGATCTCGGCGCGCTCGTAAAACTTCACGCCGCCCACCACCGAGTAGGGGATGTTCGCGCGCAGCAACTCTTCTTCGAACGGTCTGGACTGCGCGTTGGTGCGGAACAGCACCGCGTAGTCGGTCAGCGCATACCGATTCCGCGCGCCGGTGATCTTCTCGATGACGAACTGCGCCTCTTCCCGCTCGTTGCTGCAGGTCACGATGCGCACCGGTTCTCCGCTGCCATCGGCGGTGAACAGCGTCTTTCCTTTCCGGGCGATGTTGTTGGAGACGACGCCGGTGGCCGCCGCGAGGATGTTTCCCGTGGAGCGGTAGTTCTGCTCCAGCTTGATGATGCGCGCGCCGGGAAAGTCGCGCTCGAAATTGAGGATGTTGTTGATGTCGGCGCCGCGGAACCGGTAGATCGACTGGTCCTCGTCGCCCACTGCCACCACGTTGCCACGCGGTCCCGTCAGCGCCTTGATGAGCATGTACTGCGCGCGGTTGGTGTCCTGGTACTCGTCGACCAGCAGGTGCTGGAACCGGCCGTGAATCTCCTCGCGGACATCCTCGTGCTGTTCGATGAGCTGCACGTACTTGCCGATCAGGTCGTCGAAGTCCATGGCGTCGAATTCCTTCAGACGCTTCTGGTACATCCGATAGACCTCGGCGACGCGTGCGCCGAAAAAATCGAGGTTGGTCTTCTCGTATTCAGCGGGGCCGATCAGCTCATTCTTCGCGTGGGAGATACGGGTGAGCACCGACCGCGGCGGAAAGGCCTCATCATTCATCTGCAGCTCGCGCATGCAGCGCCGCACCAGGGTCATCTGGTCGGAGGTGTCGTAGACCGCAAACGACTTCGTGTATCCGAGGCGGTCGGCGTAACGGCGGAGCATGCGGAGCGAGGTGGAGTGGAAGGTCCCGATCCACGGCTTGCCGCCGATGTTGGGGACGAGGCGCTCGACACGATGCAGCATTTCGGCAGCCGCTTTGTTGGTGAAGGTCACCGCCAGAATGTTGGAAGGGTGAACCCCATGCTCACCGATGAGCCAGCCGATGCGGTAGGTGATGACCCGCGTTTTTCCCGAGCCGGCGCCGGCAAGAACCAGCAGCGGCCCGTCGCCGTGCGTGGCGGCCTCGCGCTGTTGAGGGTTCAGTCCGGTGAGGTCGATCCCCAGGTCGATCATTGACCGGATGGTAACGCGAATGACTACCGCGGCATTCTGGTTTGGAGAGAGGACGATATCGCCGTGGGCCTGATGTATTTCGCACGTCGGCGAGGCGGTGACCGTGGCTCCCGGGCCACGTAAACGAACTCCGCACCCGGACAGTCTGTGATCCACACGGAACTCCTTGTTCCGTATTACACTGGCGCTTCATTGAGGACCGGCAAATCGGTCCTCCAGGCCATCGGAGGCTTCCATGTTTGGTTCACTCGGAGTGCCGGAACTACTGATCATCTTCGCCATCATTTTGGTGGTTTTCGGCGCGGGGAAGCTCCCGCAGCTGGGCAAAGGACTTGGCGAAGGGATTTCCAACTTCCGCGACGGTCTCAAGAACCGGGACGAGAAGAAGCCTGCGCTCGAAGAGAAGAAGAACGCGTAACTGCTTCTCCTCGGAACCCTTTTCGTGGCGCCATTCACCCCTGAGCCCGCCGCCCCGCTCTACATCACGGAACTCGCAGAGACTCCTCTTCCACAGGTTCTCGCGAAAATCTACCAGTACCGCGCCCCGGGCCGGCTCGACTGCTCCCGTGGAGAAGAGGTCAAGCGCATCTATCTGGAGCGCGGCGAAATCATCTTCGCCACCACCAACCAGATCTCGGAATCCCTCGGCGACCGGCTCATGCGCGAAGGCCGCATCACCCGCGCCGATTACGACGCCAGCCTCGAGCGTGTCCGCGCCACCGGCAAGCGCCACGGCACCGCCCTGGTGGAGATGAAACTCCTGAACCAGGAGGATCTGAATCAAGCGGTTCAGGCGCAAATCGAGGAGATTCTCTGGACGATCTTTGCGTGGGACTTCGGCACGGTGGGGTTCACCCCGGGAAGGGACAAGCGCCTGGAGTTCATCAAGGTGCGGATCAGCGTGCCGGCGGCAGTGATGCAGGGAGTTCGTCGGATGCCGGACCCCAAGGCCATCGTGGCGCGTTTGGGCGCGCGCTCCACGATCTATGACCGAACCGGTGTGCAGCTCGAGAATTACGAGTCAGAGGAAAGTGAGTCGCGTCTTCTGGAGCACATCGACGGAAAGCGCGCGCTGTCCGACCTGGTGAACACGGCACCGCTCGATCCAGCGGACAACGCCCGCCTGCTCTACGGAATGCTCACACTCGGCCTGATCACTGTCCGCGAGACGACACTGATCAAAGTGAAACTGAAGACCAACGCTGACGGAAAATACCAGTGACCCTCCGCTGGCTGGTCACAGGCGCGGCGGGCATGGTCGGCCACGATGTCGTGCGCGAACTCCAGCAGCGGCACGAAGACGTCGTGGCGTTGCGTCGCGCCGATCTCGACATCGCCAACGCCTCCGCCGTCCACGCTCGGCTCGAAACCATTCGACCGGACATCATCGTCAACTGCGCAGCCTACACGCGCGTGGACGATGCCGAGAAAGACGAGCCGGCCGCCAACGACATCAATGGATCGGCAGTGCGCTCTCTGGCCAGCGCAGCGAACACCTGCGGAGCACTCTTCACGCATCTCTCCACCGACTTCGTCTTCGACGGGACGAAGCGTCTGCCCTACGAGGTCGATGACACGCCGGCTCCCCTGTCCGCGTATGGACGATCGAAGCTCCTCGGCGAACAGGCGGCCGCCGAGGCGAGCGCGTTCGTGATCCTGCGCACCGCGTGGCTGTTCGGAACCCATGGCCCGAATTTCGTCGAGGCCATCCGCAACCAGGTACGCAAGGGGACCAACCCTTTACGCGTCGTTGACGATCAAAGGGGTCGTCCGACCTACACACCGCATCTGGCGCGCGCCATCGTCGAGCTGTCGATTCTGGCGCACCATTCCGGGGATGCCCGGGGAATCGTGCACTACGCCGACGAAAACGAATGCACCTGGTTCGACTTCGCAAGAGAGATCGTTTCACTGACGGGCGCAGCGACGGAGATCAAGGCCGTGAGCACATCGGAGTTCGTTCGACCGGCGCCGAGGCCGGCGTATTCGGTTCTGTCGACAGAGCGCTACGAGAGCCTCACGGGCGCGAAGCCTCAGTCCTGGCGCGACGGGCTGCGCCAGTATTTCTCACTGCGCCCGTAGCCGGCACGGCCGGCGGCGTTGGTTCGCAAAGCGTCCGCCACGATTTTGGTCTCAGTCGCGTTCACTCGGCGTTGGTTCGCAAGGATCTCGTCATCCTGAGGCGCGAAGACGCCGAAGGATCTGCAGCGTCGCAACTGCTCCCAGCAACATCCGCGTGATTGCAGATCCTTCGCTTCCCGCCCACCACCCACACCGCTCAGGATGACGATCGGGATTTCTTCGTGACGGCGACAGCGTCTGCCGGCTGGTTACCCTCGTTCCATCAGTCGCGTCGCGTGCATGAGGAACTCCACGTTCCCTTCAGCACCCTTGATGGGGCTCTCCACCAGACCCTTCACCTCGAAGCCCAGGATGCGGGCAACATCGAGGACGCCCGAAACCGCCGCGGTTCGCTTCCCTTCGTCCCGCACGATGCTCCCTTTTCCGACATCTTTTTTCCCGAGC